>CAYRXQ010000207.1:0-4843 GCA_964428115.1 uncultured Ilumatobacteraceae bacterium
GCGCGTCGGTGCCCCGATCGCCGTCGAGTGCTTCGTCGACCACAGCCCACCGCCGCCCGAACGTGAGGACGAGACCGTGTTCCGGAGGGATCCGGGTGCCGGGCGACCCACCAAGCGTGACCGTCGCCGACTCGACCAGCTCCGCGGGCGCCGGACCTGAGGCTCATGCGAGGGGGGTTCCGTGCCGATGACCAGTCGTGTCCGTGCCGGATCCGCTCCACCACCTCGATGACGACCTCGACGACGACCCGTTCGCACCGCCGCGGCCCGGTGACTCGCCGGTGCACCGACGCGCAGGTCGACGAGGCGGTCGTGAGGGGCTCCGCGTCGTGACCGCTGCCGGCTCGGCGGGACACCGCACGACCGTCTCCTGGCACGGCGTGATGGTCGAGACCCTGCACGACGTGGTCCCCCTGTGGCCCGCGGCCGTCTTCGTCGACCTCGCCCCGAGCGCGTCGGCCATCCACCTCGGCCACCATCGACCGGGCGAGGACGATCGCCTGTGGGCAGGGCTCCGCCGCACGGGGCTGCTCCCGACGACGGTCGAGGGCTGGGAGGACGACGCCGCCGCCGACGCCGGCCTCGGCATCGGCGCCGTGCTGCCGCGTCCGGTCCGGTATCGCGATGCCCTCGATCCTCACGACGTGGAGCTCGGCCTGGCGGCGCTGCGCACGCGGCTCGCCGAGGTGCTCCCCCGCCTGGTCGTGTTCACCAGTGCATCCCCGGTCGCACCCGGCGACTCCCCGCTCGTGGCCGCGACCTGGAACCCGGGTGCGATGTTCGTCGGCGCGCGCGTGTCGGTCCTGCCACTCGACGAGCTCACCGACGACGAGGTCGACCGCGAGCTCTGGCGCCTCGGCCGCGATCTGCGCTGCTGAGCCCCGCCTGCGGCGGTCGGGCGGCCGAGGGCTACGTTCCTCCGGTCCATCACCGACCGAGGGAGTACCACGTGGCCGAGATCCAGGGTTCGTTCGACGAGCGGTTCGCCCCGCTCGCAGAGGTCCTGTCGGGTGCGCTCGACCGGGGCGACGACCTGGGTGCCTCCGTCGCGGTCACCGTCGAGGGGCAACCCGTGGTCGACATCTGGGGTGGCTGGGCCGACGCGGAGCGGACCCGCCCCTGGGAGCGCGACACCATCGTCAACGTCTGGTCGACCACCAAGACGATGACGGCGCTGTCGGCGCTCGTGCTCGTCGACCGCGGTGAGCTCGACCTCGACGCGCCGGTGGCGACGTACTGGCCGGAGTTCGCCGCCAACGGCAAGGCGGGCGTCCTCGTCAAGCACCTCATGTCGCACACCTCGGGCGTCAGCGGCTGGGCGCAGCCCGTCACCCACGACGACATGTACGACCCGGTCCGCAGCGTCGAGATCCTGGCGGCGCAGGCGCCGTGGTGGGAGCCCGGCACCGCCTCGGGCTACCACGCGATCAACCAGGGGCACCTCGTGGGCGAGGTGGTGCGACGCGTCTCGGGCCGATCGCTCGGCACGTTCTTCGCCGAGGAGATCGCCGGGCCGCTCGGCGCCGACTTCCACATCGGCTTGTCGCCGGAACACGACCACCGGGTGAGCCCCGTGATCCCGCCGCCCCCGCTCCCGATCGACATGACGGCCATCGACCCCGACTCCCCCGCCTTCAAGACCTTCACCGGCCCGCCGATGGACGCCAACCTGGCCAACACCGAGCCGTGGCGCCGCGCCGAGATCGGCGCCGCGAACGGTCACGGCAACGCCCGCTCGGTGGCCCGCATCCAGTCGGTGGTCGCGAACGGCGGTGAGGTCGACGGGGTCCGGTTGCTCTCCCCCGCCACCATCGACCGCATCTTCGAGGTCCAGGCCGACGGCGTCGACCTCGTGCTCGGCGTCCCGGCCACGTTCGGCATCGGCTACGGGCTGCCGCGGGCCGAGGAGTACCCCTTCCTTCGGCCCGGTCACCGCCTGTGCTTCTGGGGCGGCTGGGGCGGCTCGATCATCATCGTCGACGTCGAGCGTCGGGCAACCGTGGCCTACATGATGAACCAGATGGCCTCGGGCATCCTCGGCAACACCACGAGCACAGCGCTGCTCCTCGCAGCCCACGCGGCGCTCGGCGGCTGACCGCCGGCTGACCGCCGGCGGCCGGGTCCTCCGGCCCTGGCACCGTCCGCCGACCTGCGCGCACGGTGCCCACATGAGGTCGTCGCGCGCGGTCACCGTGCTCGTGACGTTCGTGATGGTCGTGGTCGTGCTGGTGCTCGGGACGGGCACCGTGGCGTCGGCACGATCGGTGGGTTCGGCGGCGTCGGCGGCGGGACCGATGGCGCCGACCCTCGCCTCGTCGCCTGTCGATCCCGAGCCGGTTCCGCCGACCAGCAGCCCGGCGAGCGTCGAGATCGTCGTGTTCCACGGCGACGGCTGCCCCTACTGCGCACGCGCGCTCGACTTCCTCGCCGAGCTGTCGGCACGCGAACCGCGGCTCGAGGTGGTCGACCACGAGGTGTGGAACGACGCCACCTACCGTCCCCTGTTCGAGGAGATGGCCGCAGCCCACGGGGTCGACATCCGGGCGGTGCCGACGATCTTCCTGGACGACGCCGTCTGGGTCGGCTTCGACTCCACCGTCGCAGCGCAGATCGAGCTCACCGTCGACACCCTGCTGGCCGGGGACGTCGCGCCCACCCTGGAGCGGACCACGGTCGACGTGCCCTTCGTCGGGACCGTGGACGTGGCCGACCGGTCGTTGATCGCCGCCACCGTGCTGATCGCGTTCGTCGACGGGGTGAACCCGTGCTCGTTCTGGGTCCTGTCGATGCTGTTGGCCCTCGTGCTCCACAGTCGGTCGCGACTGCGGATCATGGTGGTCGGCGCCGTGTTCCTCACCGTCACCTCGGCCCTGTACGGGCTGTACATGGTCGGCGCCTACAGCGTGCTCGACCTCGCGTCGGGCACCGACTGGATCCGGTGGGCGGTGGCCGGGGTCGCCGGCGTGTTCGGGCTGTTCCACCTCAAGGAATACGTGACGCACCGCGGCCCGTCGCTCACCATCCCCGACGAGCGCAAGCCGGGGATCCTGCGCCGGATGCGGGGGCTCGCGGCCGTCGACCGGTCGTGGCCGGCGCTCGTCGGGGGGACGGCCGTGCTGGCGGTCGGCGTGTCACTCGTGGAGACGCCCTGCACCGCCGGGCTCCCGCTGCTGTGGACCAACCTGCTGACGAGCCGCGGGATCGAACCGGCCGGCGCCGCGCTGCTGTTCGTGCTGTACCTGCTGGTGTTCCTGCTCGACGAGCTCGTCATCTTCACCATCGCCGTGACCACGATGCGGGCCGTGAAGCTGCAGGAGCGCCACGGTGAGGTGCTGCAGCTGGTGAGCGGCACCCTCATGGTGAGCCTCGCCGGCGCGATGGTGCTGGCACCACGCCTGCTCGAGTCGGTCACCGGCACGTTCCTCGTGTTCGGGGGTGCGGCCGCGGTGGTCGGCGTCGTGCTCCTGGTGGAGCGCCTCAGGCCGCGATCGCGGCGTGCATCTCCCACACGAGGATCTCGGCCGGCTCCGACGCGGTGACCCGCTGACCGCCGGTGCCGGTGAACCGCACGGCATCGCCGGGCGCGAGCGCACCGGCGCCCTCCAGGTCCACCACACCGCGGGGGACGAACAGGTGCAGGAACGGTGCGTCGGGGAGCTCCACCGACTCACCGGGCTGGAGCCGGGCCACGTGCAGCGCTGCGGAGCGGTTCGCGATCCGGATGGCGGTGTCGTCGGCGTGCTCGGGCATCCCCGAGGCGACCGGCACCAGCGAGCCGGCGAGCCGCTGCTCGTCGATCTCGAGCTGTTCGTACCCGGGGGTGATGCCCTGCTGGTCGGGCACGACCCACATCTGCACGAAGTGCACCGGTTCGTCGTGCGCCGGGCCGCCCTGCATCCGCCAGGAGTCGTTCTTCTCGCTGTGGAGGATGCCGGTGCCGGCGCTCATGCGCTGGGCGAGGCCCGGGTAGATCACACCGGCGTGTCCGGTGGAGTCCTGGTGGACGAGCGAGCCGCGCATCACCCAGGTGACGATCTCCATGTCGCGGTGCGGATGGGTGTCGAAGCCGGTCCCGGCGCGCACGACGTCGTCGTTGTTCACCAGCAGCAGCCCGTGGTGCGTGTTGCCGACGTCGTAGTGACGGCCGAACGAGAACGAGTGCTTCGAGTCGAGCCAGGAGATCTTGGTGGCGAAGCGGTCGGCGGCGCGACGGATGTCGACACCGGGGAAGCCCGACACGTCGAACGGGTCGGGACCGGCGGGGGTGGTGGCCATGACCGATCGAACGCCGGAGCCACCCCTGCCATTCCCCGGCACGACCACGCCTCACTCCCCACTCCTCACTCGTCACTCCTCGGGTGGCGCCTCCCGGTAGTCGCCGAACGCCCGGTCGCGCTCGCTCAGCGCGCCACGCACGCCCTTGGTGGCGAACGAGCGGAGGTACTCCTTGGAGGAGGCCTGGTGGAACCCCATCGCCTGGATCTCGGCCGTGGAGCGCATCCCGGTCCGGATGCCCATCGCCTCCATGGCCCGGTGGGCGGCGCGCTTGTTGAGCGCCAACAGGTCGGGCGGGACCTTGGCCACCCGCTCGGCCACGGCGAGGACCGCCGCCTCGAGCTCCTCGGCGGGATGCGCACGCGTCGCGAAGCCGGTGGCGGCGGCCTCTGCCCCCGTCATGGCGTCACCGGTGAGCAACGCCTCCATGCCGCGGCGCAGGCCGAGGAGCCATGTCTGCCACTGCATGTCGGGCGGCGACATCAGCCGCACCGGCGGGTATCCGATCGCCGCGTCCTCGGCGACGTACACGAGATCGCAGGCTGCTGCCAGCTCACTGCCGCCGGCG
>CAYRXQ010000207.1:4853-5531 GCA_964428115.1 uncultured Ilumatobacteraceae bacterium
ATGTCCCACATCTCGAACCAGTTGTTGAGCACGTGGCGCGACCACCAGCCGTCGGCCTTCGCGATGGATCGTTCGACGTCGTTGTTCGGCGAGCCGAGGTCGTAGCCGGCCGAGAAGCAGGTGCCGGCCCCGCGGATGATGATCACCGACACCTCCGGATCGGCGTCGGCGGTCCGGAGCTCCTCGAACAGCGCGCCGCGCAGCGCGTCGTCGAGCGCATTGCGCTTGTGCGGGCGGTTGAGCGTGAGCCGCCGCACGAGCGGCAGCGGCTCGTCGACCAGCAGGACGGGTTCGGTCATCGCGGGGCCTCCGTTCACGTTCGGTCGCGAGAGCGTGGCATCCGCACGATGCTCGGACGAGACTGGACGTCGATGGTCGAACCGAGGAGCGGATCGCCGGCGGCCGAGCCGATGGCCACAGCCGAGCTGCGCATCGACCGCGGCGCGCCCGTCGGGCGCGTCGAGCTCGGCGGGGGCTCCTGGTACGAGCTGACCCGCGGCTTCGTCCGTGAGGCCGAGGTCGAGCTCACGGCGCTCCACGAGGCGATCCGGTGGGAGCAGGGCGAGGTGCTCCGATACGACCGCTACGTCCCCGAGCGGCGTCTCGCCGCCGGCATCCCGGCCGACCGGGTTCCCCTGCTGCGCCAGACCGACCTGCACCTGCGGTCGCGCTTCCGTG
>CAYRXQ010000208.1:0-5517 GCA_964428115.1 uncultured Ilumatobacteraceae bacterium
CCGCTGCCAGCCGGCCGGTAGCGCCGAGCCTGCGCATCGGGCCGGCGAGGATCATCGTCACGGGGCGCACCAAGACTGGGCCGAGGGCCAGCACCGCGAACAGGATCAATGCGCTCCCCAGCCCGACGTTGGCCGTCGAGCTGCTGGTGAAGCTGCTGCCGACGAGCGTGATCCCGCCGATCGCCAGCAGGCTGCCGAGAGCCACCCGGCGGCGCGAGGTGCGCCCACTCTCGATGCTGGCGTCGCGCATCGCGTCGACGGGAGCGACCGAGGAGGCGCGTAGCGCTGGCACGAGGGCAGCGACGACGGTGACGAGGACGCCGGCAAGCATGGCCGTGATGATCGTCGACGGGGCGACGACGAGCGACCGGGCAGGGAACTCGAGACCGACGGCACCGAACAGTTGCGTGAGGCCCGTGGCGACGCCGAGACCGGCGGCGAGGCCGACAGCAGCGGCGATCGTGCCGAGCACAGCGGCTTCGATCACGACCGAGCCGAGCACCTGGCGGCGACTGGCGCCGATCGCCCGGACGAGGGCGAGTTCCTTGGTGCGCTGGGCGACCGTGATGGTGAAGGTGTTCGCAATCGTGAACGAGCCGACGAAGAGGGCGATCACGCCGAATGCCAGCAGCACGCTCTCGAACACGCCGATCATCCCGCTCAGGTCGTCCTGTTGCTCGCTGACGTGCTGCCTGCCCGAGACGACTTCGTCCTGCGGCAGCGCTGCGGCGACAGCATCGGTGAGGTCCTCCTCGTTCATCGTTCCGTTGCCGCGAGCGATGACCGCATCGACCGTTCCGGCCTCGGCCAGGCGGGTCGCGGCATCGCTGTCGTGGAAGAAGGCGAACGCGGTGTCGCCGAGCGAAGCGCCACCGTCGAGTTCGGAAAGCCCGACGACCGTGAACGTCTCGCGGCCGACGATGGTCATCAGATCGACCTGATCACCGATGGCAAGCCCGGCCGCGTCAGCCGTGTCGTCGCCCAGGACGACCTGCCCAGAGGCGGTCGGGGCGGCTCCCTCGACGAGCCGGAACATGGTCAGGTCGGGGTCGTCGATCCAGTTGAGCCCGACGCTCTGGCGGAGGTCGAGCGCCTTGCCGTTCGCTCCGATCACCTGGGTGTACCCGTCGTAGTAGGGGGCGGCAGCTTCGACGCCGTCGATGGCGCGTACGACCTCGAGTGCGGTGGCGGCAACTGGGGCACGGGGTGCCACCGGATCGTCGGCGTCGAGTCGGGCGCCGCGGACGACGGTGTCGACGCCCTCCCCGATGTCTTCGATCGTCGAGGAGAACGAGGCGGTCATGGTGTCAGCGAGGATCATCGTCCCCGCGGTGAAGGCCACGCCGAGGATGATGGCGATGGCGGTGGTGAGGAGCCGCAGCTTCTTGGCGAGCAGCGAGCGGAGTGAGAGTCGAAACATGGCACGGTCCTTGCGCGAGTGGGTTGGTCGGGCGTTCGGTCAGTGTCCGAACCGCTTCATGCGGTCGAGCACCTGTTCGGCGGTCGGTGAGGTCATCTCGTCGACGATGTGGCCGTCGGCGAGGAAGACGATGCGGTCGGCGTAGGAGGCGGCGACGGGGTCGTGGGTGACCATGACGACGGTCTGGCCGAGCTCGCGTACGGCGGAGCGCAGGAAGGAGAGGATCTCGGCGCCGGAGTGGCTGTCGAGGTTGCCGGTGGGCTCGTCGCCGAAGATGATCTCGGGTCGGCTGACGAGGGCTCGGGCGACGGCGACGCGCTGCTGCTGGCCACCGGAGAGCTCCGCCGGGCGGTGCTTGAGGCGGTGGGCGAGGCCGACGGTGGCGATCACGCGGTTGAACCAGTCGCTGTCGGGCTTGCGCCCGGCGAGGTCGAGGGGAAGCAGGATGTTCTCCCTGGCGGTCAAGGTCGGGACCAGGTTGAACGCCTGGAAGATGAACCCGATCTTGTCCCGACGGAGGCGGGTGAGTTCCTTGTCGGACAGGGACGAGAGTTCGACGCCGGCGACGGTGACACTGCCGGAGGTGAGGGTGTCGAGTCCGGCCACGGTCTGCATCAGGGTCGACTTGCCCGAGCCCGACGGGCCCATGATCGCGGTGAAGCGGCCACGTTCGAATGACACGGTGACGCCGGCGAGGGCGTGCACCTCGGCGCCGCCACGGCCGTAGGTCTTGACGGCATCGACGGCAGACGCTGCTGCGGTCAGGCGGGGCAGTGGGCCGCTCGAGGCCGGCGGCGTCAGAACGGAGCCGGGTGCGGGGGTGGTGGTGGTGGTCATGGTGGCGTCTCCTGGTGAGTGGACTTCGATCGACGTCGGTGCGGCGTCTCGATGCCAACTGTGCAGATCGGAGCTCGTCGCCGTCGTCCCTCGGTGGGGCGCTCTTCGGGCGCCCCATCACAGGGGAGAGCGCGTCCCCCCGCAGGGGGACGCCGACGACGCGAACGGTCAATTACCGTCCGTCCCGATGTTCGAACGCCTGCGTGCAGACCGCACGGTCAACCGGAATCCGGTCTGGTTCGCAGCAGACGCGTTGCTCGTGCTGTTCCTCGGCTACCTGACGATCGGATCGATGCGCGGCGCCGACTACGTCGGGGAGTACGGGCCCGTCGAAGGCATCGGGTGGTTCCTTGCACTCGGTCCCACGGCGCTGATCCTCGTACGTCGTGTCGCGCCAGCCACGTGCTTGGCGGCCGCGGCTGCGTTCTACGTCGCTACCGGGTTCGACCATGGTGAGGGCAACGCAGTCCTGGCAGCACCGTTCCTCGCGTACATGGTGGCGGTGACGCGACCGCCGAGGGCGTCGGCGGTGATGGTTGCTCTCGCCGCTGTCCCGTCATCGCTCACGGTGTTCTACGGCCCCGGCGACCTGCTCCCGATCCCGCTGCTGCTCACACTGATCTTCTTCGGTCTCGGATGGTTCGCCGGTGTCACGGCACGTTCCATCGAGCACCGCGCTGATCTGCTCGCGGCGGAGGCCGAGGACGCCCGCCAGCAGGCGGCCGAGACTGCGCGCCGTGCTGTCGCGGAGGAGCGCTTGCACATCGCCCGCGAGCTTCACGATGCCGTGGGCCACGCCGTCAACGTCATGGTGATGCAGGCGGGTGCGGCACGCATGGCGGCCGTCGACGAACCCACCGTCAACTCTCTGCGGGAGATCGAGCGCGTCGGCCGCTCGGCGCTGTCGGATCTCGACCGCATGCTCGGCCTGCTCCACCGCGACGGCAGCGACGTCGCACCCCTGGAACCAGCACACGGGATCGGTGACATCGCGCGGCTGGTCGAGGGGGTGCGGGCCGCAGGCGCCGACGTCCACCTCGACGATCGGTGCCGCGGCGCGATCGATCTCGCCGTCGAGCGACCGATCAGCGCCGCCGCGTACCGGATCGTGCAAGAAGCGCTGACCAACGCCGTGAAGCACGCCGGTCCCGCACGGATCGAGGTGTCGCTCGTGTGCGATGCAGACGATCTGGTCGTGTCGGTCGTCGACGACGGGCGCGGCGCGGCCAGCACGCCGCAACGCGAAGGAGGACGGGGGATCACCGGGATGCACGAGCGAGCGAGCGTGCTGGGTGGCGGCCTCGTCACGGGGCCCCGGATCGGCGGAGGTTTCGGGGTCGAGGCACGGCTCCCGCGGGGCAAGGAGCACAAATGACCATACGGATCCTGATCGTCGACGACGATCTTCTCGTCCTCGCAGGGTTGCGGATGATGATCGAGACGCAACCCGACCTCGAGGTGGTGGGGGAGGCGGACGACGGTGTGCAGGCCGTCGAGATGGCCGCCGAACTCGCACCCGACGTCGTGCTGATGGACATCCGCATGCCAGGCATGGATGGACTCGAGGCCACCCGGCGGATCACCGGTGCCGTCCCCTCCGACGCCGATGAGACAGCACCGCGAGTGCTCGTGCTGACGACGTTCGAGCTCGACGAGTACGTCTACGAGGCGGTACGCGCCGGCGCCAGTGGCTTCCTGCTCAAACGAACGCCGCCGGAGGACCTGCTCGAGGGCTTGCGCATCGTCGCCTCGGGTGACGCGCTCCTCGCCCCATCGGTGACGCGGCGACTGATGAGCGAGTTCAGCCGTGCGACCGCCGAGGGACCGCAGGCGACAGACGTGCGCAATCGCGAGCTCGATCGCCTCACCGAACGCGAACGGGAAGTGCTGGTGCTGATCGCCCAGGGCTTGTCGAACCGAGAGATCGCCACGCAGCTGTACGTCGGAGAGAGCACCGTCAAGACCCACGTCAAGCGGATCCTGATGAAGCTTGCGCTCCGTGACCGCGTGCACGCCGTCGTGTTCGCCTACGAGATCGGCCTGATCGCCCCCAGCGGCTCGTGACGTCCCCCTACGGGAGGATCTCGCAGTTGCCCATCGGGGGGACGACGCCCATCCATGATCGCCGTATGGTCGGCGTCGTCCGCCCCGAAGCCGAGAAATGGACGTCATCACAATGGCCACCATCCACGTCGACCGCAACGCGGTCGTGATCAGCCCCACGAGGTTCGAGAAGATCGCCGGCCTGGTCGGCGAACAGCGGATCCCGCTGTCGTCCATTCGCGAGGTCACGGTCGAGGAGGATCCGCGCCGCGCGATCAGTGGGCTCCGAGCGCCCGGCCTGGCTGTTCCCGGGAGCGCCAAGATCGGTACCTGGCGCGGCCGAGGTAGGTCTCTCTTCGTCTGCGTGCGCGATTCGAAGCCTGCAGTGCGAATCGAAACCGTCGGGAGCGCCGCCGGCGGTGGGCGTTACGACGGGTTCATCGTGACCAGTGATGATCCGCACACCATCGCTGAGCAGATCAACACCGCTCGACCAGCGCGGAGCTGAGTCGAGGGAACCGTTGGGAGCTGCCGGTCGCCTGGACGGGGGTCGGCCGGGAGCGCGGCGACGATGTCGGCTGCCTCGTGTTCACCGTCGTGTTCACCGCCAAACAGGTCGAACGCCGTCTCGGCATACGGCTCGAGGAACACCTCGTTCCACTCGTCGACGAATTCGGGCCTTGGCCGAGTTCCCCGTAGGTTCTCCCGAGGGTGGCCCTCTACCCTTTGTCGAGCCTTCGCCGGGTTAGCTCAGTTGGTAGAGCACTTGATTTGTAATCATGAGGTCACCGGTTCGATCCCGGTACCCGGCTCTTGTGCACTGTCGCTGACGGGCGGTGCAGGGAACACGGGCGCCAGGTCGGTCTCGGGCT
Source organism: uncultured Ilumatobacteraceae bacterium (assembly GCA_964428115.1). Taxonomy (GTDB): domain Bacteria; phylum Actinomycetota; class Acidimicrobiia; order Acidimicrobiales; family Ilumatobacteraceae; genus CAYRXQ01. Next base: position 5,173 of record CAYRXQ010000208.1, read on the forward strand.
GATGACCCTCGCGGTGACCCGGTACATTGCAGAACTCTTCCGATGTCGGTACTGTTCTGCAACATGCGGGATGTCTCCGAGGTCGCCGAAGCACTGCAGGTCAGCGACCGTCGCGTCCGGCAACTGCTCGAACGAGGGGTCCTGCCCGGCCGGCGGATCGGCGGCAAGTGGCTCGTGCCCGAAGCTGCGCTCGACGCGTTCAGGGAGCAACCCCGCGCGGACGGCCGACCGTGGTCGCCTCTCGCAGCGTGGGCCGTACTAGGCGAGGTCGCAGAACTCGACCTCGACGTGTCCTCGGTGCAGCGCAGCCGCGCCCGCCAACGACTCCGTGCCCACGGGCTTGCC
>CAYRXQ010000209.1:0-5509 GCA_964428115.1 uncultured Ilumatobacteraceae bacterium
CCGGCCACAACCGCATCAGCCACCTCGCCCACCACAACCGACCAGCCAACGTCACGGTCGAGGCCGACCCCACACCCCTCGACCAACTCCGCACCCTCATCCGCTGGCGCAACCACACCCACTGGCCCAACGACGACGACGGGGACGGGGACGAAGCCGACGGAACCGGGAGCTGACCGCTCCTGCGTACCCGGCCGCGCGGTCCGCCCGACGCGCGATGAGTGGCGGGCAGGGTGGACGAGCGCGGGCCGACCCCGCTGGACTCGTCCCCGTTGCCGATGAACCTAGGACTTGATGAGTCGCTCGATCGCGCGGGTGGCCTCGTCGAGCAGCGCCCCGGCGTCGGCACCCTCGGCAGCCGCGCCGGCCACGCAATGGCGCAGGTGCTCGTCGAGCAGACCGACGGCCACGCTCTGCAGCGCTCGGGTGACCGCACTGACCTGCGTGAGGACGTCGATGCAGTACACGTCCTCGTCGATCATCCGCTGGAGGCCGCGGACCTGCCCCTCGACGCGCCGCAGGCGCTTGAGGTAGTCGTCCTTCTGCATGGTGTAGCCGCGTTCCGTCACGCCTGCGAGTCTATACCCAGTGGGGGTATCAGTCCAGACGTTGCGCGATACGGGGGAGGGGTATATCGTCAACGGCGTGGATGCAGAGAGATCCGACGCGGTGCCGTCCGAGCGCGTGACGCTCCGGCTCGGCGCCTTCGTGCTCGTGCTCGCCGCCATCTTCGGTGTCGGGTTCGGGCTCGGTGCTGCGATCGGCCCCGAGCCGTCCGAAGCACCTGCGGTCGTCGACGACATGGACGGCGACATGGAGAGCGACATGGAGCACGAGGGGGAGATCCACGGTGACTGACGTCCGATCCGCCGACGAGCACCGCCTGGTGATCGGCGGCATGACCTGTGCCTCCTGCGCGTCGCGCGTCGAGCGACGCCTCAACAAGCTCGACGGGGTCACCGCCACGGTCAACTACGCGACCGAGGAGGCCATGGTCGTCGCGCCCACCGGGATCGACGTCGGCGCGCTCATCGCCCAGGTCGAGGCTGCCGGGTACTCCGCTCGGCCCGCACCGGGTCGCGGCACGGCCGGGAGCAGTGGCACGCCCGAGGCCGACGGGCCTGCCGGTGATCCGGTCGACCTCGAGCACCGTGCGCTCCGGCAGCGTCTGGTGGGCGCCGCAGTGCTGTCCACCCCCGTGATCCTGCTCGCCATGATCCCGGCGCTGCAGTTCGAGTTCTGGCAGTGGGCCTCGCTCACGCTGGCCGCACCGGTGGTCACCTGGGCCGCCTGGCCGTTCCACCGCGCCGCCTGGGTCAACCTGCGGCACGCAGCGGCCACGATGGACACGTTGATCTCGGTCGGGGTGTCGGCCGCCTTCGGATGGTCGCTGTACGCCCTGTTCCTCGGTGAGGCGGGTGCGCCGGGGATGACGCACGGGTTCAGCCTCACGGGCAGCCGGGGCAGTGCCTCGGGTGACATCTACCTCGAGGTGGCCGCCGGGGTCACCACGTTCATCCTGGCCGGTCGCTACGCCGAGGTGCGCGCCAAGCGCAGCTCGGGTGCGGCGCTGCGGGCGCTGCTGGCACTGGGTGCCAAGGACGTCGCCGTCCTGCGCGGCGACGCCGAGGTCAGGATCCCGGTCGACGAGCTCGTCGTCGGCGATCGCTTCGTGGTCCGCCCGGGCGAGAAGATCGCGACCGACGGGGTGGTCGAGTCGGGGAGCTCGGCGATCGACGCCTCCCTGCTCACGGGCGAGCCGGTGCCGGTCGAGGTCGGCCCTGGCGACCACGTGACCGGCGCGACCGTCAACGCCGGTGGCCGGCTCGTGGTGGTCGCCGAGCGGGTCGGGGCCGACACCGAGCTGGCCCGCATCGCTCGGCTCGTCGCCGACGCACAGTCGGGCAAGGCGCCCGTGCAGCGGCTCGCCGATCGGGTCTCGGCCGTGTTCGTCCCCGTCGTGATCGCCCTGGCGGTCGGGACCCTCGGCTTCTGGCTCGGCACGGGCGAGGTGCCCTCGGTGGCGTTCAGCGCTGCGGTGGCCGTCCTCATCATCGCCTGCCCCTGCGCGCTCGGATTGGCCACGCCCACCGCGGTGCTCGTCGGCACGGGACGCGGGGCGCAGCTCGGGATCATCATCAAGGGGCCCGAGATCCTCGAGTCGACGCGTCGAGTCGACACCGTGGTGCTCGACAAGACCGGCACCGTGACCACCGGGACGATGTCGCTCGTCGACGTGTTCCCGATCGACGGCCAGGACCGTGCCGAGCTGCTCCAGGTGATCGCCTCGGTCGAGGCGCCCTCCGAACACCCCATCGCCCGTGCGATCGTCGACGGCGTCGCCGAGCTCGACGTCCGGCCGCTCCCCGTCGAGGGGTTCCGCTCCGCCGCCGGTCTGGGCGTCACCGCCGACGTCGGTGGGCACGCGGTCGCGGCCGGTCGTGCCCGATTCGTGACCGACCAGGGCCTCGCGCTCGGACCGAGCGCGCTCGAGGCGGCCGACGCCGCCGAGTCGCACGGTCGCACCGCGGTGTACGTGGGATGGGACGGGCGGGTCCGCGGGGTGGTCGTCGTGGCCGACCGCCCCAAGCCCACCAGCGTCGAGGCCATCGCCCAGCTGCGTGCCCTCGGGCTGCGGCCGGTGCTGCTCACCGGTGACAACGAGCGCGCCGCCCGGGCCGTCGCCGCCGAGGTCGGCATCGATGCTGCCGACGTCATCGCCGAGGTGCTGCCGAGCGACAAGGTCGACGTCGTGCGCCGCCTCCAGTCCGAGGGCGCCGTGGTGGCCATGGTCGGTGACGGTGTCAACGACGCCGCGGCACTCGCCCAGGCCGATCTGGGCGTGGCAATGGGCACCGGCACCGACGCGGCGATCGAGGCCAGCGACCTCACGCTCGTCCGCGGCGACCTGCGGGTGGCCGCGGATGCGATCCGCCTCTCCCGGCGGACCCTGGCGACCATCAAGGGGAACCTGTTCTGGGCCTTCGCCTACAACGTCGCCGCCATCCCGCTCGCGGCGGCCGGCCTCCTGCACCCCATGCTCGCGGGCCTCGCGATGGCAAGCTCGAGCGTCTTCGTCGTCACCAACAGCCTGCGCCTGCGTCGCTTCCGATCGCAGGCCGGCGCCACGCCGTGATCACACCCACCCACTCACCCACCCCGGAGGATCCCGTGCAGACCATCCAGCTCGACGTCCCGACCGTCCACTGCCGTTCGTGCAAGCTCAACATCGAGGAGTCGCTCGAGGAGGTGTCCGGCGTCGCCTCGAGCGAGGTCGACGTCGATGCCAAGCAGGTGCAGATCACCTTCGACCCCGACCAGGTCGACGCGCCGGCCGTGATCGCTGCGATCGAAGCGGCGGGCTACCCCGTCACCCGCTGACCGGCTCGGTCGTGCCCCCCGGCTCGCTGGTCGGCGGCACCGTCGTCGCCGGCACCGTCGTGGTCGTCGTCGTGGTGGTGGTCGTGGTCGTCGTCGTGCTCGGCGCCGGCAGCAGCGGGACCCGGAGCGCGAACCACACCCGGATCTCGGTGCCGGCGGGCACGACAGCGGCCACCAGCTCCTCGAGCTCGTCGAGCCCACTCGCACTGCTCGCGTCGCTCGCATCCGCGACGGCCTGGGGGTCGGGACCGGCCAGGTCGATCGTCACCAGGTCGCCGTCGTAGGTCACGCCGAGCACGGTGACCCCGTCGATCGCGCGGGCCCAGGGCCGCACCACGTCCTCGACCTCGCGACGGACTGCGTCGAGCGATGTGCCGCCGTCGTCGTCGTCGCCCGGACGCAGGATGGTGCGCTGGGTCCAGTTGACGACCACCGGCAGGCTGATCCCCGACTCGGTGCGCAATCGATCGGTGAGCCGATCGACCGGTGGGGGCGGCTCGGCCGAGGTCAGGTCGATGCGGATGTCGCCGTCGACCGCGACGCTCTCGATGTCGAAGCTGCCCTCCGCCTCCTCGAGCCAGGCATCGACCGCTGCGACGACGACGGCGAGGCGCCGTTCGGCGTCGAGCTCCTCCTGGCTCGGCTCGTCGGTCGCGACCTCGCTCGGCGGGACCTGCGTCTGGGTCCAGCGCACCTCGACCACGGCGCCCGCACCCAGGATCTGACGCACCGATCGCTCGAGGTCGGCGGTCGGCGGCGGTGTGTTGGGGCCTGAGACCAGGATGCGGACCCGGTCGCCGTCGACGCGCACCTCGTCGAGCTCGTCACCGGCACCTTGGATCCAGCCGGCCGCCGCGGCTCGCACCCGGTCGCGGTCGCGCCCGTCCTGCGAGGCGCTGATGCTGGCGAGGGTGAGGGGGACGGCGACGGCGAAGGTGGCGCCGGCCACGAGAACGGCAGCGCCCGACACGTGTCGTCGCCGATCCCGGATCCGGCTGGGCGGCACGAACCCGGTGAGCAGGAACACGGCGACGCCCACGAGCACGATCCCGGTGAGGTTGGCGGCGTACAGCAGGATCGCGCCCTCGGCCAGATCGCGGCGGCCGGCCTCGAGCGTCATCCCGATGGTCGCCAACGGTGGGACGAGCGCCACCGCGACGGCGACGCCGGGGAGCGAGGCCGAGACGTCGGTCCGCACGGTGGCGTAGGCGCCGGCGATGCCTGCGGCGAGGGCCACGACCAGGTCGCGCAGGTCGGGGCTGGTGCGTGCCAGGACCTCGGCGCTGAGCTGACCGTCGGGGAGCGCGAGCGCGAGGACGTAGGCGAGCGCGACCGAGCCGATCGAGGCGAGGGCCACCGTGCGCACCGATCGGCCCAGGTGCCCGGGCAGGGCCATCGCCATGGCGGCAGCGATGCCGAGCACGGGCACCATGAGCGGTGCGAGCAGCATGGCCCCGATCACCACTGCCGCCGAGTTCGAGGAGAGCCCCATCACGGCGACGGTGACCGAGAGCGCCTGCAGCAGCGAGAACTGCGACCGCCAGCCCTCGCCCTTGCGCAGCGCCACCGCCGTCATGACGCGACGCCGCTCCTGGGGGTCGAGGCCGCGGCGGCGCGCGTCCGCCAGCCGCTTGCCGAGCGGGCTCGGCGACCTGGGACGGATCTGGTCGCTCATGGATCGATCCTCGCAGTGCGGGTGTCGGGGGCTCGGTCGAGCCCCCGGATCAGCCGAGCCCGTCGATGATCGCGTTGAAGGTGGGGCTGGGGCGCATCGCTGCGGCCGCCCGCGCCGGATCGGGGTAGTAGTAGCCGCCGAGGTCGACGGGCGCACCCTGGACCACGCTCAGCTCCTCGACGATCGCTTCCTCGTTCGACACCAGCGATGCGGCAACCTCGCTGAACAGGGCAGCGAGCTCGGGATCGGTGGTCTGGGAGGCCAGTTCCTGCGCCCAGTAGCTCGCGAGGTAGTAGTGGCTGCCGCGGTTGTCGATCTCCTTGACCTTGCGCGACGGCGAGCGACCCTCCTCGAGGACACGCCCGGTGGCCCGGTCGAGGGCGTCGGCCAGGACCTGCGCACGGGCGTTGCCGGTCCGCACGGCGAGGTGCTCGATCGACGCGGCCAGGGCGA
>CAYRXQ010000210.1:0-5498 GCA_964428115.1 uncultured Ilumatobacteraceae bacterium
GTGACGACGGTGGGGATCGCCTTCTCGAGCTCGAGGATCCCGTAGCCGAGGCACTGGTTGTCGTGGACCAGGTCGAACTCGCCGAGCCGCCGGCGCAGGTGCCGGTTGGCGCGGGCGCTGAACGCCATGGGCTCGGGGAACGTGCCCGTCAGGAACTGGCCCAGCTCGAGCCAGTCCTCCCGGGTGCGGAGCTCCCAGATGGCGGGGAAGCGGCCCGGGTAGTGGTCGTTGAAGATGTCGAGGCTCGGGAGCTTCGTGAGCGCGATCCGGTCGTCGAGCACCGGGTACGGCTGCCCGCCGAACACTTCGACCGAGTGGCCGAGGTCGACCAGGGCCTTGGTGAGGTGGCGGGTGTACACGCCCTGGCCGCCCACGTGCGGCTTGCCGCGGTACGTCAGGTACGCGATCGACAGCGGAGCGTCGGGGTGGGGGAGGCCGGGGGACATTCCGGATGAGGCTATCGGTCGCCTCTGGCCCTCGGAAGTGGCAGATGCCCGGACGATTGATGCTGTCGATCGATCAGCGGGTCCGACAGGTCACGGTCATCGTTCGCCGGAGCTCCCGACCGGCCTCGATGCGACGCGGCCGCAGGGTGAAGGCATCGGGCGGTCCCGACTGCGGTTCCACGCAGACGGCGTGCTCGGGGTGGGTGTAGAGGACCACGTCCTCGCAGTCGGAGGACACCGTCACGACGTGCGTCGGGTACGTGAGCACGATCGGGTCGGGGTGGACGAAGCAGTCGTCCCACGGGCCGGGCGGTGGCTCGACGAGGGTGCCGTCGGGGATCCCCTCTGCGTCGCGCCGGTACATCGCCTGCGGGTGCACCTCGAGGGTGGTCGGCAGCAGGAACCACGGATGCCAACCGACCTCGCCCGGGATGGCCCGGGCCCCGGCCACCACCGCGAGCTCGCAGGTCACCGACCCGGCTGCGACCCCGATGACCTGCTGGGCCGTGCCACCCAGCTCCCCCTCCAGCGGGCACGCCAGGACGACCTGGTCGGCGTCGGCGTCCTGGTGAACGACCTCCCAGGGGGTCCGGTAGCCGGAGCCGTGGATCGCGTGCGGTGGGAGGTCGAGCGGCAGCTGCACCGGCGCACCCTCGAAGGTGAACCGACCGGCGCGGACGCGCCCGGCCCACGGCACCATCGGGAACGACCCCCACTGCATCGGGTGGGAGGACGCGTCGCCGCTCACCAGCAGCTCGCGGCCCTCGACGCTGATCGACCCGACCCGCCCTCCCAGCTCGGGGTGGACCTCCACCACGGTGTCCCCGGTCGGATCGGTGAGCACGAGCACCGGCCCAGTCTGCCTCGCGTCGCCGGCCGGCCTGGTAGATCTCGGGGGATGCGTGCAGTGGTGCAGCGGGTCGAGCGGGCCGCGGTGACGGTGATCGGCGAGGACGGGAGCGCGACCGTGGTGGGCGCGATCGGCGCCGGCCTGTGCGTGCTGGTCGGGGTGACCCACGACGACGGACCGGCCGAGGCCGACCGACTGGCCGACAAGCTCTGGCACCTGCGGGTGTTCGACGACGAGGCCGGGGTCATGAACCGGTCGGTGGCCGAGGCGGGCGGGGAGCTGCTCGTGGTCAGCCAGTTCACCCTCTACGGCGACACCACCAAGGGTCGTCGACCGAGCTGGATCGCGGCGGCCCGCCCCGAGCACGCCGAGCCGTTGGTCGACGAGGTGGTCGCCGGGTTGCGTCGCCGTGGCGGGGTGGTGGCGACCGGGCGCTTCCGGACCGACATGCGCGTCGAGCTCGTCAACGACGGCCCGGTCACGGTGCTGATCGAGGTGTGACCGACGCTGATCGAGGTGTGACCGACTCGGTCGACGCGACAGCGCGCCGGCTCAGGACGATCGAGGCGCCCAGCGCCAGGAGCAGCGCCGCGATCACGGGGCCGTCGCCGATCAGCGTGGCCCACGTCCGTCCGGTGCGCAGTTCGACGGTGCCACGGATCACGGCCCGCTCACCGACCGCGGTGCGCTCGAGGACCTCGCCGGTCGGCGTGACGAAGGCCGAGAACCCGGTGGGCGACACCTGGATCACCCACCGGCCGGTCTCGACGGCCCGCAGCCGCGACGAGGCGACCTGCTGGGTCTGCAGGATCGTGCCGGTGTAGCTCGCGCCGTTCGTCGGGTTGAGCACGAGCTCGCCGCCTGCCAGCACGCCCTCCCGGGCCCGTCCGCCGAAGAACACCTCCCACGAGATGACGGTGGCCATCGAGGTGCCGTCGGGGAGCTCGATCACGGCGGGCTCGGTGCCGGCCACCGCGTTCGAGGGGACCTGGTCGACCGGTGCGCCGACCGCCTCGAGCAGCGTGCGCAGCGGGACGTACTCGCCGAACGGGACGCGGCGCACCTTGTCGTACCGGCTGACGAGCTCACCCTCGGGCGAGAGCACCACCTGGGCGTTGGTGATCTGCCCGGGGACGCCGCGACCGGTGACATCCGCGTCCTCGGTGATGCCGACCGAGATCGGCACGCCCAGCCGGGCCGCCTCGGCCACGACCTCGTCCATCACGGCCGAGCCCTCGAAGGGCTCGCGGTTGATGTCGATCACGTTCTCGGGCCACACGACCAGGTCGAGGTCGGGGTCGGGCTCGATGGTGCGGGTCGCCTCGAGGTGGCGCTCGGTGACGATCCGCGACGGCACGTCGATCGCCCGGGTCCCCTGCTCGCCCCCACCCTGGACCGCGGCGATGTCGAGCATCCGGCCCGTTCCCCGACCGTCGGGTGCCACGAGGGAGATCACGAACAACAGCGCGCAGGCGGCCAGGGCAGCCAGGCCCAGCCACGAGCCGCCGGCCGCGGCCCGGCCGCGGACCCGTACCGGCGAGGCCGGGGCCGGTCCGGCGAGCGCGAACCCGACCTGGAACACGAACCACGTCACGCCGATCACCCCGATCACCCCGGCGACGGAGAGCACCGGGCCGCCGGCCTGCGAGATCCCGAGGCTGGCGAGCGGCACCCCACCGAAGGGGAACGAGAACCGGATCGCCTCGACCAGGGCGTGCGCCGCAGGCCGACCGATCACGCGCCAGCGGCCGCCGGGGGCGACCAGCGCGGCCAGGGTGTGCAGCCCGGCGAACACCAGCGTGGCCACCACGTAGCCCGGCGCCGTGAGCTGCCACATCCAGCCCATGCCCATCGCCATCCAGACCCAGGCGAAGGCGAACGCTCGCGCCGCCCGGGGCCGCCGGTCGGGGTGGGCACCGAGGGAGTACTCGAACGCCGCGACGCCGAGGAAGGCCAGCGGCCAGAAGCCCCACGGCGGGAGCGCGAGCGCCACGAGGAAGCCGCCGCCGGCCGCGAGGGCGACACGGGCCGCCCGGGTGCGGCGCTCGGCACTCGGTCGCGTCGGTGCCGCCGCAGCGGTGGAGGCGCGCGCCGCGTCGGTGACCTCGGCGGAGGCCATCAGGGCGACGGCGGTTGATCGTCGGCCGACGACGGCGGATCGGCCAGCTCGGCGTGCACCACGATCCGCTCCGACACCGACCCGGGGGGATGGCAGGCGAACAGCGTCATCGTGTACTCGGGGGTCTGGTCGACGATCCAGATGGCCTCGGGCTTGACGATCTCGATCGAGGTGACCAGGTAGACGATGCGCTCGTCGTCGACGGTGTACACCAGCTCGTCGCCGGGTTCGAGCTGGTCGACGTTGCGGAACACCCGGTGCCCCGAGGTGCGGTGACCGGCGATGACGACGTTGCCCTGCTCGCCCGGCATGGCCGTCCCCGGCCAGTGCGCCGGACCGCGATCGAGGGTGATGTTGCGGATGCCCTCGTACATCGTCATCGACACGCCGAGCTCGGGGATCTCGAACAGCCCGAGCGCGATCTCGGGCTCGTCCGCGTGGATGTCGAGTGGCGGGTCGATGGGCACCGGGAGCGTGGTCGTGGTTGTGGTGGTCGTGCTGCTGGTGGTGGTGGTGCTGGTGGTCGAGGTGGTCGTGGTGGGCGGCAGCGTGGTGGTCGGCGCCACCGTGGTGGTGGTGACGGCCGCGGTGGTGGCGGGCTGGGCCGAGACCGGGCTGCCGCCGTCGGACCCGCACGCGGTCATCGCCCACGACCCCGCGACGACCATCGCCACGAGCGCGGTGCCGGGGCGTCGTCCCCGCCGCCGGCCGGGGGTCGCCCGGGCGGCCACGGACGTCGATCCCCTCGCCGCGTCCATGCCGTTCATGATCGCGCACCCTCGGGTGCTGCCGCTCGCGGGAGGCCCAGGTGATCGGCCACGGCGCGTGCAGCCGCGATGCCCTGGCGGATGCAGGCGGGGATGCCGATGCCGTCGTGGCTCGCCCCGGCGGCGACCACGCCAGCGGGCAGCGCCGCGGCGATGGATCGAGCCCGATCGGCGTGGTGCGGCCGGTACTGCGGGAACGCCCCCGGCCAGCGGCTGACCCGGACCTCGGTCGGTCGCAGGTCGACACCGACGTGGCGGCCGAGCTCGTCGACCGCGGCCGTGGCGGCCGTCTCGTCGTCGAGGTGGTCGACGGGGAGCCCGTCGCGCCCGAGCGACACCCGGATCACCTGCGAGCCGTCGGCCGGACGCCAGTGGGCCCACTTCTGCGAGCCGAACGAGGCCGCGGTGACGAGCCGCTGATCGGGCTTGGGCACCAGGTAGCCGCTGCGCCCGCGCAGGCGATCGGGCCAGGACGTGCCGGGAACCGACAGCGTGACGAGGATGACGTCGACCACGTCGATCCCGCCGAGGAGTCGGGCCGACTCGGGGGCGATGCCATCCAGCAGGCTGGCTGCCGGCCGGGCCGGGGCGGCGACCACGACGGCGTCGAAGCGCTCGTCGTCGACGCGCCACCCGTCGCCGTCGGGCTCGATCCTCGTCACCGCACGACCCACCGTGACCGAGCCACCGGCTGCCGTGACCGCCTCGGCCGCGGCGTGGACGAGCGCGCCGAGACCCGCCGACGGCGTGGCGAACACGGGGCCGGTGGCCTGGGTGGCACGCCGACGGGCGCCGCGGGCGGCGAGCAGGATGCTGCGGTGCTGCGCCGTGAGCGCTGCCAGCTGCGGGACCGCGGCCAGGCTGAACCGGTCGGTGTCGGCCCCGTAGATGCTGCCGACGAGCGCGTCGACGAGGCGCTCGTGGACCTCGTCGCCGAACCGTGCCCGCACGAATGCGCCGATCGAGTCGGACTGGGTGCCGGTGCGCGGCAGCAGCGGCTCGAGCGCGGCGCGGGCCTTGCCCCGCCACGACAGGAGCCCGGTGCGGGCGAAGGGCAGCACCGAGGCCGGCACGCCGAGCACGAGCCCCTCGGGGATCGGGTGGAGCCGGTCGTGCCACACCGCCGCGGTCGCGCCGGTGGGCGAGGTGAGCGTCTCGCCGAGCCCGAGCCGCCGGGCGAAGCCGGTGGCGTCATAGCCGAAGCCGGGACCATGGGCGTCGAACAACTCGACCTCGCCGCCGGCGTCGAGCTTGAGGACATAGAGGTCGTGGCAGACGCTCACGTCCCAGGCACCGCCGCCCCAAAGCACCGCAAA
>CAYRXQ010000211.1:0-5479 GCA_964428115.1 uncultured Ilumatobacteraceae bacterium
GGCCGCCTTGTCGTAGTCGAGGTGGCGGTGCTCGCGCGTGTGCAGGCCCATCACGTGCTCGGCCACCTTGCGGCCCTGCATCGACGCCACCGAGGACAGCGGGAGCTTGCCGCTCACGTCACCGGCCGCGTAGATGTGCGGCTGGTTGGTGACGCAGTGGTGGTTGATCGGCACGTACCCGCCACCGTCGGTGTGCACGCCGGCCGCCTCGAGACCGAGCCCGGCGGTGTTCGGCACCGACCCGATCGCCAGGACCGCATGGCTCGAGCGCACGACCCGCCCGTCGTCGCAGCGGACCACGACGTGATCGCCGTGCTCGTCGTCGACCGCCCGCTCGATGGCCTCGGCCCGGGCCCCCATGAGCAGCTTCACGCCGCGCTCGAGGAAGTCCTCCTCGAGCACCGCCGCCACCTCGGGGTCCTTGCCGGGGAGCACCTGCTGCCGGCTGACGACCAGGGTCACCGCGGCGCCGAACGACGCGAACATGTGGACGAACTCCACTCCGGTCACGCCCGAGCCGACCACGGTGACGCTCTGGGGGAAGTCCTTCGGGGGATAGCAGTCGCGGGTCGTGAGGATGCGGTCGCCGTCGGGGGTGCACCACTCGGGGATCCGCGGCCGCGTCCCGGTGGCGATCAGCGCGGCGTCGAACTCGAGGGTCTCCTCGCCGTCGGCGGTGACCACGTGCACGGTGTGCGGCGAGGTGAACTTGGCGGTCCCCCGGACGAGCCGGACGCCCTGGCTCTCGAGGAGCTGGGTGGTGTCGGCGCTCATGTGCGCCTTGATCCGCTCGATGCGGGCGGTGAGCGCGGCGACGTCGACCTCGGGCTCGGCATGCTCGAGCCCCATGGCGTGCAGCTGGCGGGTGTAGGTGCGAGCGCCGCCGGTGGCGATCATCGTCTTGCTCGGGATGCAGTCCCACAGGTGGGCGGCACCGCCGACCACGTCGCGTTCGATCACCGTGACGCTGGCGCCGAGCCGGGCGGCGTGGGTGGCGGCCTGGTTGCCGGCCGGCCCGCCGCCGATGATGACGAATCGCATGCTCACGCGGCCAGGCTACGGCGCGTGGTCGTGGTCGTGGGTGACGGCGAGCGTCTGGTCGGCGTACAGCAGCGCCCGCGAGTCGCCGACGGGCTGCGTCGCGCGGTTCGACACGGCGTTCGGGCAGTACCGGGTCGGTGTGGCGACCTGGTCGCGGGCCTCGCCCACCCACTCGAAGTGCATCCCGTCGGGTCGCAGGAAGTTCCCACCCCACGCGAAGCCGTGCCGGCGGAAGATCTGCACGACCTGGCAGTTCATCTTGGGGACGCAGCCCTGGCAGTTGCTCACCGTGTTGGTGTCGAGCGCCATCCCCCACGAGTGCCGTGACAGGTAGCCGAGCTCACCGCCGATGCGGTTGAACCGCGGGTAGTGGCAGCCGCCGTACGCGTTGGCGTTGGCGACCTCGATCGCCCCGCCGAGCCCGGCCGCCGCGACCTCGTCGAGTGCGGCGCGCAGGTCGTCGACGATCTCGAGGTGGCACCGCGCCCGGATCGGGATCTGCGGCGACAGCACCTCACGCCCGGCCGGCAGGTTCGCCGCCTGCCAGGCGGGTTCCTGGACGACCGAGCCCGTCGAGGTGACGCGGTACTCGAACTCGCCGAGCAGCTCCTTCACCTGGGCCATACCGAGCGTCCGATCGGGCAGCGGAGCGTCCCAGCTCCGCAGGATGCGGGTCTCGCGCCGCGTCGTGACGCCGCGCCGGGCGAGCGCCTGGTCGATCGCCTGACGGGACTCGAACCCGTAGATCACCATCCGCCCGTCGCGCACGATGCCGAGCCGCTCGCCGAGCTCGGTGGTCATCAGCAGCTCGGTGCCGCCGACCACCGCGTCGGCGCCGATCGCGCCGATCCGCAGCGTCACCACCTGCCCGCTGGCGGCCACCACGTCGATCTGGTCGCCGGCCTGCGCGCCGCGCAGGCGGGCCGTGCGCTCGCCCATCACCACCGAGCTCGGTCCGAGGGCACCCGACACGTCACGGCCCATGGTCTCGGCCACGACCACCGGGGGCAGGGCCGTGGCGATCATCGGCAAGCGGAACCCCGCCGCGGTCTGCTGGATCACCTGGCCGCCCCGACGGACCCGGGTCATGCCGATGGACGCACCGCGGCTGGGGTACGCCGAGGCTCCGGTGTCGCGGGCCGCCGCGTAGGTGGCCGCCGCCAGATCGGGGTCGACCTCGTCGACGTCGAACACCACGACCACGTCGGGCGCCCGGAACACCGGAGCCGCCACCAGTCGGCCGTCCGCCGGACCGTCGAGATCGCGCACCAGGCCCGAGCGGGCCACCGCCACACCGCCCACCAGGACCAGCGCCAGCACCAACCCGAGCACCGCACCGAGTCGTCGCATTGCCGGGATCGTACCGGGCCGTGTCAGAGCGGGGCCCGCGGCGCTACGGTCGACGGTCGTGAGCGACGAGACCACGACGAGCGACGAGGCGGGATCCAGCGGGTTCGCCGCCGAGCAGGCCCGCCGCCTGGGCCGCATCGCCGAGCTCCGGGCCGCAGGCCGCAACCCGTACCCGTACCGCTTCGACCGCAGCCACGCACTCGACGAGGTCCGCGAGCAGTGGGGCCACCTCGAGCCCGGCTCCGAGACCGTCGACGAGGTGACCGTCGCCGGCCGCCTGATGCTCAAGCGCGACAGCGGCAAGCTCGTGTTCGCCACCATCCGCGACCGCAGCGGTGAGCTGCAGCTGTTCGTGTCGAAGTCCGTCATCGGTGACGAGGGGTTCGACGACGTCAAGGCGCTCGACCTGGGCGACTGGGTCGGGGTCCATGGCACGGTCATGACGACGCGCAAGGGCGAGCTGTCGATCAAGGTCGAGCGCCTCGACCTGCTCTCCAAGGCCGTGCGCCCGATGCCCGACAAGTGGCACGGGCTCACCGACATCGACACCCGGTTCCGCCAGCGCTACGCCGACCTGATCGTGAACGAGGAGGCGCGCCGGGCCTTCGAGATCCGCCACGAGATCATCGCCAGCTTCCGTCGCACCCTGCACGGCAAGGGCTACGTCGAGGTCGAGACCCCCGTGCTCCACGTCGAGGCCGGCGGTGCGCACGCACGGCCGTTCGTGACGCACCACAACACCCTCGACATGCAGCTGTTCCTGCGGATCGCGCTCGAGCTGCACCTCAAGCGCCTCATCGTCGGCGGGATGGAGCGGGTGTTCGAGATCGGGCGGATCTTCCGCAACGAGGGCATCTCGACGCGCCACAACCCCGAGTTCACGATGATGGAGCTCTACCAGGCCTTCGCGGACGTCACCGACATCATGGAGATCACCGAGGAGCTCATCGTGCAGGCGGCGCGCGACGCGCTCGGCACGACCGTGGTCGAGATCCGCGGTGCACCGGTCGACCTGGCCGAGCCGTGGCCGAAGCGCCGGATGATCGACCTCGTCGCCGAGGCGATCGGCGTCGACGTCCACCCCTCGCGACCGATCGACGAGCTGCGGGCCGTCGCCGTCGAACACGGCATCTCCCCCGAGGGTTGGTGGGGGCCGGGCAAGATCATCGAGGAGCTGTTCGAGGCCACCGCCGAGCAGGCGCTCGTACGCCCCACCTTCGTGACCGGGCATCCGGTCGACATCTCGCCGCTCGCCCGCGTCGACCGCGACGATCCGTACCTGACCGAGCGGTTCGAGCTCTTCGTGGACGGCCGCGAGCTCGCCAACGGCTACTCCGAGCTCAACGACCCCGTCGAGCAGCGCCTCCGCTTCGAGGAGGAGCAGGCCATGAAGGAGGCCGGCGACGCCGAGCGCGGCTCGGTCGACGAGGACTACCTGCGGGCGCTCGAGTACGGGATGCCGCCCACAGGCGGCCTCGGCATCGGCATGGACCGTGTGGCGATGCTGCTGGCCGGCGTCGACTCGATCAAAGAGGTCATCCTGTTCCCCACCCTTCGACCGGAGGTCTTCGACCGATGACACGCACTGCCTGGGGCGCTGGCCTCACCACCCTCGCCGCCGACGGCAGCACCCTCGACGCCTGGTTCCGCTGGCTCGGCTGGGGCGAGTACGGCAGCGATGCCATGACCGTCGCACACGGTGAGGTCGAGGCCGCGCTGGGCCTGCGCGATCACCTCGACGAGGTGCGCGGCGTGACCGTGCGACCGATCCGCCTCACCGTCGACGTCGACGAGGCGCCCGCCTCGGCCGCCGACGTCTACCTGCGCCTGCACCTGATCTCCCACCGGCTCGCCGCGCCGCGCACCGTCAACCTCGACGGGGCGTTCGGGCTGCTCGCGAACGTGGCGTGGACCGACCTCGGGCCCGTCGCGGTCGGTGCGGTCGACGACGTCCGGCTGCGCGTCCGCAAGGCCGGCGGGCTCCTGTCGGTCCACGGACTCGACAAGTTCCCCCGGATGACCGACTACGTCGTGCCGACCGGGGTCCGCATCGCGGACGCCGACCGGGTCCGGCTCGGCGCGCACCTCGCCGAGGGCACCACGGTCATGCACGAGGGCTTCGTCAACTTCAACGCCGGCACCCTGGGCGTGTCGATGGTCGAGGGCCGCATCTCGGCCGGGGTCGTGGTCGGCGACGGCAGCGACGTCGGCGGTGGTGCGTCGATCATGGGCACCCTGTCGGGCGGCGGCAAGGAGCAGGTCACCATCGGCCAGCGCTGCCTGCTCGGCGCCAACAGCGGCATCGGCATCAGCCTCGGCGACGACTGCGTGGTCGAGGCCGGGCTCTACGTCACCGCCGGCACGCTCGTCACGCTCCCCGACGGCGCCGTGGTCAAGGCCCGCGAGCTCAGTGGCATCGACAACATGCTCTTCCGCCGTCACGCCGTCACCGGCACCGTCGAGGGTGTGACGCGCAGCGGCTCCTGGGGTGGCCTCAACGAGGCCCTCCACCACCACAACTGAGGCCGCGATGACCGAGCGCCCCAGTCCACCGCGGTGGCTCGTGGTGATCGCCGCCTCGGTCGTCGCCTGGCTCGGCCTGGCGATCGGCCTCGGCATTGCCGTTCCCTGGCTCGTCGACGGCGCTGTGACCCTGCTGTCGCTGCTCGGCCTCGTCGCGCTCGTGGTCGGCCTCGCAGCGGCCGGGATGGGCATGTGGGTCGTCCTCACGACGCGCCCCCGTTGGCTCCGGATCGCCGTCGTCCCGTGGTTCCTCCTGCTCGCGGCGCTGACGTTCTCGGCCTCGATCGCACTGGCGGTCAACGTGGTGGCCCCCACCGACGGCGGTGACCAGACGCCGGCCGACGTCGGCCTCGACGCGGTCGACGTCGAGATGACCACCGCCGACGGCGTGACCCTGGCCGGCTGGTACGTGCCGTCCACCAACGGCGCGGCGGTCGTCCTGCGCCACGGTGCCGGCTCGGTGCGGGCCTCCACGCTCGACCATGCGGCCGTGCTGGCGCGGCACGGCTACGGCGTGCTGCTCGTCGACGCCCGCGGCCACGGCGACAGCGACGGTCGTGCCATG
>CAYRXQ010000212.1:0-5478 GCA_964428115.1 uncultured Ilumatobacteraceae bacterium
GCACTTCGTCACCCGGCAGATCTTCTGTGGCGCCGGCAAGGTGGGGGTCGAGCTGCCGGGTCGACCCACCGACGAGGTGCCGTATCAGCTGAGCCAGCGCGCCGACTTCTTCGAGGAGGAGATCGGCCTCGAGACCACGCTCAAGCGCCCGATCGTCAACACCCGCGACGAGCCGCACTGCGATCCGCAGAAGTACCGCCGGCTGCACGTGATCGTCGGCGACGCCAACATGAGCCAGGTCGCGACCTATCTGAAGGTCGGCACCACGGCGATCGTGCTGGCGATGATCGAGGACGACGTGCTCGGCGACGAGCTCACCCTCGGCAACCCCGTCGCCGCGATCCGCCAGGTCAGCCACGATCCCACCCTCACCCGCACGATCCTGCGCAGCGACGGCTCGCGGGCCACGGCCCTCGAGCTGCAGTGGAGCCTGCTCGAGCGGGCGCAGGGCTACGCCGCGAGTCACGGCCTCGACGCCGTCGGGGCCGAGGTCGGTGCGGATGTCCTGCGACGGTGGGAGCAGGTGCTGGGCTGGCTCGAGAGCGGCGACGACCGCGCCGCCGACTGGGTCGACTGGGTGGCCAAGCGCCGGCTCGTCGAGGGCTACGCCGACCGGCATGGTCTCCCGCCGGCACACGCACGACTCAAGGCGATCGACCTGCAGTACCACGACCTGCGGACCGACCGCTGCCTGGCCACCCGCGCCGGGCTCACCGAGCTCGTCGACCCGGCCGACGCGCGCCGGGACATGACCGAGCCGCCCACCACCACCCGGGCCTTCTTACGCGGCCGTTGACTGCAGCAGTACCCCACCGTGGTTGTAGCCGCGAACTGGGACTCGCTGGTGTTCGACGTGGGACGTGACCCCCTGCGGCGGGTGCCGATGATGGAGCCACTGCGGGGCACCGCCGAACACGTCCGGGTCCTCCTCGACGAGAGCCCCACGGCCGCGGAGCTCCTGGCCCGGCTGGGGTCGTGACCCGGATCGATCACGACACGGGCCACCCACCTGCGCGACACTGCCCATCGACCCCATCCGACGATCGGAGTACACGACCACCATGGCCGAACGGACCCAGAAGCAGCGCCCGAGCAGCGATCGGAGCGACGACGTCGTCGACGACGTCGCCCCGGCCGCCAGCGCGACGGGCGAGAAGTTGAAGGCCGAGCTCGACGACCTCCTCGACGAGATCGACGACGTCCTCGAGAGCAACGCGGAGGACTTCGTGAAGTCCTACGTCCAAAAGGGCGGTCAGTGAGCCGTGGCGATGCCGTTCTTCCGACCCGGTGACGACCCGGGTGCGAACTTCCCCGATCTGCTGCGCCGCACCGGTCTGACCGTGACCTTCGACGCTGCCGGCGACCTGGGCGGGTCTGCGCTCGGTGTCCCGCATGCCACCACCTGTGTGGCACTGCGCTTCGCCGACGGCGTGGTCATGGCGGGCGACCGCCGTGCGACGGCCGGCAACCTGATCTCGCACCGGTCGATGGAGAAGGTGGTGCAGGCCGATCGGCACAGCGGCGTCGCGATCGCCGGGGCCGCCGGGCCGGCCATGGAGATGGTCCGGCTGTTCCAGCTCCAGCTCGAGCACTACGAGAAGGTCGAGGGCTCGGCGCTGAGCCTCGAGGGCAAGGCCAACCAGCTCTCGACGATGGTGCGCGGCAACCTGCCCGCCGCGATGCAGGGCATGGTCGTGGTACCGCTCTTCGCCGGCTACGACCTGCGACGCGAGACCGGACGCCTGTTCGCCTACGACGTCACCGGTGGCCGTTACGAGGAGCGCGAGTACGTCGCCACCGGATCGGGCAGCCTCCACGCCGGCACGGTCATCAAGGTCGGGTTCCGCACGGGCATGACCCGCGACGAGGCGGTCGACCTCGCCGCCCGCTCGCTGTGGGAGGCCGCGGATGCCGATTCGGCCACCGGTGGCCCCGATCCCCTCCGCGGCATCTACCCGGTCGTGGCGACCATCACCGCCGCGGGGTGGCGGCGCGTCGACGACACCGAGCTCGCCGAGCGCTACCGCACCATCGCCGCCGAGGTGGTCGTGCGATGAACATGCCCTTCTACGTCGCACCCGAGCAGGTGATGAAGGACCGGGCCGACTACGCCCGCAAGGGCATCGCCCGCGGCCGTGCGCTGGTGGCGGTCCGGTTCGTCGGGGGGATCGCCCTCGTGGCCGAGAACCCGTCCGAGACGCTCCGCAAGGTGAGCGAGATCTACGACCGGATCGCGTTCGCCGGTGTCGGCAAGTACAACGAGTTCGACCAGCTGCGCGTGGCGGGGGTGCGTGCCGCGGATCTCAAGGGGTTCCAGTACTCCCGCGACGACGTCGACGCCCGCAGCCTCGCCAACCAGTACGCGCAGATCCTCGGCCAGATCTTCACCCACGAGATGAAGCCGATGGAGGTCGAGATCCTCGTGGCCGAGGTGGGGCTCACCGAGCGTGGCGACCAGCTGTTCCACATCCTCTACGACGGCACGGTGGTCGACGAGCGCGATCACAGCGCGCTCGGCGGCGACGCCGACTCGATCCGTGCCCGACTCGCCGAGGCGTTCCGTCCCGACCTCGACCTCGTCGGCGCCGTCCGTCTCGGCGCGTCGGCGCTCGGTGGACCGGAGCGCCGGATCCCCATCGGCGACCTCGAGGTGGCAGTGCTCGAGCGGGGCGACCACCGACGGTGCTTCCGCCGCGTCGAGGCCGCCGAGCTCGAGGCCGTGCTCGGCATCGAGCCCGCGGCAACCGGCACAGCGGCGTCCGAGAGCGCGGTGCCCGCGGCGCCGGAGGCGACGACCTCGGATCCTGCGAGCACGCCGCCCGAACCCGACGGCGAACCGGGCTGAGCCGATCCGCCGTGGCAGCCATCGACCTCAACTGCGACCTCGGGGAGTCGTACGGGGTCTGGAAGGTGGGCGACGACGACGCGATGCTCACCGTGGTGTCGAGCGCCAACGTGGCGTGCGGCTTCCACGCCGGTGACCCGTCGACCCTGCGCTCGGTGTGCGCGGCTGCGGCTGCGGCCTCGGTGCGCATCGGCGCCCAGGTCGCCTACCCCGATCTGGCCGGGTTCGGACGGCGCTACCTGGCGATCGATCCGTCGGAGCTGCGCGACGCGGTGCTGTACCAGCTCGGCGCACTCGACGGCTTCGCCCAGGTGGCCGGCTCCGAGGTGGCGTACGTCAAGCCCCACGGCGCCCTCTACCACGCGAGCATCGAGGACGAGGCGCACGCCCAGGCGGTGGTGCTCGCCGCGCACGAGTACGACCCGTCGATGGCGGTGCTCGGTGCGCCCGGCTCGGCGCTGCTCCGCTTCGCCGACGCGCTCGGGATGGAGCCGGTCGAGGAGGCGTTCGCTGATCGCGCCTACCTGCCCGACGGTCGTCTCGTGCCGCGCTCGGAGCCGGGCTCGGTGCTCCTCGACCCGGAGATGGTGGCGGCCCAGGCCCTGCGGATCGCGCTCCATCGCGAGGTGGTGGCGATCGATGGCTCGGTCATCCTCATCCGGGCACGGTCGATCTGTCTGCACGGCGACACCCCCGGGGCAGCGATCCACGGACGAGCGGTGCGCGAGGCGCTCGAGCATGCGGGTGTCCGCGTGCTCCCGTTCACGGCGTGACACGGTGATGCCGTGACGCCGTGGCGTGGTGACGCGGGCGGTGGTGACCCGGTGAGGTGGCGCCCGGGTGGGTGAGCGGTTCGTGACCGGGCCGACGTCGGTGCGGGCCTACGGCCCCGAGGCGCTGCTGGTCGAGGTGCCGCGCGGTCGCGCCGCGCAGTGGTCGGGCGTGATCGGTGCGCGCCTCGGCGATCTCGCCGTCGAGCTCGTCCCGGCCGCGACGACGGTGCTGGTGCGGCTCGCCGACCGGGCGTCGTTCGCCACGGCGGCCGAGTGGATCGCCGAGCTGACCCTCGACGAGTCCGACGAGCCCGCCCGAACCGCGGAGGTCGTGATCCCGGTCGTCTACGACGGCGCCGACCTCGGGTCGGTGGCGGCGACGGTGGGCCTGTCGATCGACGAGGTGATCGCGCTGCACACCGGGGCCGGCTACACCGCCGAGTTCCTCGGCTTCGCGCCGGGCTTCGCCTATCTGCTGGGGCTGCCCGAGGCGCTGCACCTGCCGCGCCGGGCAACGCCGCGCACGAGGGTGCCCGCCGGCAGCGTCGCGATCGCGGATCGGCACACCGCGGTCTACCCGGGCGCGTCGCCCGGTGGGTGGCACCTGCTGGGGCGCACCGCCGCGGCGGTCTGGGATCCGGATCGGGACCCGCCGTCGCTCCTCGGCCCGGGGGCGCGGGTCCGGTTCGTGGCGGTGACCCGGTGAGCGGGGCGTCGGGGTCGGCGGCCATCGAGGTCGTGCGGGCGGGCTGGGCCACGACCGTCCAGGACGACGGTCGGCGCGGCCACGCCCACCTCGGTGTCACCGGCGCGGGTGCGCTCGACCCCGATCTCGCCGCCCTGGCCGACCGGCTGGTCGGCAACCCGATCGGCACCGCGGTGCTCGAGACGGCGGGCGGCCTCCGGATCCGGGCGCGGCGAGCGCTGCTCGTGGCGTCGTCGGTGGAGCGGGCACCCGTGCACCTGCGCGCCGGCGAGCACTACGTCGTCGGCGCCGATCCCGATCGGGCCTGGGCCTACCTGGCGGTGCGCGGCGGCATCGCCGTCACCCCGGTGCTCGGCTCGCGCAGCCACGACACCCTGGCCGGGCTCGGTCCGCCACCGATCACCGATGGCGTGCTGCTCCCGATCGGTCCCGATCCCGGGACCCCGCTCGTGACCGACCTGGCGCCGATCGGGCCGCCGATGCGGACGGTCCGCATCTGGCCCGGCCCACGTCTCGACTGGGCGGCGGCGGGCACGTTCGAGGTCGTGCTCGGGGCGACCTGGCGGGTGGGTGCCGAGACCGATCGGGTCGGCAGCCGCCTCGACGGCCCGCTCCTCACGCGGCTCGAGCGTGGTGAGCTCGCCAGCGAGGGACTCGTCCCGGGGGCGGTGCAGCTGCCACCGGACGGTCGGCCCGTGGTGATGCTGCGCGATCACCCCACCACGGGGGGCTACCCGGTGATCGCCGTGGTCGACCCGATCGACGTCGCCGTCGTCGCCCAGGCCCGACCCGGCACAGCGGTCCGATTCGTGGCGGCGCGGTAGATCCGGCACGGCGGCATGCCCACCGGTACAGTGCGCGCATGGAGCGCCGCATCTACGGGCTCGAGAACGAGTACGGCGTCACGTGCACCCTGCGGGGCCAGCGTCGGCTCAGCCCCGACGAGGTCGCCCGCTACCTGTTCCGCCGGGTGGTCTCGTGGGGACGCTCGTCGAACGTGTTCCTGCAGAACGGGGCACGCCTGTACCTCGACGTCGGATCCCACCCCGAGTACGCCACCCCCGAGTGCGATTCGCTCCACGAGCTGGTCGTCCACGACAAGGCCGGGGAACGGATCCTGGAATCGCTCGTGGAGTCGGCCGAGCAGCGGCTCG
>CAYRXQ010000213.1:0-5055 GCA_964428115.1 uncultured Ilumatobacteraceae bacterium
CGTCGCGCACGCGGTGCACACGCTCGGCCAGAGCTCCGCCGAACTGGGTGGCGCCGTGGCCACGACGCTGCGCGACGCGGCCGAGACGGTGGCCGGTGCCGCCGGGACGGCTGCGCACTCGGTCTCGTCGGCACTCCCCGACATCGCTGCGGCCCTGCCTGCCGGCATGCCGTTCATCGATGCTCGACGGCGCCGCTGGACGCCCTCGCGCCCGCTGCTGATCGGGATCGGCCTCGTGGGCAGCGCCGCTGCCGTCGCCGCCGTGCTCGCCGCTCGTCGCCGCCGGGCCGCGGCGTCCGAGGACGCTCTGATCGCTTCGGACATCCCGTCGTACGCCGCGTCCGATGACGCGACGACCTCGACCCCCACCGACGGGTCCGACCTGGTGTCGGCCGCGGCGGTGCGGGAGGACTGAGGTGTCGGCCGCCACCGACCAGGTGGGGCCGACCGCTCGACCGCCCGTCGGTCAGCGCGAGGTCCTGCGACGTGTCGGCCTCGAGCTCGCCCTCGCCTATGCCGTGCTCACCCTGGTCTGGATCCTGCTCGGCCGGGTCCTGCTCGAGGTCGATCCGCTCGTCCGCAACGACGAGCGCGTCTCGTCGGAGTTGGCCGCAGGTCGCACCCAGCGCATGGACGAGCTCACCCACTGGGGTTCGTTGCTGTCGGACACGACCGTCAAGATCGTCGCGACCGCGATCCTCGCCGCGATCGCCGTCGCGGTCTGGCGGCGGTGGCACGACGCGAGCCTGCTCGCCCTGTCGCTGATCCTCGAGGCCAGCGTGTTCATCACCGTCACCTGGGTCATCGGTCGGGCGCGTCCCGACGTGCCCCGGCTCGAGGGATCGCCCGTCAACAGCAGCTTCCCGTCGGGGCACGTGGCCGCCGCTGCGGCCTATGGCGCCGTCGTCGTGGTCGTGGCCTGGCACACGCGGCGCCACTGGCTGCGAGCCCTCAGCGTGCTGTTCGTCGGCCTCGTGGTCGTCACGGTCGCCTGGGCCCGGCTGTACCGCGGGATGCACTTCCTGTCCGACGTGGTCGCCGGCGCCGTGCTCGGTGTCGCGTCGATCGCTGCGGTGTGGTGGATCATGCGGCGCAACGGCCTCGACGGCTCGACCACCCGCCCGGTGGAGTGCGTCGACCAGCGGCGCGAGCGACCCGACTCGCCGCCCGACGACATCGACCCGGCCCGCGCACTCGCCCGCGCCTCGCGCATGCTGCCGGCGGCCGAGGCGGAGCCGGCCCGATGAGCGTCGTCGCGCGTCCCCGGGTCGCCGTGGTCGCCAACTCGGCGAGCGGCTCCGCGGTCGATGCCGACCAGCTGCGCGATGCGTGGGGCCAGGTCGACGCGGAGGTCGAGTGGCTCGACACGACCGCCGAGTCACCTGGCACCGAGCAGGCCGCCGACGCCGCGGCCCGCGGTGTCGACACGGTGGTCGCGTGCGGGGGTGACGGCACGGTGCGAGCCGTCATCGAGGGCCTGGCGGGGACCGACACGGCCCTCGGCGTGGTCCCCCTCGGGACCGGGAACCTGCTGGCCGGCAACCTCGGGCTGGCCGAGGCGCTCGACGCCATCGACGGCGCGGTGACCGGCCCCGTCCGCCGACTCGACGTCGGCGTGGTGAACGGCGAGCGCTTCGCGGTGATGTGCGGCGCCGGGCTCGACGCCGCGATGATCGCCGGGGCCGACCCAGCGCTCAAGCGCCGTGTCGGCACCCTGGCCTACGTGCTGGCCGCACTCGGCCAGGTCCGCTCGCTGCGATCGAACGTGTTCCGGGTAGTGGTCGAGACCGACGAGGCGACGTGGTCGGGTCGCACGACCCTCATGCTGGTCGGCAACTGCGGCACGGTGAGCGGCGGGCTCACGGTGTTCCCCGACGCCGAGCCCGACGACGGGGTGCTCGACGTCGCCGTGGTCACCGCCGGCTCGCTGCGCGACTGGCTCTCGGTGCTGACCCGCATGGTGCTGTCGCGACCGCAGCGCCCCGAGCTCGTGCGCCGCTGGCGGTCGTCGCGGGTCCGCGTGCGGCTCGCTCGGCCGCGGGCGTACGAGCTCGACGGCGAGGTCCGCCCGGCCGCCACCGAGCTCGAGGTCCACGTGGAGCCGGGCGCTCTGGGCGTCCGCGTGCCCGCTACGGTCGAGGGGTGACCGAAGGCCCCGACGAGCCGATTCGCTTCGCCGTCTGGGCGCCGCACGCCGACGGGTGCCAGCTGCTGACGTGGATGCCGCGACGTGAGGGGAACTGGACGCGCGACGATCCCGACGCGTCGACCCCGATGGAGCCGACCGAGGACGGGTGGTGGTTCGTCGATGCAGTCGGGCCGGTCGGAACGGAGTACCTCTTCGAGTTGCGTCTGGGCGATGAGGTGCTACGCCGCCTCGATCCACGTGCCCGAGGGGTCACCAACTCGGTCGGCCGTTCGTTGGTGTGCGCCCCGTTCCTCGACTGGACCGACGACGGGTTCGAGGCCCGGCCGCTGAACGAGTGGGTGATCTACGAGCTCCACCCCGGCACGTTCGGCGGCGATCTCGACGGGGTCGTTGCGCACCTGGACCACCTCGAGGCGCTCGGGGTGACCGCCATCGAGCTGATGCCGGTGGCCGAGTTCGCCGGTGACCTGTCGTGGGGGTACAACCCGGCGATGCCGTATGCCGTGGAGTCCTCCTACGGCGGCCCGCACGCGCTCTGCCGTCTGGTCGACGCCGCCCACGCCCGTGGGATGGCCGTGATCCTCGACGTGGTCTACAACCACCTCGGCCCGAGCGATCTCGACCTGTGGCGCTTCGACGGCTGGTCGGAGGGCGACGGCGGCGGCATCTACTTCTACAACGACGACCGCGCTGCGACGCCCTGGGGTGCCACGCGCCCCGACTACGGACGTGGCGAGGTGCGCACGTACCTGATCGACAACGCCCGGATGTGGCTCGGCGAGTACCACCTCGACGGTCTGCGCCTCGATTCGACGACGAACATCCGCAACCGTGGCGGCGGGGGCGATCCCTTCGCGGATCTCGAGGACGGCTGGCGGTTCCTCACCGAGCTGACCTCGACCCTGCGCGCCGAGTTCCCCCGAGCGGTGCTGATCGCCGAGGACCTGCTCGCGGATCCTCGGGTGACGGCCCCGGTCGATGCCGGCGGGCTCGGGTTCCACCTCCAGTGGGCCGCCGAGTTCGTCCACCCGGTCCGCGCCGCGCTGATGGAGATCGACGACTTCCACCGCGACATGGGCGGTGTCGTCGGCGCCGTCGTCGGCGGCCCCGACGGTGGCGCCCGCGTTGTGTACACCGAGAGCCACGACGAGGTCGCGAACGGGCAGACCCGGATGCCCGCGGAGATCGATCGCGACGCGCCGGGGGCCGTCCACGCCATCCGTCGATCGGTGGCCGGTGGGGTCCTCATGACGGCTGCGCTCGGGGTGCCGATGATCTTCCAGGGCCAGGAGTGGGCCGAGGAGGATTGGTTCGACGACTCCGTCGAGGTGCGCTGGCAGCGGCGCGAGGAGCGCGCCGGGCTGGTCACCCTGTGGGGCGATCTGGTCCGGCTCCGCACCGGCGCGGACGATCGAGCGCCGGCGCTGCGGGGCGATCGGGTCGAGGCCTGGCACCGCGACGGTGTGGTCGTGGTGCGGCGGTGGGGGCTCGGCGGCGCGGAGGCCGCGTGCCTCGCCGTGGTCAACCTCACGGGCGTCGAGCGCCGGGTCGAGCTGCCCGAGAGCGACGCCGGCTGGACCCTGGTGTTCGCCGCCGACTGGAGCGGGTACCACGACTCGGGCGAGGACCGCACCGAGGTCGTCGACCGCGCCGTGGTCCTGCCGGCCTACGGCTCCGCGATCCTCAGCGTCACGCGCTGACGGCGCACACCGGCGGCTCGCGGCTGGCGAACCCGCCGGTGTGGGCGGGACGGATACCGTGCGCCGGTGCTGCTGCTCGGGCCCATGTTGCGTCACGTGACCGCGACCACGGCGACGGTGTGGGTGGAGACGGCCGAGCCGGGGCGGGTCGAGGTCCTCGGCCGCTCGGCGCCGACCTTCACCGTCGGGGGCCACCACTACGCGCTGGTGATCCTGCGCGATCTCGAGCCCGGACAAGTGGTTCCGTACGAGGTCCACGTCGACGGCCGGCGGTGTTGGCCCGAGGAGGGCTCGTCGTTCCCGCCGAGCGTGATCCGCACGACGGTCGAACACCATCCGGTGCGCGTGCTCTTCGGGAGCTGTCGCGCCGCGGCCCCGCACGAGCTGCCCTACGTCGCCGAGCGCGACGCCGACCCCGACGCCCGAGGTGTCGACGCGCTGTGGGCCCACGCCCGCCGGATGCTCGCCCAGGCTCCCCAGGGCTGGCCCGACGTGGCGGTCTTCCTGGGCGACCAGGTGTATGCCGACGACTCCTCCCCGCGGGCTGCCGAGCGGATCGCAGCGCGACGGGCGGCCCACCCCGCCGGCCCCCACCCGCCCGACGAGGTCGTGGCCGACTTCGAGGAGTACACCTGGCTCCACCGCGAGGCGTGGAGCGGCGCTCTCGAGCGGTGGTTCTTCTCGGTGGTGCCCTCGGCCATGGTCTTCGACGACCACGACATGATCGACGACTGGAACATCTCGGCATCGTGGGTCGAGGAGATCCGTCGCGAGCCGTGGTGGCAGGAGCACATCATCGGTGGGCTCGTCTCGTACTGGATCCACCAGCACCTCGGGAACCTGTCGCCCGACGAGATCGACGCGGAGGGCCTGCTCGCCGAGCTCGAGTCGCTCGGTGACGCCACCGACCGATTGCGCCACTGGGCCTTCGAATCCGAGGAGTTCACCCCGGTGCCGGGGGGCTATCGCTTCAGCCATTCGCGCGACGTCGGTAGGGTCCGGCTCGTGGTGATCGACTCCCGCAACGGTCGGGTGCTCGACCCAGGTGGGAGGCGAATGGTCGACCGGGACGAGTGGGCCTGGGTCGTCGAGCAGGCCCTCAGTGAGTGCGACCACCTCGTGGTCGCCTCCTCGCTGCCCGTCTTCGTGCCGCCCGGTGTGCACGGGCTGCAGCAGTGGAACGAGGTGCTGTGCAACGGCCGCTGG
>CAYRXQ010000213.1:5065-5417 GCA_964428115.1 uncultured Ilumatobacteraceae bacterium
CTCCGCCGTGAGCTCGACCTCGAGGACTGGTCGGCGTTCGCGACCTCCTTCGACGAGATGGTCGACCTACTGCAGCGCGCTGCACGGGGGTGGGCACACATCGGCCACCCAACTCGGTGACGGTGCTCGCCGGCGACATCCACTTCGCGTACGTCGCCAGCATCGAGCTCGGCGAGGGCGAGGGCGTGGTCGTGCAGCAGATCGTCAGCTCGCCGATGCGCAGCGCGCTGGCCACCGTGGAACGCGGCGCGATCCAGTTCGTCTCGGGGCGCATCGGTGGCGGGATCGGTCGGCTCGCGGGCCGCGGCGCCCCGAAGCACCGCTTCACCCTCGAGGACGGTCCGTGCTTCAA
>CAYRXQ010000214.1:0-4498 GCA_964428115.1 uncultured Ilumatobacteraceae bacterium
CGAGGTCACCGCCGTCGACCTGCTCGCCGCGGGTCGGATCTCGTTCGTGATCAACACCCCGCGCGGCCTCGGCGGGCGGACCGACGGCGAGCAGATCCGCAAGGCGGCCACCGTCCACCGTGTCGGGTGCGTGACCACCATCGAGGCCGCGCTCGCCGCGGTCCAGGGGCTCCTCGAGCGTCCCGCCGGTGGGCCGACGGTGCGGACCCTGCAGGAGTACCACGCACGTGCGTGAGCGGGCCGTTCGTGGTCGGCGCGTGCGAGGCGGCACCACCACCGCGCCGGTCGCGGTCGACACGCGGGTGCAGGTCGGCTCGGTGCAGCTCGCCAACCCGATCATGACCGCGTCGGGCACCGCCGGGCACGGCGCCGAGCTGGCGCCCTTCGTCGACCTGTCCACGCTCGGAGCCGTGGTGGTCAAGTCGCTGGCCGCCTTCGAGTGGCAGGGCAACCCGGCACCGCGGGTCGCCCCGGTCACCCAGGGCATGCTCAACGCCGTCGGCCTGCAGGGGCCCGGCGTGACGCGATGGCGACACGAGGAGCTGCCCGAGCTGGTCGAGCTCGGGGCCACCGTCGTGGTCAGCATCTGGGGGCGCACCGTCGAGGAGTACCGGCAGGCCGCCGAGCAGCTCGTGGGCGTCGACCCGGCGGTCGTGGCGGTCGAGGTCAACCTGTCGTGCCCCAACCTCGAGGGCCGTGGCTCGATGTTCGCCCATCACCCCGACCGGTCGGCCGCGGTGATCGAGGCCACGGCCGTGTGTGGCCTGCCGCGCTGGGCCAAGCTCAGCCCCAACACCGACCGCGTCGTCGAGGTCGCCGGAGCCGTGGCCGAGGCCGGCGCCGAAGCCGTGACCCTGGTGAACACGGTGATGGGGATGTCGCTCGACCCGCACACGCTGCAGCCCTCGCTCGGCAACGGGGGCGGTGGACTCTCGGGTCGGGCGATCCACCCGGTGGCGGTACGTCTCGTCCACGACGTCCACCAGGCGCTCCCCGAGCTCCCGATCGTGGGGGTCGGCGGGGTCGCGTCGGGATGGGACGCCGTCGAGCTGCTGCTCGTCGGTGCCTGCGCGGTGCAGGTCGGCACGGCCACGTTCGCGGAGCCGCGAGCACCCCGACGCGTGCTCGATGAGCTGGTCGACTGGGCCGGGCGTGCGGGCATTGACCGCGTCGGCGAGATCGCCCCGCGATAGCGTGCCCCGCATGGCAACTCCTCCCCAGCTGACCCCCGAGCAGCGGGCCGCTGCGCTCGAAAAGGCCGCACAGGCCCGCGCCGCCCGCGCCGACATCAAGGCCCGTCTCAAGATGGGTTCGCTGTCGCTCGCCGAGGCGCTCGACTCGTCCGACACCAACGTCGCCAAGCTCAAGGTCGTCTCGCTCCTCGAGTCGCTCCCGGGCGTCGGCAAGGTCAAGGCCCGTCGCGTCATGGACGAGATCGGCATCGCCGACAACCGTCGGGTCCAGGGGCTCGGCGCCCAGCAGCGTGCGGCGCTGCTGGAGCAGCTCGGCTCCTGATCCGTTGATCATCGTCGTGTCCGGCCCCGGCGGGGTCGGCAAGGGCACGATCGTCGATGCGCTCGTGGCCGACGACCCGGGTCTGTGGCTGAGTCGCTCGTGGACCACGCGGGAACGGCGGCCCGGGGAGCGCGACGACGCCTACGTCTTCACCACCTCCGAGGAGTTCGAACGTCGGATCGCCGCCGGCGGGTTCCTCGAATGGACCGAGTTCCTCGGCAACTACTACGGCACCCCGGTGCCCGACGAGGCCACCCTCGAGGCCTGTGATGTGGTGCTCGAGATCGAGGTCGACGGGGCACAGCAGGTCAAGGAGCGGTTTCCCGACGCGATCCTGATCTTCGTGGTCCCACCCTCGCGCGAGGAGCAGGAGCGCCGGCTGCGCAAGCGCGGTGACCCCGGCGACAAGGTCATGGCTCGGCTGCGCAAGGCCGAGCACGAGGAACCGATCGGTCGGGCGCTCGCCGACCACGTGGTGGTCAACGACGATCTCGCGTCGACCATCGACCAGATGCGGTCCATCATCGCCGGCGAGCGCGGCCGATAGACTGACCAACCGGTCGGAACGCCCCCGCGTCCGGCCCGACCACGATCCCGAGGAGCCGGCTCCATGGCCACTGCACACGACACGATGATCGATCCGCCCATCGAGGTCCTGCTCGAGCGGGTTGACTCCAAGTTCAGCCTGGTCACGCTGGCCGCACGTCGGGCCCGCAACATCAACTCGTACTTCAACCAGCTCGGCGAGGGCCTCGGCCACATGGTGCCGCCGCAGGTGTCCACGGTGGCCCGCAAGCCGCTGAGCATCGCGTTCGAAGAGATCGCCGCCGACAAGATCGTCTGGACCGAAGGCGTGCAGCCGGCAGCCGCGGTCGACGCGGACGCGGCCGGCACCGACGACGCCGCCGGCGCCTGACCCCGGTCCGCCAGCGGAGCGAACTGGTGCTCGCCGGGCGCCGTATCGTCCTCGGGGTCTCGGGTGGCATCGCCGCCTACAAGGCCGTTGAGGTCTGTCGCCGTCTGGTCGACGCCGGAGCGTTCGTCAGCCCCGTGATGACGCGGGCGGCCGAGCACTTCATCGGTCGTACCACGCTCAGCGCGCTGGCCAGCGAACCGGTCCGCTCCAGCATGTGGGAGGGACCGGATCCCATCCCGCACACCCGCCTGGGCCAGCAGGCCGATCTGATTCTCGTGGTGCCCGCCACGGCGCGGGTCATCGGCGCGTACGCCGCCGGGCTGTCCACCGATCTGCTCACCAACACCCTCATCGCCACTCGGGCGCCCGTGGTCGTGTGTCCGGCGATGCACACCGAGATGTGGGAGCACCCGGCCGTGGTCGACAACATCGCCACGCTGCGCCGTCGCGGGGTCCACGTGGTCGCTCCCGCCGAGGGTCGCCTGGCCGGTGGTGACGTCGGTGCCGGCCGGCTCGCCGATCCGGCCCTCATCGTGGCCACCGTCGAGCGGGTGCTCGGCCCGGCCGACCTCGCCGGGGTGCGCCTCGTCGTGAGCGCCGGCGGCACCCGCGAGCCCATCGACGCGGTGCGCGTCATCGCCAACCGCAGCTCGGGCAAGCAGGGGTATGCCATCGCCGGTGAGGCCGCCGCGCGGGGCGCCGAGGTCACCCTGGTCACGACCGTCGAGCTCCCGGTCTCGTCCGGGGTCGCCCGGGTCGTGCGCGTCGAGACGGCCGCCGAGATGGAGCGGGCGATGACGGCCGAGAGCGCCGGTGCCGACGTGGTCGTCATGGCCGCCGCGGTCGCCGACTTCCGCCCGGTCGCCCCGGCCGCCGGCAAGCTGAAGAAGCGCGACGGGCTGCCCTCGGTGGAGCTCGAGCCGACCCCTGACATCCTCGCCGGCCTGGGCGCGCGCAAGCCTGCCGGCCAGGTGCTGGTCGGCTTCGCCGCGGAGACCGACGACCTGGTCGCCAACGCCGAGGCGAAGCTGCGCGCGAAGCACCTCGACCTGGTGGTCGCCAACGACGTCGGCGCGCCCGGCGTGGGCTTCCAGCACGACACCAACGCCGTTACCCTGTTGCGGTCGGGGGTCGAACCCCGCACCGTCGCCCTCGCCGACAAGCGCAAGATCGCTCGCGCCGTCCTCGACGAGATCGTCGCCATCCGGTCGGCCACGCCACCCGCAGCGCCGTCCGCATCCTGAACCCCACGACTGGAGCACCCGTGTCCCGCTGGACCTTCACTTCCGAGAGCGTCACCGAGGGTCATCCCGACAAGATGGCCGACCAGATCAGCGACGCGGTGCTCGACGCGATCCTCACCCAGGATCCCCACGGCCGGGTCGCCTGCGAGACGCTGCTCACCACCGGCCTGTGCGTGGTGGCCGGCGAGATCACCACCGAGGCCTACGTCGACATCCCCAAGATCGCCCGCGACACGATCAAGGCGATCGGGTACGACAATCCGCTGTACGGCTTCGACGGTGGCACCTGCGGCGTCATCGTGTCGATCGACGAGCAGAGCCCCGACATCGCACAGGGCGTCGACATCAGCGAAGAGCTGCGTGGCGGCTCGGGCGGCGAGGACCGGCTCAACGCCCAGGGCGCCGGCGACCAGGGGATGATGTTCGGATACGCGTGCAACGAGACGCCCGACCTGCTCCCGCTCCCCATCTGGACCGCGCATCGCCTGGCCGAGCGCCTCGCCGAGGTGCGCAAGTCGGGGCAGGTCCCGTACCTGCGGCCCGACGGCAAGACCCAGGTGACCTTCGACTACGTCGACGGCGTCCCGGTGTCGTTGCGCACCGTGCTCGTCAGCACCCAGCACCAGGACGGCGTCGACCGCGACAGCGTCATCCGCCCCGACCTCATCGAGCAGGTCATCCGCCCGGTGGTGCCCGAGCAGTTCGCCGATGACGACTACGCCGTCTACGTCAACCCGACCGGCCAGTTCGTGCTCGGTGGCCCGCACGCCGATGCCGGTCTCACCGGGCGTAAGCTCATGGTCGACACCTACGGCGGCTACGC
>CAYRXQ010000214.1:4508-5400 GCA_964428115.1 uncultured Ilumatobacteraceae bacterium
CATGGGCCGCCACGGCGGCGGTGCCTTCAGCGGCAAGGATCCGTCCAAGGTCGACCGCTCCGGTGCGTACGCCGCCCGCTGGGTCGCCAAGCACGTGGTGGCCTCCGGTGCCGCCGACCGCTGCGAGGTCCAGGTGGCCTACGCCATCGGCATGGCGCAGCCGATCAGCATCCTCGTGGAGACCTTCGGCACGCACCACGTCGACCCCGAGGGCATCGAAGGCGCCGTGCGTGCGGTCTTCGACCTGCGGCCCGGCGCGATCGTGCGCGATCTCGACCTGAAGCGGCCGATCTTCAAGGCCACGGCCGCCTATGGGCACTTCGGCCGTCCCGAGTTCGCCTGGGAGCAGCTGACCCGCCTCGACGACTTCAAGGCGGCCGTCGGCGTGTGATCGTCGCCCGGGTCCTGCCCGACGTGGTCGGGCTCGACAAGCGGTTCGACTACCTCGTACCCGACCGGTTCGCCGACCGGGTCGAGGTGGGCGCCATGGTGCGGGTGCCGCTGCACGGCCGCCGGGTCGGCGGCTGGGTCGTGGAGCTCCTCGACCGGCCAGCCGACGACGTCGATCCCGCTGATCTGAAGGAGATCGCCAAGGTCTCGGGTCGCGGGCCCGAGGTGGCCCTGGTCGAGCTGGCCGACTGGGCGGCCTGGCGCTGGGCCGGACGCTCCCGGTACTTCCTGGGTGCGGCGTCGCCAGATCGCCTCGTGCTCACTCGTGGGGCGGCACGACGGACCGGTCACGTTCCCGGCCCGACCTCGCCCGCGTCGACCACGCTGTTGGAGCACGGCGGCGGTGTCCTGCGCCTGCCGCCCGCCAGCGATGTGCTCCCCGTGGTGGCGAGCGCGATGGCGGTCGGCCCGACGCTGGTGGTGGTCCCCTCGGTCGAGACGG
>CAYRXQ010000215.1:0-5375 GCA_964428115.1 uncultured Ilumatobacteraceae bacterium
AGGGCACGCAGCCGGCTGCGCGCACGCGACAGGCGGACGTTCGCCTGTTCCGGTTTCACGCCGAGCGCAACGCCGAGCTCGCCGCCACGCAGACCGTCCCACGCCGCCAGCCGCAGAATCTCCTGGTCGGTGCTGCTTAGCCGTGTGAACGCCGTGTTCAACGCGTCTCGATACTCGATCGGCACGGCGTCAGGGTTCAACCGTGACTGGCTCATCGGCCGGGTCGATGCGACGGCGTCGACGCGGGCGCGGCGTCGGCGAGCGGACCGGTCATGGTTTCTGGCGACGTTGCGGGCGATGCCGAACAGCCACGCCCGTTCGAATCCGTCAGGACAATCATCGAACCGGCGCCATGCCACCTGGAACGTCTCTGCGACGACGTCGTCGACGTCGTCGATGCGCCGGGACCGCACGAACGCTTCGACGTAGGGGTAGTGGGCACGAAAGCTCCGCTCGAACATGGCGACACGCGTGCTGAGACGCGGAGGGACGCCAGTGGCCATACCTTCCTCTTGTCCGAGTTCAGGGAGTTGTTGCACGGCGCCGTCACGGTGACTCGAGACCGTCACGCGGCGGTGTTCGACTTCGGGAGCGTACGTAGCAACCGAAGGTGCGTCGTCGCTGCCGGTGGTGTCCCCCCGACGGCGGGCCGGTTCCACACAGTTTCGGCTACTGCGGGGTGTAGAACCCGGAGTCGTGGCGGGCCTGGCCGAAGTCGAGATCCGGGCCGTACACGGGAACGTTATCGACGAGGATGACGAGCGGCTCTGCGACAGGAATCCCGGACGCTCGTGCCGCCTCGGCCAACTCCTGCAAGCGTTGCGCCTGCTGCCTGAGTTGGGTGTCGACCCAAGCCCATAGGACCGGGGCGAACGCCTCGACCCAGTCGGCGGCGATGTGCCATGCGTTCCTGCTCACTGCTGAAGCGGGACTGCGAACCCTCCGCCCCATCGTGCTCACTGGTCGCTTCTCGAGTGTCTTCGTGACCGTCGTTCCGGGGACCCGCCGCGCCCACCGTCCGACATCGGCGTACGACGCCCCCGCCGCAAGCTGGTCGAGGCCGTGAACGACGAGACGGGTCGGCCAGGCATGTCGTCGTGCCACCGCGGTCTCACCCCGGTGCACGCCACGCAGCTCCTCGCAGTGGCTGCAGTGCTCTTCGCCATCGCACACATGGTCACGCGGCAACGGAGGAGTGAACTCGTGCGGCTTGCTCCCATCAGCCGGAACGCAGCGGTACTTCTGGCGGGGCTTCGGGGTGTGCTTCCCGTACGTGCCGTTCCGGACAACCTTCGAACCCGGGTGACGAGGGCACGGCGGCGGCGGCGACCACCGCACAGCGAACGCCTCCACTGCCTCGTCGAGCCGCACGCTGAACGTGTGGGGGTCACCAACGGGCGGTGTGCAGCGGAAGCGTTGCGAGCGGCCGTTCTTGGTCTCGTAGCTCCCGACTGCTACGACGTGCCCGTCAGGGTGCAGCAGACATCGAGCCGCGCCGCCCTTGCTCCTTGGCCGCCCCCGAGCACCCACCACTACATACAGTATGCCCCGACCCCGGATTTATACCCAGACATCCGGGCTTGCTGCCGAACTCACCCAGCCCTGAGGGCGAGCGGCGCGATCAGGCGTCGTCGGCGGGTGCCATCGAGCGCATCGCGTCGGCCAGCTCGGCCACCGTCCAGGTGGCCGACTGCTCGACGGTCTCGGCCATGGTCCACGACTGCACCCGCTTGACCACGCCGCCCTGCACGAAGAACGTCTCGCCCGTGAACGGGCACTCGGCCGTGCTCAGGTAGGCGACCAGCGGGGAGATGTTCTTGGGGTCCCACTCGTCGAACGCGTCGGCCTTGGGGGCCATGATCTCGCCGAGGCCCGGCGTCGCGAGGGTCAGCCGGGTGCGGGCGCCTGGGGCGATGCAGTTGGAGACCACGTCGTAGCGCGAGAGCTCCTTGGCGATGATCTGGCTGAAGGTCGCGATGCCCGACTTGGCGGCGCCGTAGTTGCTCTGGCCCGGGTTGGAGAGCAGACCCGAGGTCGACGAGGTGTGGACGAGGTTCCGGCGCTTGCCGTTGCCCGCCTTGTGCTGCTCGCGCCAGTAGGCGGCGGCCCAGCGGGTGGGCGCGAAGTGGCCCTTCAGGTGGACGCGGATGACGTCGTCCCACTCCTGCTCGGTCATGTTGACGAGCACGCGATCGCGCAGGATCCCGGCGTTGTTCACGAGGATGTCGAGGTCGCCGAAGGTCTCGATGGCCGAGTTGATGAGCCGCTGGGCACCCTCCCAGTCACCGACGTCGTCGCCGTTGACGATCGCCTCGCCACCCATCGCACGGATCTCGGCGGCGACCTCCTGGGCCGGCGTCGGATCGCTGCCCTCACCGTCGTTGGCAGCACCCAGATCGTTCACCACGACCTTGGCCCCTTCGGCCGCGAACAGCAGTGCGTGCTCACGGCCGATCCCCCGACCGGCACCGGTGATGATGGCGACACGCCCGTCGAGCGCTCCCATGGCGAACCCCTTTTCGTGGTGTCCGAGTGGCCTCGTCGCCACCCGTGGTGCGGGCACCGTAGCGATCAGAGGGCGATGACGTCGACTTGCGTGGACCGTCGGTAGGGCTGCCCCGGGACGGCGTCGTCACCGTCGATGGTCGCCGACTGCACCACGCCGGTGCTCGAGCCGAGCACGAGCACCGGCTCGAACCCGGCCTCGACCAGGATCGTCCGGGCCTCGACGAAGGGCAGTCCACCGATGTCGGGGAACGCGACCAGGTCGGGGCCACGGGAGAGCACGATCTCGACCTCGCTGCCGCGCTCGACCTCGCTGCCCGGGTCGGGAGCCTGGAACAGCACGTTGCCCGGTGGCACCTCGTCGGAGAAGGCCGGCGGGAGCTCGAGGATCTGCAGGCGCAGGCGCACGAGCTCGGCTCGGGCCTGGTCGGCGGTGCGGCCGATCAGGTCGGGCACCGTGCGTGGCTCCGGGCCGAGCGACACGACCAGCTGCACCACGGTGCCGGGCTCCACGAGCGTGGCCGGTCCGGCCTCGGGCATCGACGGGACCGACCACGAGATCACCCGTCCCGCCTCGACCACCTCGTCGAACTGCTCGACCACCGCGGGCTCGAGCGCGAGCTCGACCAGCTCGGTCTGGATGTCGGAGAGCTGGCGGCCGGTCGCGTCGGGGAGCTCCCGCAGGATCGGTCCCTCGCTCACCACGAGCAGGAACGGCTCGCCCTCGGCGACACGCTCGCCGGCGACCGGCGAGGTCCGGATCACGTGGCCCTCACGCGGTTCGGTGTCGTTGCGCTCGGTCTCGAGCGCGAGCTCCCAGCCGAAGTCGTCGATGGCCACCAGTGCGGCGTCCTGGGTCTGCCCGACCAGGTCGGGGACGGTGTGGCTCGGGGTCCGGAAGAGCAGGGAGGCCACGACGGCGAGCGCGGCGATCAGGGCCACCACGACGAACCCGAGCAGGACGCGCAGGGCACGGCCGCGGCGCCGGGAGCTCGTCGGCGCGGGCGCGGCCGCGGCCACCGTCGCGCTCAACGGGACCGGCGTCGGCGACGCGGGCGTGATCGCCGCCACCGGAGCCGGCGCGGGCTCGAGGGGAGGCAACGGGAGCTCGTCGTCGTCGACCAGGATGCGCAGGCCCTCGACAGGGACCTCGACTTCCTCGACCTCTTCGACCGGACCGACGGGCTCGACGGGCTCGACCGGTTCGGCGATGTCCTCGGGGGGACCAGGCTCGTCGAGGGGCACCACCAGCAGCTCGTCGACGGCGTCCACCGGTGGCCGCTCGGGCCGGGTGATGCCGCCGGTCGGATCCTCGGGCTTGCGCAGTCGCTCGGCCGGGGTGTCGAACAGCGCGGTCGCGAGGAGGGGCAGCGGTTCGGGTCGGGGCAGCTTCTCGGCCGAGCGCACCAGGCCGCGCCCGAACTCCGAGGCCGTGGAACGATCCGCGATGTCGGGGCGACCGGCCTTCTCGAGCACCGCGGCGAGCGGCCCGAGGTCGGCCGAGACCGGCATGAGCCGACCCACCCGCGCCGCGAGGGTGGCCACGGTGGAGTCGGCGGCGAAGGGCACGTCACCGGTGACGGCCTCGACCAGTGCCAGGCACAGGGCGTACACGTCGGTGCGGCCGTCGATCGGCATGCCGAGGCCCTGCTCGGGCGCGGCGTACCGGGCGACGTGCGTCGCCACGGTGGCAGGCTCGGCCCACATGTGCTCGCCGAGCAGGGCGGCGAGCCCGAAGTCGACCACACGCAGCCGACGGTCGTCGCCGAACACCAGCTTGGACGGCGTCAGCTCGGTGTGGACGAAGCCCCGACGGTGGCCGTGGTCGAGGGCCTTGCACGCGTCGAGGCCGACCGCGAGCGCCTGGGACGGGGACAGGCGCCTCCCCCGGTCGAAGAGATCCCGCAGGCTGCCGCCCTTGAGCTGCTCGATCACGACGAACACGGTGGTGTCGCCGTCGTAGTCGGCGGTGCCCCAGTCGTACACGGCAGCGATGTTGGGGTGCGAGAGCACCGAGACCGACCGCATCGTCTCGTCGAAGCGGCGCCGGAAGGTGGACGCCACCGCCAGGTCCGGCCGGACCGCCTTGACGGTCACGCCGCGACCGGTGGTGGTGTCGACCGCGTCGAAGATGATCGTGTTCGCGCCCGACGAGGCGAAGCGGACCAACCGGTACCGATCGGCGAACGTGGTGCCCACCAGTCGCTCCGGATCACCCACGGCATCGTGGCGGCGGTCGTCGGTGCTCACGGTCCTGGGACGCTACCCCCGCAACCGCGCGGGCGGACGTCACGCCGCCGGCGCGGCGCCCCGATGGCCGATCCGCCCTGGTCGGCGGCATCATGGGGAGATGATCGAGGTGTCGTCCACCGACCGCAGCACCGGCCGCAGAAAGGTCGACCGCAGCCTGCTCGTGGCCAGCCTCGCCATCGCCGCCGGGCTGATCCTGGTCGGCTTCGGCGTGGTCGTCTCGGTCACCGGCGACGACGCGCTCGACCTGCCCGACGAGATCGAGTCGATCTCCCCCGTCCCCGACGCGGTCCAGGTGCTGTCGCAGACCAACGTGGTGGTCGACCTGGTGAGCGGGTACACCGGGGTCCTGGTCATCGACGACGTCGAGATCGAGACGGTCGACCTGGCCGACATCGACCAGGTCGGCGCGATCGAGGTCGACCCGGGACGACAGGTGGAGGTCCCGCCGGTCACGATCTTCGAACCCGGCAACGGCACGCTCACGTTCACCCCCTCGAGCGCCGCGGTCATCACCGAGTTCACCTCGGGCATCCACCGGGTGCAGGTCATCTACTGGCGCATCGACCAGGACCGCCGGAGCGCGTCGAGCTACACCTGGGTCTTCAACGTCGTCTAGG
>CAYRXQ010000216.1:0-5374 GCA_964428115.1 uncultured Ilumatobacteraceae bacterium
ACGTGGTGCCCGATGTGTAGAGGAGCACGGCGAGTTCGTCCTCCTCGACGTCGGCGGCGTCGTCGAAGGGAGCGGCAGCGGCAACGGCTGCGTCGAACGACGGTTCGTCCAGGACGAGTACGGACGACAGCGAGGCCGGCCGGACCCGCTCGACGGCCGCCACGTACCGGGACTCGACGAGCAGCGCGGATGCGCCGCTGTCAGCGAGCAGGTGCTCGAGCTCGGCGTCGGAGGCCTTGAAGTTCATCGGCACCGCGATGGCGCCGAGTCGCGATGCAGCAAGGGTTCCGGCGACGGCGTCGACGGAGTTCGTGGAGAGCAAGCCGACCCGACTCCCGTGCTCGACGCCATGATCCGCGAGCACCGTGGCGATCCTGGCGCAGCGGTCCGCCAGCTCGCCATACGTCCACGAGCGGTCGTCGCAGCCGATGACCGCTGGTGCGTCGGTCGCGAGCAGAGCTGGTAGGTCCAGCAGGCTGACCAGGTTCATCCGTTCCCCCCAGGTGTCGTGCCCGCTCCGGCACCGGACGGGCACGAGCAGCGTAGCGGGGCAACTGACGGTGGTGTCAGTTGGAACTCTCGTGCGGTTCAGCAACGAACGACCGACGCCGTACCGATGCACACGATGTGAGGACGCCGGTCTAGTCTCTACATGACAGTTATGTCAGATGAGTGTTGCAAGGAGGGGGCAGATGGCAGTCAAGACAGGGCAACGCGTGCAGCTCGACCATGGCGTCGAGGTCATCGTCACGACCGGCGGTGATCTCGAGCCGACGGCTCGGGAACTGGGTCCCGACGACGAACCGCTCAAGGTCGGCAAGCGATACCAGTGCACCACCTCGGGCATCCAGGTCCTGGTCGTGAAGCCGGGTCCTGTTGCGCTGTGGTGCGGCGAGGAACCGATGTCGATCCAGGAGCCCAAGAAGACCAAGGCCGCCGACTGAGGCAGTGATGGAACACGCCGAGGTCGTGCTCTCGGTCAGCCACGAAGGGAGGGCCGCGACCATCACGCTCCCCGGTGGCGATCTGACGACCGGGGTCGCTCGCGAGCTCGTCGACATCGTCGAGGACCTCGTCGAGGATCGCGGGCTCCGGGTGGTCGTCCTCGCGGCGAGGTCGAACGACCTGTGCACGGGCGCCGCGGGCGATCTCGACCGCACCGCGCTCAGTCCCGATCCGGCATCCGCGCTCGCCCGACTGCGGCCGCCTGTCGTCACGGTCTGTCGGGGCAGGTGCTCCTCGGTCGGTCTGGAGCTGGCACTCGCCACCGACATCCGGCTCGCCGAGCCGGCGGCCACGTTCTCGATGCCCGATGTCCTCGCGGGTGAGCTGCCTTGCTGGGGTGGCACCCAGCGACTGCCGCGGGCCATCCGACCGTCCGCCGCCGTCGGGATGCTGCTCCTGGGCGACGTCCTCGGAGCACCGCAGGCTCGGGATCTCGGTCTCGTCCACGGCGTCTACGACGATCTCGACGATGCGGTCGAGGAGTTGGTCGACCAGCTGCAGCGCGCGGCCCCCCTCGCCCTCGAGCTCGCCAAGGAGGCCGTCCATCGGGGTGCCGAGCTGCCGCTGCGCGACGGGCTCCGACTGGAGGGTGACCTGAACCACCTGCTGGCCTCGACGGCCGACCGTGCCGAGGGACTTGCTGCGTTCTTCGCCAAGCGGCCCGCCGACTTCGCCGGACGCTGACGTGGACGCCTCACGCCGAGTCGGCGCCGGCACCGGCACCCTGTTCGACGTGGGCCTCCCGGTCGGCACTGCGGGCCGAGCCGGCCAGCTCGCCGACGCTGCCGCGACCGCGGCGTCGGTCGTTCTCGGTCGAGCAGTTGCGGTCGACGAGCCGGCGCTGATGCGCCACCTGCACCTCCCGTACCTGGTGGGCAGACTGGTCGATGTCCGACCGCCGGTCGTCCCGGTCGCGACCGGCGCCGTGCACGCTGATCTCCACGACGACGACCTGGCGACGTTCGCCGAGCTGCGACGGCTGATGGAGGGGGCCGACGCCGAGGAGGTCGCAGCCGCCGCACAGGAGTGGCGGCTCCCCGTCACCCCGTATCGTGCCGCAGCCCGGGCTCCGTCGGCAGCGTCGCGATCGACGAGCCCCCGGCCCCCGGAGCCGGAGCCGGAGCCGTCGGGTCTGCGGCCGCCGCGCCGACCACAGTCGATCCGCATCGTCGATCTCACGAGCATGTGGGCCGGTCCGTTGTGCACGTGGCTCCTGGCGTCGATGGGATGCGAGGTGATCGCCGTCGAGTCACCCTGCCGCCCGGATGGGCTGCGCGGCTCGCCCGCACACTTCGAGACGCTTGCCGCCGGGAAGCGGCGGCTCCCGCTCGACCTGCGTCGCACCGAAGACCGGCTCGTGTTCGAACGGCTCGTGTCGAGCGCTGATCTGGTGGTCGAGTCGTACTCGAGTCGCGTCATGTCGAACTTCGGCTACGAACCGGGGGCGCTCCGCACGTTGCGACCCACGGTCACCACGTTGTCGATCCGGGCGTTCGACCGAGCGGTCGACGAACGCGACTGGGTCGCCTACGGCCCGGGTGTCCATGCCGCCAGCGGGCATGCGGTCGTCGACGGCGAACCACGTCTCGCCTCCCACGCCTACGCCGATGCGCTGACGGGCTTCGCCGCTGCCGCCGAGGCGTGGCGGGTCCTCCGGTTCGCCGAGCCGCCGGCATCGGTGGTGGTGGGGATGGACCGGGTGATCGAGGGCCTCGGACCCATGTCGCAGACCCCCGACCGCGACGCGGTCCGTCGTCTCGTCGCGGTCATCGCGTCGGCTGGCCATCGGCCGCTGAGGCTCGAGGGGGATCCCCGTGGGTGACCCCGTGGTGCTCGACATCCGCGATCACGTTGCCGTGCTCACGCTCGACCGACCGCCGCTCAACCTGTTCGACGTGGCGATGCGCGACGCGCTGCTCATGGCGGTGCTCGCCGTGCGCGACCTGCCGGGGGTGGGTGCGATGGTCCTGCGGTCGTCGGGCCGGCACTTCGGCGCGGGAGCCGATCTGTCCGAGTTCGGGTCGGCCGCTCACGTCCTGGACGCCCGTCGCATCCGCTGGGATCGAGATCCCTGGGGACCGCTGATCGATCTCCCGGTGCCCACCATTGCGGCGATCGACGGGGTCGCGCTCGGGAGCGCGCTCGAGATGGCGCTGTTGTGCGATCTTCGGATCTGCACCGTCGATGCGCGCTTGGGCCTCCCGGAGATCGCGCTCGGAATGCTCCCGGGCGCCGGGGGGACCCAGAGCCTCGGTCGCTGCATCGGCCCCTCTGCGGCACTCCCGCTGATCGCGACCGGGGCTCAGGTGACGGCCGAGGACGCCGTCGGCCGGGGCCTCGTCCATCGGGTGGTGACGACGGATGGCCTCATGGACGAGGTCATGTCCGTGGCGAACGAGCTCTCGCGACTGCCCATCACCTTGACCATGGCGCTGCGACGGTCGTTGCGTGCGGCAGCTGACCTTCCGCTCGACCTCGGTCTCGCCCTCGAACGTGATCAGGCCCGAGGGCTTCGAGCAACGGGCAAATCTCCCCACGAGTGACATCAGCGTCAGCTCTGGATGACATCTGCGTCATGTGAGCGCTTCGACTTGTGACACCACTGTCAGTCTGTGTTACCGTGGTCACATCTCGGACCGATGGGGGTAATTCGACATGATGACTGGCGAGGAATACAAGGCGTCGCTGTTCGACGGACGGTCGACGTTCTTCGAGGGTGAGCGGGTGGAGGATCTCCCGGCCCACCCGATCCTCGGGCCGCCCGTGCAACGGGTGGCCAAGGACTACGACTGGTTGTTGACCCAGGCGGTCGACGGTCACTCACCGATCTCGGGGGTGCCGCGCTCACAGGACGAGCTGCGCGCCAAGGTCGAGCTCGTGCACCACGCCGGGATGATGGCGCACGTGACGTACACGTCGATCATGACCCTGGCGACGGTGGCGGGTCGGATCAAGGACACTGCGCCGCAGTACATCGAGCGGATCAACGGGTTCATCGAAGATGCGCAGCGGCGGGATCTGCGGATCACGCAGTGCATCACCGACGCCAAGGGCGACCGGTCGCGGCCGCCGTCACGTCAGGACGATCCCGATGCCTACGTCCACGTCGTGGACCGCTCACCCGAAGGGGTCGTGCTGCGCGGCGCGAAGCTGCACATCACCGCGGCGTCGATGGGACACGAGCTCATGACGATCCCGACCAAGTCGATGAAGGCCGGTGAAGAGGAGTACTCGATCGCGGCGATGGTGCCGGTGAACGCTCCCGGGGTGAAGATCATCAACACTTCGTACGCGCCGCGGCACGCCGACCTGCGCGACTTCCCGGTGTCGGCCGATGCGCCGACGCCGGAGGGGTTCGTGATCTTCGACGACGTGTTCGTGCCGAACGAGCGGGTGTTCCTCGATGGTGAGACCTCGATTGCCGGGGTGTTCGCACACTCGTTGGGATTGTGGGAGCGACTCGGCGGACTGACGTCGATGGCCGACGGTGCCGACGTCATGGTCGGTCTCGCGCAGTTGATCGCCGAGGCGAACGGTCTTGCCGGGGTCGCGCACGTCAAGGAGAAGATCTCCGAGATGATCATCCATGCGACCGTGGTGCGGGCCTGCTACGAGGCCGCGATCTCGCACTCGACGTCGGGTGAGTTCGGGGCGATGTTCCCGAATGAGTTGTTCACCAACGCCGGCAAGTACACGGGTGCGGCGAACTACAACCTGATGTTGCGGCACCTGCACGACATCGCCGGTGGTGCGGTGGTGACCGCACCGTCGACGCTCGATCTGGAGAACCCCGAGATCGGGCCGTTGGCCCGCAAGTACATGTCGACCCGCAACGACGTCGACGGCGAGTACCGGACCCGGTTGTTCCACACGATCCGTGACCTCACCGCCGACGCGTACGGCGGGTGGCGTCAGGTCACCAACATCCAGGCCGGGGGTGGCCTGTATGCGCAGCGAATCGTGACCCGCAAGCACTACGACCTCGACGGGGCCAAGCAGGCCGCGTTGCAGGCTGCCGGCCTCGCCGACAGCCACCACTGACGCTCCGGCGTCACCACCTCGCTGACGCTCCGGCGTCGCACACATCGCTGACGCTCCGGCGTCGCACACGAGCTCCCGGGGCCGACGACCGTCGGCCCCGGTGGGTACCTCGGACCACCACCGGTCCGACCCGACATCTTGGGGGGATTTCATGCACATGGCCCGTACGTCGCGCACCGCGACCCGATCCGTCAGGCGTCGGCGCCTGGTCGCGGGAGTGATCGCACTCTCGCTCGTCGCCGCCGCCTGTGGCAGAAACGACGACACGTCGTCCGACACCGCAGCGCCGGCTGGCACCGAGGCCGAGGCCGAGGGAACCACGGCGCCC
>CAYRXQ010000217.1:0-5346 GCA_964428115.1 uncultured Ilumatobacteraceae bacterium
GGGGAGGATGCCGTCGCGCTCGAGGCGCCAGGCGATCCGGTCGATCTCGCGAGCGCTGATCGGCTGCAGGCCGGTGATCGGGTCGGCAGGCGTTGCCGGCACCGGTGCGGTCGTGCTCGTGGCGGGCTGCGGGGTGATGGTGATCATGGCGGGGCCTCCTCCCGTGGTGTCGAACGGTCGTTCCGTCGTCAG
The DNA here is from genome assembly GCA_964428115.1 of uncultured Ilumatobacteraceae bacterium. Lineage (GTDB taxonomy): Bacteria > Actinomycetota > Acidimicrobiia > Acidimicrobiales > Ilumatobacteraceae > CAYRXQ01. The sequence continues at coordinate 193 of CAYRXQ010000217.1, forward strand.
GGTCCAACCTACGGACATCGGAACACGAACAACAGCGATGATCCTGCATGGATGTGATCAGCACTGCTGATGGTCAGGGATAGGCTGCGCACATGCACGCCGGGGACCTCGACCTGCGCCACCTGCTCGCCCTCGAGGCCGTCGCCGCCGAGGGGACCTTCGGCCGTGCGGCCGCCCGACTCGGCTACACCCAGTCGGCCGTCAGCCAGCAGATCGCAGCCCTCGAGCGGCTGCTCGGCGGCGCGGTCTTCGACCGGCCCGGCGGCCCACGGCGCGTCGAGCTCACCCCGCTCGGCGACCTCGTGCTCGCCCATGCCCGCTCGGTGCTCGCCCGGGTCGACGCGGCGCTCGAGGACATCGATCGGTTCCGTTCGGGTGCGGCGGGTCGCGTCGAGGTCGGCACGTTCCAGAGCGTCTCCACGGGCCTGCTCCCCGCCGTCGTGCAGCGGATCCGCACCGACCGGCCCTCGGTGGAGATCCGGTTGTTCGAGAGCGACGCCGACGACGAACTGCAGGAGCAGCTCGCGAGCGGTCTGCTCGACCTGTGCTTCCTGGTGGGTGAGGTCGATCCGGTGCGCTTCGAGTCGGTGGTCCTGCTCACCGATCCGTTCGTGCTGGTCGCTCGCCCCGGCGAGTTCGAGCCGGGCCCGGTGCCGATCGCCGCGCTCGAGGGTCGCCCCTTCATCGGCCAGCAGTACACGTCGTCGTGCCAGCGGCTCAACGAGTCGGGCCTCGCTGCCGGCGGCCTCGAGCCCCAGTACGTGTTCCGCACCAACGACAACACCGCCGTCGCGGCGATGGTCGACGCCGGGATGGGCGTGGCCGTGCTGCCGCTGCTGTGCGTCGACCCGGCCAGCACCCGGGTGCGGGTCCACCCGCTCGATCCGCCGATCCCCGATCGCGTCATCTCGCTCGCATGGCGGCGCGACCGGACGCTGTCGCCGGTCGCCGAGGAGTTCCGCGCCACCGCCGTGGAGGAGGCCGAGATCCTCGCGAGGGCACGCCCGCTCGTGGGCGCACCGGCCTGAGCTGCGTCGGTCCGCCAGCTGCGTCGGATCGTGGGAGGATTTCCCCATGAGCACCGTCGAGGATCGCACCGAGGAGACCACCGAGCTCCCGTTCCACCTGCGGGGGCACTACGCGCCCGTCACCGAGGAGATCACCGCCGTCGACCTGGCTGTCGAGGGCACGCTGCCGGCTGATCTCTCGGGCACCTACGTCCGCAATGGCGCCAACCCGCAGTCGGGCTGGTCCTCCCACTGGTTCGACGGTGACGGCATGTTGCACGGCGTCCGCCTCCGCGACGGCCGGGCCGAGTGGTACCGCAACCGGTGGGTCCGCACGAAGATGCTCGCCGGCGGTCGACGGATGGATCCGGCAACCGGCGTGTTCGACCTCACGGCCGGGCGGGCCAACACCCACGTGATCCGCCACGCCGACCGCATCCTCGCCCTCGAGGAGGCCAGCTTCCCCAACGAGGTCACCCCCGAGCTCGAGACGGTCGGCCCGTACGACTTCGGCGGGCGGCTGCACACCCCGATGACCGCGCACCCGCACCTGTGCGCCGAAACCGGCGAGCTGCACTTCTTCGGCTACGAGCTCGTCAGCGCACCGTTCATCACGTACCACGTGGCCGACGCGGCGGGGAACCTCGTCCACAGCCAGCCGATCGACGTGCCCGGGCCGACGATGGTGCACGACTTCGCGATCAGCCGGCACTACGCGATCTTCCTCGATCTCCCCGTCACCTTCTCGCTCGATCTCGCCATGCAGGGCGGCATGCCCTTCGCCTGGGACGAGACCTATGGGGCCCGGATCGGTCTGCTGCATCGCGACCGCGCCCGCGAGGGCGCCCAGCCGGTGTGGTTCGAGATCGACCCCTGCTACGTGTTCCACATCATGAACGCGTGGGACGAGCCGTCGCCGAACGGGCAGGGCGACGTGGTCGTGCTCGACGCCGGCCGTCACGCCACGATGTGGAAGGGCGGCACCGACCAGTTCGACCCCTCGCTGCTGTGGCGCTGGCGGTTCGACCTGGCGACCGGCCGGGTGACCGAGGAGCAGTTCGATGACCGGGCGCACGCGTTCCCGCGGATCGACGACCGACGCAGCGGCCTGGCCTACCGGTACGGGTGGGCCGCCGCCGACCGTGACGCCGACGGACCGCGCAGCGACCGCAGCGGGATCGTGAAGTACGACGTGACCACCGGCGAGCGCTGGTTCCGCGACCTCGGCCCCGAGTTCTCCTGCGGCGAGCCGGTGTTCGTGCCCGCCGACGGTGCGACCGGCGAGGACGAGGGCTATCTCACCACCTTCGTCCACGACCACGCACGCGGCGTGTCGAGCTTCGCCGTGTTCGACGCCCAGGATCCCGGGATGCCGACCATCGCCACCGTGCCGATCCCGCAGCGCGTCCCCCACGGCTTCCACGGCTCCTGGTTCGCCGACTGAGCAACCCAGGCGACACACTGGTCCCCGGGGGCACCTGGAGGGAAGGGGAACCGACGTGTACGACCTGATCATCCGCAACGGCACCGTGGTGGACGGGACGGGGGTGCCCGGCCGGCGAGCCGACCTCGCGATCCTGAACGGTCGGATCGCCGCGATCGGCTCGCCCGACGAGCTCGACGGTCACGGGGCCCGCATCATCGACGCCGACGGCCTGGTCGTCGCGCCCGGGTTCGTCGACCTCCACACCCACTACGACGCCCAGGCCTTCTGGGACACGACCCTCAGCCCGTCGCCGCTCCACGGCGTCACCACCGTGGTCGGTGGGAACTGTGGGTTCACGATCGCGCCACTGACCGCCGGCGACGGTCCCGTCGACCCGGGCGACGCCGACTACCTCATGCGGATGCTGGCTCGCGTCGAGGGCATGCCGCTCGAATCGCTGCAGCAGGGCCTGCCCTGGGACTGGACCTCGACGGCCTCGTACCTCGACCGGCTCGACGGCACCCTGATGCCCAACGCCGGCTTCCTGGTCGGCCACTCCGCACTGCGCCGCGTCGTCATGCACGACGCCGCCACGCAGCGCCACGCGACCGAGGCCGAGCTGGCCGAGATGGTGCGGCTGCTGCGGGCCGGCCTCGCCGCCGGGGCGATGGGCTTCTCGTCCACCTGGTCGCCCTCGCACAACGACCACACCGGCGTGCCCGTCCCCTCGCGCCACGCCTCGCGCGACGAACTCGTCACGCTCTGTCGCATCGTGCGCGAGTTCCCCGGCACGACGCTCGAGTTCATCCCCGCCGTCGGTGAGTTCCCGCGCGACGTGTTCGAGCTGATGGGTGACATGAGCGCCGCGGCCGACCGGCCGCTCAACTGGAACCTGCTGCAGGTCTACGCCCAGAACTGGGACCTGGTCCAACATCAGCTCGCCGGGCACGAGATCGCCGCCGAGCGCGGCGGCGAGGTCCTCGCCCTCACCCTGCCCGACACGTTCCGCCTGCGCATCAACCTGCTCAGCGGGTTCATCTTCGACATCCTCAACGGCTGGGACTCGCTCATGGCCCTGCCGGTGGACGAGAAGCTGCGCCAGCTGCGCGACCCGAGCCGCCGGGCCGAGTGGGACCGGCTCGCCCAGTCCACCGAGGGCCCCACCCGGGCGATCGGCAACTGGTCGACCTACATCCTCCTCGAGACCTTCCACGCCACGACCAAGCCGTTCGAGGGGCGAACGATCGGGGACGTGGCCCGGGAGCTCGGCAAGACGCCGTGGGACACGATGGCCGACATCGCGATCGCCGACGAGCTGCGCACCGTGTTCGCGAATCAGGACCGTGGCCAGGACGACGCCACCTGGCGCCGCCGGGTCGAGGTGTGGCGCGATCACCGGGCGATCGTCGGCGCGTCCGATGCGGGCGCCCACCTCGACATGATCGACAGCTTCAGCTTCTCGACCACGCTGCTCGCCAAGGCCGTCCGCGAGCACGAGCTGATGCCGGTGGAAGAGGCCGTGCACCACCTCACCGATCGCCCGGCGCGGTTCTACGGACTGCGCGACCGCGGTCGCCTCGAGCACGGCGCACACGCCGACGTCGTGGTCTTCGACCCCGAGACGGTCGGACCGGGCCAGGTGCAGATGCGGTTCGACCTGCCGGGCGGTGCCGGGCGGGTCTACGGCGGGGCGGTCGGGATCCACCACGTGCTGGTCAACGGCCAGGTGTGCGTCGAGGGCGAGAGCTTCACCGACGCCCGCCCCGGCACCATCCTGCGATCGGGTCGCGACACCGACACGGTGCACGCCCGGCCGTTGCCCGACTGACCGGCGAGGTTCAGGGTCGCTCGAAGGCCGACTCGTCGACGGTCGATGACACGCCGGTCAGGGTGATCAGCACATCGCTGCCCTGGTACGTCGCGAGCGGCCCGCTGTCGAGCGCGCAGAACACCGTCGTGCCGCCGTCGACGGGCACCCCCACGCAGGTGGAGGCGGTGTTCCCGAACTCGGCCGTGTAGCCCTCGGTCGCGCCGATCCGGCGTCGGGCCGCGACCCGGAGGCGGTTGGCGGCGCTGCGACCGTAGAACTGATGGGTCACCTGCAGGTCGCTCACTGCGGCGTCGTCGATGGTGTCGCTGCACGCACCGGTGTCGAGCCGACAGGTCGACGTCTGCGGGCCGTCGATGAGGAACCGGACGTCGCCGATCGTGATCGACCGCCGGCCGTCCCCGGTCTGCACGACCGTCGCGGTGCGGGTCAGCCCACCGAAGTTGTTGGTGATCTCGTAGGTCGCGGTGAACGTGGCGTCGTCGACCGTGGCGAGCCGGCTCAGGACTGCGTCCGTCGCCGGGTCGCCAGCGGCGGCCTCGACTGCAACGTCCTCGACGAGGGTCGGGCGCGCGCCGAGCGCGCAGCCGGTCAGGAGCGTCGCGATCGAGAGCGTGACCGCGACGGCGGCCACGACGGAGCGTCGGGGGGCGGACATGACGTCGGCAGCGTACGCCGTTACCCTCCGGGAGCGTGATCGAGCTCGACGCTGCCACGGTGCTGCTGCAGTGGTCGGTGGGCGGGATGCTGTTCTGCTGGGTCACCACCCGGCATCGCGAGGTCGGCCTCGGCTACGGCTGGCTCCTGCGGGGCACCTACCTGCTGCTCGCGCTCGGCGGCCTGGTCGCCGGGTTGCGCTTCGGGACGGTCCCGATGCGCGAGGTCGCGGCTGC
>CAYRXQ010000218.1:0-5315 GCA_964428115.1 uncultured Ilumatobacteraceae bacterium
ACCATCGCGAGGCGATGCACTTCCTGGCCGGACTGCTCGGTGACTGCCGGGTCGACGAGGTCGCCGGCTCCCATCACTTCGGACCCAACTCGCATCCCGACGACGTGGCGGCGCTCGTGACGGCGTTCGCCGCCGGCCTCGGTTGGCCGCCGCTCGGGACCTGAACCCGACCGGGAGGGGTCAGCGCGCCGCGAGCCCGCGTCCGGCGAGGCGGTACAGCAGGAGTGCCACCAGCACGACGGTCAGCGAGAAGCTCAGCGACCCGCCGATCCCGACCACCTCGTAGAGCACCCCCGACAGCGAGACGGCACCGGCGCGCGCCAGGGTGCCCAGGGCGTTGCCGGTGGCGATCGCCCGGCCACGCGCCGTCGGCGCCGCCTCGCTGACCAGCGAGAGCGAGGTCACGAAGGCGTACTCGAACCCCGTCAGGACCGTGGTCAGGCCCACCACGGCGAGCAGCAGCGAGTCACCCGAGATCGCCGTGATCCCCAGGCCGACCACCAGGACCGTCAGGCCGATGACCACCGAGCGGGCCTTGCCGACCCGATCCGAGAACAGCGCGGCGGCGCCGCTGGCCATCAGCTCGAGGGCACCGAAGCCCATCGCCACCAGACCGAGACCGCCCGTGGAGACGGCGTGGCGCTCGTCGAGCCAGACCCCCGAGACGACGAACACCGACAGGCCACCGGCCGCGGTGAGCGCCGACGCGGTCAGCGTGCACCAGGCACGCCAGGGGAGCGGCGCCCGGGTCGATCCGGTCGGGTCGTGCGGATCCGCAGCGAGGATCACGTCGCGCTCCACGGTCCGCCACACGAGCAGCCACCCCAGCGTGGCGGCGATCGCGAGGGCGACGAACGGCGCCCGCCACCCCCACCAGCGGATCAGCACCGCGATGGTCGGGGCGCCCACCAGGAGCGCGATCGCCCAGGAGGTCTCGAAGGCGCCGATGGCTCGGCCGCGCCGCTCGTAGGGCACCCGTGCGCTGATCCAGGCATGGCCGGCCACCGTCAGGTTCGCGACGCCGACGATCAGGATCACCATCGACACCGCGAACCACGGCACGGTCCCGGCGAGGGCCACCACAGCCGAGGCGGCGACGGCCGCCGTGCCGGCGAGGACGATCCGACGCTGGTGCCCGGCGTCGAGGTGCCGGCCGGTCAGCGTGGTCGACAGGCCCCCGAGCTCGGCCGCGCCGATCACGGTGGTGAGCGTGGCGGTGGACGTGCCGAACGCTCGCTCCAGGGTGGGCAGGAACGGGACCACCCAGCGCAGGGCGGTGTTCGCGGCCAGCTTCGCCGCGGTCAGCGAGACGAGCTGGAGCCGCAGCGAGCGTCGCGGGCCGCTCACGCGTCACGCAGCGCGGGGATGGTCACCTCGCGCCCGAAGAACGTGCAGCTCGTGTCGATCCGGGCGCCCACGGCCGCGGCCTGCTCGACCCGGTCGGCGCACTCCTGGAGCGAGGTCCGCTGGCTCCACGCAAGGGCGGCGAGGAGCAGCAGGATGACCGCCACCGCCACCTTCTGCATCACGGTCTTCATGATCCAGGCCGAGGCCACGGCGAGCGCGACGAGCACCGAGATCGCGACCAGCGCGTAGGTCTTCGCAGTCTCGAGGTCGAGGGCCAGCACGGCGGGCAACCCTAGCGACGGGGGTCGACGGGGATGGGGCTCCTAGCATGCGTCCCATGTCCGACCTCCCCGTCAACCTGTCGAGCGGTCTGCCCTCCACGGTGCTGCCCGAGGCGGATCCCGCGCTGCGCCACCGCCTCGCCCAGGCCCTGGCCGCCCCCGCCGACGAGCGCCGCGACGCCGTGGCGGCGATCGTGGCCGACCATCCATCGGTGAGCGAGGCCTGGGCGGCGCTCGGCGACGTCGGCCGCGACACCATCGAGCGCTACGCCGCGTACCGCATCGGGTACCACCGCGGGCTCGACGCCCTGCGGGCGAACGGCTGGCGCGGATCGGGCTACGTGCGCTGGTCCGCACCGGGCAACCGCGGCTTCCTGCGCAGCCTCCTCGGGCTGCAGCAGATGGCGGCCACGATCGGTGAGACCGCCGAGGCCGACCGCTGTGCGACCTTCCTGGCCCAGCTCGATCCCTCCGGCGTGCCGGCCGACCAGCTCGAGGGCTGAACCGGGCGGCGAGAGGTGGACGGCTCGATCACCGGTGTCGTCCTGGTCGGTGGCAGCTCGCGGCGCATGGGCGTGGACAAGGCGCTGCTCCCCGTCGACGGGGTGCCGATGGTGCGCCGCGTCGTCGACGCGCTGCTCGGTGGCGGGTGCGACCGCGTGGTGCTCGTCGGACACGAGCGGGTCGACCCGGCGGTCGCGGGGCTCATCGTCCACCCCGACGACCACCCGGGCCAGGGCCCGCTCGGCGGGGTGTGCACGGCCCTGCACCGACTGGAGGGCGACCTCGTGATCGTGGCCTGCGACCTGCCCGACCTCGACGCCACGACCGTGCGACGCATCGCATGGGCGGGTGCCCGGCCCGACGTCGACGTGGCGGTGGCCCGCACCGCCGACGACCGTCGACACCCCACCTGCGCCCGGTGGAACCACTCGGCGGCGCCGACGGTCGACGCAGCGTTCACCGCGGGTCGCCGTTCGTTGCACGAGGTGCTCGCGCTCCTGCGGGTCCTCGACGTCGCGGTCGACGACCTCGCGCTCCGCAACGTGAACCTGCCGTCCGACCTCGACGGTCGGTAACCTCCGCCTCGATGCCGCTCCACCCCCGAGCCCCCCGGCCGACCGCCGCGGTCCCGTCGTGACGTCGGCCCCGGGACACCGGTGGGTCACCGATCAGGCCGAGCTCGCCGACGTCGTCGACGCCCTGCTCGCCGAGCCCCGGTACGCCCTCGACACCGAGTTCCACCGCGAGCGCACCTACTTCCCCAAGCTCGCGCTCGTGCAGATCGCCTGGCCCGGCGACCTCGTGCTGGTCGACCCGCTGGCGGTCGACATCGGCGAGCTCGGTCGGCTGTTCGACTCCGACGTGCTGGCCGTCCTGCACGCTGCCCAGCAGGACCTCGACGTGCTCACCCATGCGGCGGGCGTCGTCCCCCGGCGACTGTTCGACACCCAGGTCGCAGCGGGCTTCCTCGGCTACGGCACCCCGTCGCTGGTGTCGCTGCTCCAGGGGGAGCTGGGCATCAGCCCGGCCAAGGGCGACCGGTTGACCGACTGGTTGCGCCGGCCGCTCACCGACGCCCAGTGCGAGTACGCGGCCGCCGACGTGGCGTACCTCCTCGAGGTGCACGACCTGCTCGTGGGCCAACTCGACGAGCTCGGCCGGACCGCCTGGGTCGAGGAGGCCTGCACCGAGCTGCTCGGGCGCCCGGTGGGGGGGACCAGCCCCGACGACGCCTGGCTCAAGCTCAAGGACACCCGCACCCTGCGGCCCACGGCGCGCGCCGTCGCCCGCTCGGTCGCAGCCTGGCGAGAGCGTCGCGCCCAGGCCCTCGACATCCCGGTCCGCCAGGTGCTCGCCGATCTCGCCGTGCTCGGCATCGCCCAGCGCCAGCCACGCGACGTCACCGAGCTGGCGCAGGCACGTGGTGTCGACGAGCGGATCGGACGTGGCGCCAACGCCCAGGAGATCGTCGCCGCCGTGCGCGAGGGCCTCGCCGCCGATCCGCCCGACGCACGCGCCGGTGGCGACGAGCTCGACCGCGACCTGCGACCGGCGGTCGCGCTGGTCTCGGCCTGGGTCAGCCAGCTCGCCCGCGACGAGCGGATCGACACCGCCATGCTGGCCACACGCGCCGATCTGGTCGCCCTGCTGCGCGGTGACCCCGAGGCCCGGCTCACGCAGGGGTGGCGGGCCGAGCTGCTGGGAACCGGTGTCCGTCACCTGGTGGAGGGCCGTGCGGCGCTGACCTTCGACGGTGCGGGGGCCCTGCGTCTGGTCGACCTGGAACGGCCCGATCTTCCGACCTGATGGAACCATCGGGACGCAGGGGTGATCCGGTAGGATCGTCCCCAATGTCAGTTCACTAACACGTGGGAGCCCTGTCGTGAAGAAGGGTCGTCATCGCCGCTTCGAAGAAGCGCGAAAGCTCAAGCAGTCGGGTCCGGGGGCGTTCGACCTCGGGTTCGGCGATCGCACGGCAACTCCTGCCGACGACGAGGACGAGTACGCCGCGCTCGCCGAGAAGTACGGCGTGAAGTTCGACGACGAGGACGACGACACCGACGAGTGAACCGATTCACCCCGCCTGGCGACGCAGTGCCGGGTGGGGGAGCGGGACCCAACCCGGCCGTTCCAGCTGGGTGACCAGCAGGTCGTAGATCGGCAACCCGATCAGCTCCACCAGTTCGTCGCGCGACGCCACGTACACGGCGTCGGCGCCGACGAACGCCTCGGGGGCCTCGGTGCAGCACCATGCGAAGTCGGCCCCGCCCTCGCCCCAGTCGCGCCGCTTCCACTCGCGTACCCGCGAGGTCACGTGGCCGTGGTCGTCGGTGTGGTGCTCGAGGCGCAACGGCAGCTGCCAGCACACGTTGGGCTTCCAGTCGAGCGGACGCTCCCCGGCTGCGAGCGCGGCGACGTGGAGGGCGCAACCCGGACCGGCCTCGAACCCCGGCCGGTTGAGGAAGATGCAGGCATCGTCGACCAGGCGCGTCACCGTGGTCGGGGCACCCGAGGCCTCCGGTTCCCCGGCCTCGAGGAAGCCCTCGGCGACGGCCTCGGCGTGGAACTGCATGTGCTCGGGGGTGAGGCGCACGAAGTGCCGCACGAGGTTCGCGACGTCGTCCTCGTCCACGAAGTGGGCGCCGTAGCTGCAGCAGCCCTGTGCCAGCTCGGGCGCCGGGGCGTCGAGGACCCCCTGGCAGCCCTGACCGTAGATGCAGGTGTGATTGGAGCGCAGGAACGTCGCGTCGAACACCCAGGTGCGTTGCTCCTCGGGATCCTCGAACGAGATCCACTCGTGCAGATCCGCAGGTGGCTCGGCTGGCGGGACCGCCGAGGGGGCCGGCTGTCGAGCGGCGCGCCGGTCGGCCGACGGAGGGGGAACCACGCCGGCGGAGGGTACCGGCCTCGGTAGGCTCGGCGGCGCCATGACTGCCTCAAGTACCACGATGACGGCCGACCGACTGCGCGACTCGTTCCGGCAGTACTTCGCAGCCAAGGACCACGTGGTGGTGCCCTCGGCGAGCCTGATCCCACACGACCCGACGGTGCTGTTCACCGTGGCGGGCATGGTGCCGTTCAAGCCGTACTTCGTGGGTGACGAGACCGCTCCGTACCAGCGTGCGGTGAGCTCCCAGAAGTGTGCCCGGGCCGGCGGCAAGCACAACGACCTCGACGACGTCG
>CAYRXQ010000219.1:0-5299 GCA_964428115.1 uncultured Ilumatobacteraceae bacterium
CAAGGACCGGGCCACCAACAAGGAGCAGTCGATGACCATCACCGGTCAGTCGACGCTCGACAAGAACGACATCGACCGGATGGTCAAGGACGCCGAGGCCCACGCCGAGGAGGACCGCCAGCGCCGCGACGAGGCCGAGATCCGCAACAACGCCGACTCGCTCGTCTACCAGACCGAAAAGGTCCTGCGCGACCAGGGCGACAACGTCTCGGCCGACGAGCGCGCCGCGGTCGAAGGGCCGCTCGGCGACCTGAAGAAGGCCCTCGACGGCAACGACACCGCCGCCATCAAGACCGCCACCGAAGCGCTGATGGCGGCCAGCCAGGCCTTCAGCCAGAAGCTCTACGAGGCGGCCGCCCGCGACGCCGGCGCCACCGGTTCGTCGGCCTCCGGCCAGGCCGGCCCGACCGGCGGGTCCGACGACGACATCGTCGACGCCGAGATCGTCGACGACGAGCAGTGAGCGGGGCCATGGGCCACGAGCACGAGCACACCGAGCCGGAGCACACCGAGCCCGAGCACGGCGAGCACGCCGAGGTCGTCCCCACCATCGAGCACACGCTCGACGGTGAGGTGGCCGAGGCCGAAGAGGCCTTCGAGCACGACGCCGAGGCGCTGGTCGCCGAGCGCGACCAGTTCAAGGACATCGCCCTGCGTCTGCAGGCCGACTTCGACAACTACCGCAAGCGGGTCGCGGCCCAGTCGGCCGACGAGGTCGACCGGGCCACCGGCCGCCTGGCCGAGGCGCTGCTGCCGGTGCTCGACGCCGCCGAGGCCGCGTACCTGCGGCACCCCGACGAGGTCGGGCCACTCCTCAACGTCATGCTCGGCGAGCTCCGCAAGCACGGCCTCGAGACCCTCGACCTCGACGGCCAGCCCTTCGACCCCAACCTCGCCGAGGCCGTCGCCCACGCGGCTGGCGATGGCGGCGAGGTGGTCGTGGCCGAGGTGCTCCGCAGCGGCTACCGCTGGCGTGGCAAGACGCTGCGACCGGCGATGGTCCGCACCAGCGACTGAGCGGTCGGGTCGGGCAGCATCGATGCCGCCCGGCCACCGACCGCCCGCCCGATCACCCACGTCGCTCCCGGAGGAGGTGAGCCCACATGACCGCACAGCGAGAGTGGTTCGAGAAGGACTTCTACCGCATCCTCGGCGTCCCCGAGGGGGCCACCGCCAAGGAGATCACCAAGGCGTACCGCAAGCTCGCCCGCGAGCTCCACCCCGACCAGAACCCGGGCGATCCCGCCGCCGAGGAGCGCTTCAAGGAGGTCGCCTCGGCCTACGACGTGTTGGGCGATGCCGACAAGCGCGCCGAGTACGACGAGGTCCGCCGACTCGGGCCGATGGGCGGTGCCGGCGGTCCGGGCGGGTTCTCCTTCAACGTCAACGATGCCCCCGGAGGCATCAGCGACCTGCTCGGCCAGATGTTCGGCCAGCGTGGCGGCGCAGCGGGGCGCGGCGGCCGCGCCAACAGCGGCGTGGGGCCACGACGTGGCGCCGACGTCACGGCCCACCTCACGCTCAGCTTCGAGGACGCCGCGCACGGCATCACCACCACCCTGCACCTCACCAGCGATGCGCCGTGCACCACCTGCCACGGATCTGGTGCCCGCCCGGGGACGAACCCGCGACCGTGCTCCCAGTGCGGGGGCCGCGGCGTGGTCGACGACAACCAGGGGTTCTTCTCGTTCTCGTCGCCGTGCCGCGGATGCGCAGGCTCGGGCACCGTCATCGACGACCCGTGCGGCACCTGTCGCGGCACCGGGGTCGAGCGGCGACCGCGCCAGGTCCAGGCCCGGATCCCCGCCGGCGTGGCCGACGGCCAGACCATCCGCCTGAAGGGTCGCGGCACGCCCGGCCGCAGTGGTGGACCGGCCGGCGACCTCCTCGTCGAGATCTCGGTCACGCCGCACGAGCGGTTCGCGCGCCACGGGCACGACCTCACGGTGCACGTGCCGATCACGTTCCCCGAGGCTGCGTTGGGCGGCGAGATCGACGTGCCGACGCTCGACGGTGGCACCGTCAAACTGCGCCTCAAGCCGGGCACCCCGAGCGGGAGCCGCCACCGGGTGCGCGGCAAGGGGCTCGCCATCGCCCGCAAGTCGGGCACCGTCACCGGCGACCTCATCGTGACCGTCGAGGTGCAGGTTCCCCGCGAGCTCACCGACGAGCAACGGGCTGCCGTGGAGCAGCTCGCCGCCACGTTCCCCGACCCGCGCCGGCCACGCGCCTGAGCCGCCGACGGTCTGCCATCATGGGATCTCGATCATGACCATCCGACGACGTGACCACGCGGTCTACGTCATCTCGGTCGCTGCCGAGTTGGCCGGGATGCACCCGCAGACCCTGCGCATCTACGAGCGGCGCGGCCTGGTGGCGCCTGCCCGGACCCAGGGCGGTAACCGTCGCTACAGCGACGAGGACATCGAGCGCCTCCGCCGCATCGCGGACCTCGCCGAGCAGGGCATGAACCTCGAGGGCATCAAGCGCGTGATGGAGCTCGAGGTCGAGAACGCTCGCCTGCGCGACGAACTCGAGCGGGTGCGTGCCGAGGCCGCTGCCAGGGTGGCCGAGGCGGCCAGGTCCCAGCGGCGCGATCTCGTGCCGTTGCGCCAGGCCGTGGTGGTCTTCGGCGAGCGACCGGGATTCCTCGACCGGGACTGAACCCCGACGGGCCGGGGCGAGCCGGCTCGGTCGGCGTCCCGGTCGGCGTCGTGTCAGTCGTCAGTCGTCGGTCGGGGAGGTGCCCACGGGTGCCAGTCGCGCCACGTCACGGCCGCCGTCGTCGACGCCTGGGGCAAGCACGAGGTAGGCCTGGAGGATCAGGATCGCGACGATCGCCGCCCACTTCCCCGACGGCAGGTTGACCCCGTAGCGGAGCCGCTCCATCAGCAGGATCCCGACCTGCAACCCCACGATCCACCCGAAGGTGACCGTGGACAGCTCCGCGATCTTGAGCCCGTAGGCGTACACCGCGAACAGGACGACGAACGACGCGGCACCGGCCACGAACATCCACGGCCCCTTGCCGAGCGTCCACTCCTTGGCGAGCACCGCGCCGATGAAGTCGAGGACGGCGAGCCCGACCATCACGCCGAGCAGCGCCAGCAGGGAGGTTCCGGCCGCGGCCGAGGCCGACATGTCCTCGAGGATCTCGTCCTTCATGCGTGTGCCCCCGTCGTCGTGTTCGACGGGGTCGACCCCCGGTCCCGTCGCCAGGAGCTCGACCCCGTCATGGGGACCATGCCAGGAGCGCGTCAGCACTCGCGTCAGGAGCACGCGGCCGAGACGCAGTGGCGGCCCGCTGGCCTGACGCGACCGCGAGTCACCACTCGACCGCGAGTGTCGCGATCGCCTCCTCGATGGCCGCCGTGACGAGTGGATCGGGGAACGGTGGCCGGTCGTGGAGCGGGGTCACGGTGGGCGCGGGCAGCGGCACGTTCCGCTCGCCGAGCAGCCCCTCGAGCTCGGCGGCCAGCGCCGACACCGCCGGGGCATCACCGTGGCGGGGCGGGATCGAGGTCGAGCTCGGCCGGTCGCCGGCCGGGGTCAGCCGGCCGAGCCGGGCCCAGCGGTCGCTGCGATCGTCGTCATGCTCCGCAGATCCGACGCCGCCATCGTCGAGACCGTCATCGAGATCATCGTCGTCCCGGTCGTCATCGCCGTCGTCCTGGCGCACGCGGTCGCTGGCAGCAACGCGGCCACCGCGCCACCGATGCAGCACCTCGGGTTCGATCGACACCTCGTCGGCGAGGGCGAAGATCGCCGCCACCACGTGCTTGCAGGCGTGGATGCCGGTGCCGTCGTCGTCGGGGCAGCTGCAGGCCACCTCGACCTCGCGTCGCGACGGCGCCCCGGAGCCCCCGGTGACCCGCAGGACGGCCACGTACGGGGCGCGGCGGGAGCCCTGGACCTCGGCCGTGGCCACCCCGGGCCCCACGTGCAGGTCGATCACCGCCCGGTCGCTCCAGTAGCGCTTGCCCCGCGACAACCGCGCCGCGTCGCTCATCTCGGCGGCGAGCACGCGCAGCATGGTGGCTGGCAGCCGCCCCGGCAGGTCGTTGCCGAACGGGGTGCGCGGACGGCTCACGACCGGCCCCGATCGAGGGTGACGAGGTCGCGGAGCTCGTCGGTGGCGAGCTCGGTGAGCCAGGTCTCCCCGGTACCGATCACGGCGTCCGCGAGGGCGCGCTTCTCGTCGATCACGGCCCCGATCCGCTCCTCGACGGTGCCCTGGCAGACCAGCTTGTGCACGTTGACCGTACGGTGCTGCCCGATCCGCCAGGCGCGGTCGGTGGCCTGGTCCTCCACCGCTGGGTTCCACCACCGGTCGTAGTGCACGACCTGACTGGCGGCGGTGAGGTTGAGCCCCGTCCCGCCGGCCTTCAGCGACACCAGCAACAGCGGCGGTCCGGTGCCGTCCTGGAAGGCATCGACCATCCGCATGCGACCGGCACGCGAGACGCCGCCGTGCAGGAAGGGCACCTGCAGGTGCAGCGTCTCGGCGATGTGGCGTTCGAGCAGCTCCCCCATCTCACGGAACTGGGTGAACACGAGGGCCCGCTCGCCCACGTCGAGCAGGTCGGCGATGAGCTCGTCGAACCGCTCGAGCTTGCCCGACCGCCCGGCCAGCCGGGAGCCGTCCTTGAGGGCGTGGGCCGGGTGGTTGCAGATCTGCTTGAGCCGGGTGATGGCGGCCAACACCTTGCTGCGCCGTTGCATCCCGGTGGTCTCCTCGGCATCGGCGAGCAGCTGGTCGACCACCTGCTGGTAGAGCGCCGCCTGCTCGCGGGTCAGCGTGGCGTAGGCGATCTGCTCGATCTTGTCGGGCAGGTCGGGCAGCAACCGTCGGTCGGCCTTGGTGCGGCGCAGGACGAACGGCGAGGTGAGCCGCCGCAACCGTGCGGCCACCTCGGCATCGCCGCTGCGCTCGATCGGGCCGGCGAAGCGCTCACGGAACGACTGCTGTCCCCCGAGCAGGCCCGGCACGACGACATCGAGGATCGCCCACAGCTCCGAGAGCCGGTTCTCGACGGGGGTGCCGGTGAGCGCAAACTTCTGACCGGCAGGCCGGCGGCGCACGGCACGGGCCGTCCGCTGTTCGAGTGGACGCGCGTCACCGGGGTCCGAAAACTCGACTGCGACCGGAAATGCCGGGGTCTCGATGCGCCGAAAGACGGCGTCGGGCAGGGCAGCGGCAATCAGCCCTGGGACGTTTCCGGCAGTCTCGCCGTCGCCAAACAAGGACTCGGCCTGCCGTGGTTCAACACTTCCGCTTTTACCCGGCCGCGAGATGGCA
>CAYRXQ010000220.1:0-5265 GCA_964428115.1 uncultured Ilumatobacteraceae bacterium
TTCAAGGACAAGTCGGCCAAGCGCGAGGGCACCTTCATCTCGGCCGGGCTGTTCACCTACCCCGCGCTGCAGGCTGCCGACATCCTGCTCTACGACGCCGAGCAGGTCCCGGTGGGCGACGACCAGCGCCAGCACATCGAGATCACCCGCGACATCGCGATCCGCTTCAACCACCGCTTCGGCGACACCTTCGTCCTGCCCGAGGCGGTGATGCCGGCCGCCGGCGCCCGCGTGATGGACCTCCAGGATCCGACCTCGAAGATGTCGAAGTCCTCGACCACCGACGCCGGGTGCGTGTACCTCACCGACCCGCCGGCGGTGATCATGAAGAAGTTCAAGCGGGCCGTGACCGACTCGGAGACCGAGGTCCGCTACGACCCGGCCGAGAAGCCCGGGGTCACCAACCTCCTCGACATCCTGGGCGCCGCGACCGGGGCCGATCCGCGCATCCTCGCCGCGCAGTACCACCAGTACGGGCCGCTCAAGACCGACGCCGGCGAGGCCGTGGTCGCGATGCTCAAGCCGATCCAGGCCCAGTACCACGACCTCCTCGACGACCGCGCCGAGCTGGCCCGCCTGCTGCACACCGGGGCCGACAAGGCCCGGTCGGTCGCGTCGGCCACGCTCGAGCGGGCGTACCGGTCCATCGGGCTGCTCCCCGGTTGAACGAGCAGCCGCCCGGGTCGGGGACGACGCGCCGTCCGCGCGGTTCGCGGCGCCGGCGGCTCACGGCGACCGATCGGCGCATCCTCTCCCTGGCGTTCCCGGCGCTCGGCGCGCTCGCCGTCGAGCCGCTCTACGTCCTGGTCGACACGGCGATCGTCGGTCGCCTCGGGACCACCGAGCTCGCCGGTCTGGCACTGGCCGCCACCGTGCTGTCGTTCGTCGTCGCCGGGTCGAACTTCCTCACCTACGGCACGACCGAACGGGTGGCCCGCCGCCTCGGTGCCGGTGACACCGTCGGCGCCGCGGCGGTCGGCATCGATGCGCTGTGGATGTCCTCGATCGTCGGTGCGGTCACCGTGCCGGTGCTGCTGCTCGGCGCACCGACCCTGAGCCGGGTGCTCGGCGGCCAGGGTGCAGTGGTCGGGTTCGCGGTCGAGTACCTGCGAATCAGCGCCGTGGGCATCCCGTTCGTGCTCGTGACGCTCGCAGCACAGGGCGTGCTGCGCGGCGCCGCGGACTATCGCACGCCCCTGGTCGTGCTCGTGGCCGCGAACGTGGCGAACCTCGTCATCGAGCTGGTGCTCGTGTTCGGGTTCGGCTGGGGCGTGGCCGGGTCGGCCTGGTCGACCGTGATGGCCCAGGCGGGCGCAGCCATCGCGTTCCTGGCCCTGGTCCGCCGCCGGCTCCGCCCGGCCCCGTCCCGTCGACCCGACCGAGCGGGGCTGCTGGCACTCGCCACGGCGGGTCGACACCTGGTGCTGCGGGTCGCCGCGATGCTCGGCGTCTTCGGCGGTGCGACCGCGATCGCTGCCCGCGTCGACGCCCCGACGCTCGCCGCCCACCAGATCGTGATGAGCCTGTTCCTGTTCCTCGCCCTGGCCCTCGACGCGCTCGCCGTCCCGGCCCAGACGCTCGTCGCCGAGCGCCTCGGGGGCGGCGATCCCGACGGTGCCACGCACCTGGCAGCTCGGGCGGTGCGGCTGTCGGTGGTGGCCGGGATCGGTTTGGCGGTCGCCCTCGCCGCACTGGCCCCGATCGTCCCCACCTGGTTCACCGCCGATCCGGCCGTCGTCGAGCGTGCCACCGTCGCGGCCTGGTTCCTGGCCGTGGCGATGCTGCCGGGCGCAGTCGCGTTCGCCTACGACGGGATCCTGATCGGTGCGGCCGACTACCGCTTCCTCGGCCTGGCAGCGGTCGCCATGCTGGCGCTGTTGGCTCCGATCGGCGTCACGATCCTGGCCGTCGACGGTGCGGGGATCGCGGCGATCTGGGCGACGCTGCTCGGCTGGATGGTCGTCCGGGCGATCGTGGGCCGGGCCCGCGCGACGCGCGTCCTCGGCTGAGGTCGGCGTTCGCGGCGCGAGCCGGTGATGGCCCGACCCGCGGGCTCCCCGACCTGCGGGCTCAGGCGTGATCGCTGGCGTGGAGGTCGTCGATCGCGGGACCGCCGCCGGCGACCAGCTCGACGGTCCGCGGGTCCGACCCGGCGTCCGCGGCGAGTCGGGCGCCGATCTCCTCGTGATCGTGGTAGGCACGGAACCGCGGGGTCCGCGGCCCGACGATCGTCCCCACCACCCGCCCGAAGGTGCCCAGTCCACAGCGGATCTTGCCGACGTCGTGGAGGAGCGCCCCGGCGATCTCGGCCCGATCGGCGTCGGGCCGGCGCGCCGCGAAGCGCCGCGCGACCGCCACCGAGTGGCGCCGGTCCTGGTTGGACATCTCCCGCCAGAGCACCCGCTCGGAGCGCAGCAGGTGCGCCTCGGCCCACACCTCGTCCTCGACCGCTGGCGGCGTCGGCGGCAGCGAGGTGACGAACCGCGCCGCCAGGTGCCACCAGGCGACCGGGGACGACCACCGGGCGCTCACGAGCGCACCGCCCGGGGGTGGGCCGCGCGGTAGACCTCGAAGAGCCGTTCCTGGCTGACGCGCGTGTACACCTGGGTCGTCGAGATCGAGGCGTGTCCGAGCAGCTCCTGCACCACGCGCAGATCCGCACCGTGATCGAGCAGGTGCGTCGCACACGAGTGGCGCAGCACGTGCGGCGAGAGCGGCTCGGTGATGCCGGCCCGCTCGCCGTACTTGGCCACGACGGCAGCGGCCGTCTGCCGGGTCAGTCGGGTGCCGCGGGCGGTCAGGAACACCGCCTCGGCATCACCCCGCCGCCGCCATCGGTCGGGCACCAGGTGGGGCCGGCCGGCCGGCTCGAACCACTCCTCCACCGCCCGTGCCGCCGCCCGTCCGTACGGCACGATTCGCTCCTTGGCCCCCTTGCCGAACAACCGCACCAGGCGCTCGTCGAGGTCGAGGTCGCCCATCGAGAGCCCGACCACCTCCGACACCCGGGCCCCGGTCGCGTAGAGCAGCTCCAGCAGCGCCCGGTCACGGCGCGAGAGCGGGTCGGTGCCGACGACGGCGTCGAGCAGCGCGGCCACCTGTCCCTCGCTCAGCGGCTTGGGGATGCCTGCGGGCACCCGAACGCCCTCGAGGTCGCTGGTCGGGTCGTCGAGACGCACCTGCTCGATCACGAAGTACCGGTGCAGGGAGCGGATCGAGGCGAGCTGGCGCGCCACGGTCGCCACGGCCGCGCCGGCGGCGCGCCGGTCGGCGACGAACCGCTCGACGTCGGTGGCGATCACGTCGAGCGGTGTGCGGCCCCGCGCCCGCAGCCATGCGCAGTAGGTCACCAGATCGCGTCGATAGGCGGCCACGGTGTTCGCCGATCGACCCCGCTCGGTCGTGACCCACGAGAGGTACTCCTCGACCTCGAGCGGGAGCCCGAGATCGGCCTCCTCGAGCATGGTCATCGCCCGGCGTCGCTGCGGCGGAGCCGTCGATCGAACGCCAGCAGCCCGACCACGGTCTTGGAGTCGACGATCTCCCCGCGATCGATCATGTCGAGCGCCTCGACGAGTGGGATCTCGAGGACCCGCAGGTGCTCCTCCTCGGGGCCCTGCAGGTCCTGTGCCGTCGGGGTGCACCCAGTGGCGATCCACACCGAGGTGATCGCGTCGGTCATGCCGGGCGATGGTGCGATGTCGATCAGGTGGTGCAGCTCGCCGGCCTGCAGGCCGGCCTCCTCCACGAGCTCGCGGCGGGCCGTCTCCACCGGCGGTTCGCCGGCCACGTCGCGCATCCCGGCCGGGATCTCGAGCACGTCACGGTCGAAGGCCGGCCGGTACTGCTCCACGAGGACCACGAGCGGGTTGCCCTCGGCGTCGAAGACCACGGGCACGACCCCCACGGCACCGGGCGATCGCACGATGTCACGTCGGAACGTCGTCCGGTCGGGCGCCTCGAACTCGGCGACGACCACCCGCCACACGTTGCCCTGGTGGACGATCTCCTCGGCGACGTGTCGGAACACGGACGACCTCAGGCGCCGGCGCGGATCGACGAGCGCGCCGGCTCGCCCTGCCGCTCCCGCCGACGGGCGAGGGCCGCGCCGATGAAGTCGCGGAACAGCGGGTGCGGGCGGTCGGGACGGCTCTTGAACTCGGGATGGGCCTGCGTCCCGACCCAGAACGGGTGGTCGGCGAGCTCGATGAACTCCACCAGCCGCCGATCGGGCGAGGTACCGCTGCACACGAAGCCGGCGGCCTCGAACTTGGCGCGGTAGTTGGAGTTGAACTCGTACCGGTGACGGTGCCGCTCGCTGACCACGGGTTCGCCGTACGCGGCGGCCACCTTGGTCCCGGGGGTCAGCACCGCGTAGTAGGCGCCGAGGCGCATCGTGCCGCCCTTGTCGGTGATGTCGCGCTGGTCGAGCATGAGGTCGATCACCGGGTACTTGGTGGTGGGATCGAACTCGGTGGAGTTCGCCCCGGTCATGCCGAGCACGTTGCGGGCGAACTCGACGGTCATGGCCTGCAGGCCGAGGCACAGCCCGAGGCAGGGGACGAGCTCCTCGCGCGCGTAGCGGGCCGCGGCGATCTTGCCCTCGACCCCGCGGGCGCCGAAGCCGCCCGGGACCACGATGCCGTCGAGGTGCGCGAGCCGTCCCGCTGCCAGCAGGCCCTCGACCTCCTCGGCCTGGATCCAGTCGATCTCCACCTTGGCGCCGTGGTGGAAGCCGGCGTGCTTGAGGCTCTCGACCACCGAGAGGTACGCGTCGACGAGCTGCACGTACTTGCCGATGAGCCCGATGCGCACGGGCTCGGTGGCAGCCTCGACCTTCTCGACGAGCTGCTCCCAGGGCGTGAGGTCGAGGGCGTGCTCGTCGATCCGCAGCACGTCGCACACGACGTCGTCGAGACCCTCGTCGTGGAGGATCAGCGGGAGCTCGTAGATGTTGCGGGCATCGGCGGCGTTGACCACGGCGCGCTCGTCCACGTCGCAGAGGTTGGAGATCTTGCGCTTGAGGTCGTCGCTCAGCGGCGCCTCGCTGCGGCACACGATCAGGTCGGGCTGGATGCCGCGGCTGCGGAGCTCGGTGACCGAGTGCTGGGTCGGCTTGGTCTTCTGCTCCCCGGAGGGCCCGATGAAGGGCACGAGCGTCACGTGGATGTAGCAGACGTTGTCGCGCCCGGCGTCGTTGCGGAACTGCCGGATCGCCTCGAGGAACGGCAGGATCTCGATGTCGCCGACCGTGCCACCGACCTC
>CAYRXQ010000221.1:0-5259 GCA_964428115.1 uncultured Ilumatobacteraceae bacterium
ACGCCCACGTGCAGCTCGACGAGGTTGCCCTGGTACTCGGCGGGATCACCCATGCCGTAGATGCAGCTGACAGAGGCGACCACGATCACGTCGCGCCGGGTGAGCAGCGCAGCGGTGGCCGAGTGGCGCAACCGGTCGATCTCCTCGTTGATCGAGCTGTCCTTCTCGATGTAGGTGTCGCTCGACGGGATGTACGCCTCGGGCTGGTAGTAGTCGTAGTACGAGACGAAGTACTCGACACGGTTGTCGGGGAAGAACTCGCGCATCTCCTGCGCGAGCTGCGCGGCCAGGCTCTTGTTGGGGGCGAGGATCAGCGTCGGCCGCTGGACCTGTTCGATCGTCCACGCCATCGTGGCCGACTTGCCCGACCCGGTGATGCCGAGCAGCGTCTGGAACCGCTCGCCGCGCTCGATCCCGGCCGAGAGCGCCGCCACGGCCTCGGGCTGGTCACCGGCCGGAGCGAAGTCGGACACGACCCGGAAGCGCTGCGACCGCGTGTCGGTGTCGGACATGGCCGCGAGTCTACCGGCGAACGAATGTTCGTGATGACGAGGAGGGGTCGGCGCGGCGGGCCGAGGCGACGCCGTGCCCGTCGCGTCAGGAGCGTCGGTCGAGCACGAGCACCGGCACGTCCGGCGGCGGGGTGGTGCGCACGTACCGCTCGAGGCGATCGGCACCCAGGTCGGCGAACGCCCCCGCCACGAGATCCCAGTAGCGCTGCTCGATCGCCGCGCTCCCCGCATCGCGGGCCGCCTCGTAGCGCTCCACCGCAGCGGGCCGCGGTACGTAGGTCACGACGCGACCGGCGAGTTGCACGGGTGCTGTCACCAGGTCGGTCACGTCGACGCGGTCGTAATCGCGCTCACGGCGATCGAGGCGCGCCAGCTCCTCGTCGTCGACGCGCACGACGATGCCGTTCGTCGACGCCGCCGCAGCCGCCGCGAGTCCGAGGGCCACGATCGTCACGGTCCGTTCGGCGCCGTCGGGCTGCTGGTGCACCCCGTACCAGTGCCCGACGCCGTAGTTCCAACGCCGACCCCAACCCGCCAGCGTCGCCTCCGACCAGCCGTCCGACGCGGTGTCGACCCCCCGATCGAGCGTCGCCCCGAGCGAGGCCGGGCTGACGAGCGAGCCGTAGCCGAACACCCAGGTCGGGAACACGGTCGCACGCTACTGGCCTGCCCCGCAGCTTCGAGATCGGTGAGCGTTCGGGTCTGCGGCGCGTGGTTGCGGCCACCGACGACGTCCTCACCGTCAGCCGCCACGCCGATGGTGCCGTCGAGCGTCACTCAGCCGTGTTCGACCCGATACAGCCGGCGCGCCGTCACCTCGCCGCTCCCCTCAGCGCGCTCGGCGACGAAGACGAACAGGACGCCGTCACCGGGGGCGACGTGGACGACGTCTCCGCCGACATCGCTCGACCCCTCGGCGACGAACTCGTCATCGATGCAGAGACGAAACGTGGTGGTGCCGTCCGTCTGTCGGATCGGCCCGATCCAGATCTCGCCGTTCATGCCCGGCGTCCGGTCGCCGAATTCGCAGTCCCCCGGGATCACCGGTTCGATCGCCGCACCCAACTCGAGGGCCACCGGATCGAGCGGAAACGTCCCGGGTGCCTCGTCGCTGCTCGACTCGACCAGGAAGCCGTCACCACTGCGGATGAGTCGTCCGGGCATCTCGACGAAGCGATCGACGACGAGCTCAGGTCCGACGCGCGCCACGCCCGAGCGGCGGTCCGGGCCGACGAACTCGACCAGCACCACGTCGCCGAGATCGTGGATCGACCGCACGGCACGTCGCTGCGGGTCGTAAGGCCATGCTGCTGTCCACTCGACCTGCTGCTGCGTGGCCGTTGTCGTGTCGAGCGCGTGGAGCTCCGTGCGTTCGCTGATCCACACCTGCTCGTCTCGGACCAAGACGATGGCGCCGGCGCAGCTGCGCCCGTCGCCCACGGTCGGAAACTGCGTACCAGGGCTGAGGGCGATCGGGTCGACGACCTGCACACCGCACTCGAAGGGATCGAAGCCGATGACCTCGCCGGACGCAGTGCTGGCGAGCTGGCTGATCCACGTCAACTCCTGCGCGAGCGTCGACCCGGTGATCGCGTCGTAGGCAACGAGCGCACCGGCAACGGCGGGCGGACTCTCCTGGGTGAGGACACGATCACCGAACACCACCGACGAGCTCGGGCCATCGTTCGCCGGGTCGAGGTCTGCGAGGAACCCGATGGTCAACGGTTCCGGCTCGAACACCGGTTCCGGTTCCGGCTCGGGTTCCGGTGGCGGGTCGACCGAGTCGGGCACGGACTCGGGTTCCGGTGGTGGGTCGACCGTGTCGGGCACGGGATCGGGCTCGGTGAAGGGCACCGTCCCGATCGCGTCGGGATCGTCGATCGCCGAGGAGTCCTCTGGCGTCTGCGCTGTCGTGGACTCGTTCGATCCGCCGCACGACGCGACGACGAGGAACGCTGCGACGGTGACGACGCTACGGACCCGTCGAGCACGCTGCGTGCGCCGGGAGGGCATCAGCAGGCTGGTGGGCATCGTGTCATCGTGTCACGTTTCGGAAGGGCACCAATTCGGTACGCGAACGAAACGGCCGCACGCACCGAGCAGGCCGGTCGGCCGGTTGCTCGGTGTCTCGTCGGGTGCGCAGGGCAGGACGCTGGTTTCCGGTCGCCCGCGGAGCGTTCCGCCCCGGCGACGACGAGCACTCGTGTGACACGACACGGGCGATCGCACGGGCTTGAATGCCGGTGTGGTCCCCCGTCGTGGCATTCCGCTGCGCACCCGTCGGCTGACGGTGCGTCGCTTCACCCGCGACGACATCACGCGCTTCACCGCCTACCGCAACCTCCCCGAGGTCTGGCGCTACCAGGACTGGACGGTTCCCTACACCCGGGACCACGCGCATGACCTGCTCGACGAGCTCGAGTCGCTCGGCGGGCCGACCCCGGGCGCCTGGATGCAGCTCGCCATCGACGATGGCACGGGGCTGGTGGGCGACGTGGCGGTCTGGCTCTCCCCCGACGGCGGTCTCGCCATGATCGGCTACACCCTCGACCCCGTGGTGCAGGGCCGTGGCTACGCCACCGAGGCAGTCGGTGCCGTGGTCGGCCTGCTGTTCGATCGGTTCCGGGTGCACCGGGTGGCGGCCACGCTCGATCCGGCGAACATCTCGTCGGCACGGGTCCTGGAGCGCCTCGGGTTCCGGTACGAGGGACGCGGCGTGCGCGCCGCGCTGGTCCGTGGGGTCTGGGAGGACGACGACCGGTACGCCGTGCTCGAGGCCGAGTACCGCGCCTGGTGCGATCGGCCACGTCACACACCGGCCACCCTCGAGCTGATCGAGGTGACCTCCGAGAACGTGCGCGAGGTGCTCGCGCTGCAGACCCACCTCTCGCAGCGGCCCTTCGTCGCCACGGTGGCCGAGTCGCTGGCCGACGCCCTCCTGCCCCCCGTCGAGGACGGGGCCCCGATCGTGCCGTGGTACCGGGCCGTTCGGGCCGACGGGGAGCTGGCGGGCTTCGTGATGATCACCGAGGTGACCGAGGCCCATCCGGTACCGATGCTGTGGCGGCTCCTGATCGACCGGGCGCACCAGGGTCGCAGCGTCGGGAGCGCCGTCGTGAGGTTGGTGGCCGATCGCCTGCGGGGCCTCGGCGTCACCCGGCTGCAGACCAGCTGGGTCGAGGGTCGGGGCGGGCCGGCGGGCTTCTACGAGCGGCTCGGCTTCGTGCCGACCGGGGAGATCGTCGACGGCGAGACGGTGGGCGAGCTCACGCTCGACCCTCCGGATCGCTGACGCCGTCGGCTGCGTCGCCCGAACCGGCCACCGGGTCGGACCCGTCGCTTGCGTCGGTCCCGCCGTTCTCGTCGGTCCCGTCGTTGCCGCCCGTGTGCGGCAGGGCGAGGAGTTCCTGCCACAGGGCATCGACCTGCATCCGCAGCGACTCGGGATCGCCGGCATTGTCGAGCACGTGCGTGGCCATCGCGAGCCGGACGTCGCGGTCGATCTGGCTGGCGATCCGCGCCCGGGCGTCGGCCTCGTCCATCCCCCTCGCCCCGACGAGCCGCTCCACCGCGATGTCGGGTGGGATGTCGACCACGATCGTCGCGGCGAGACCCCGCCGGGGGTTCTCCGCCAGCAGCGGGAAGTCGAGCACCACCACCCGGTCGGTGCCACGCTCCGCGTCGATCTGGCGTTGGATCTCGGCCTGCATGGCCGGGTGGACGATGCCGTTCAGGTCGGCGAGGGCCTGCTCGTCGTGGAAGACGATCGCGGCCACGGCCCCGCGGTCGAGGGAGCCGTCCTCGCGCAGGATGTGCGAGCCGAAGCGCTCGGCCATCGCGAGCACGACCGGAGCACCCGGGGCCTGGAGGTCACGGGCGATCCGGTCGGCGTCGACGATCACGGCGCCGCGCTCGGCCAACATGGCCGACACGGTCGACTTGCCCGCACCGATGCCCCCGGTGAGCCCGACGAGGATCATGTGGATCGACGCAGGCGACGGGGCACGTGGTGCAGGGGGATGTGGAGACCCGAGGGCTCAGGCCTCGGTGGTGTCGGCGGCCTCGGGAGCCGCCTCGGCAGCAGCCTCGCCACCCTCGACAGCGGCCTCTGGGGCAGCGTCGCCACCCTCGACAGCGGCCTCTGGGGCAGCGTCGCCACCCTCGGTGGCCTCGATGGCCTCGCCGGCCTCGACGGGCTCACCGCCCTCACCCAGCTCGCCCTCGTACTCGGCCCAGGCGGCCTCGACCTCGTCGGGGTTGCCGGCGGCCCAGTTGCCGTGCTCGTCGACCTCGAAGTGCTGGCGGTACTCCTCGGCGAGCTCGCCACCCTCGGCGGCCTGCTTGATCGACAGGCTGATCCGGCGACGGGCGAGGTCGAGATCGATGATCTTGACCCACAGCTCCTCACCCGGGGTGACGACCTGCTCGGGCGAGTCGACGTGGTGCGCCGACATCTCCGAGATGTGCACGAGGCCCTCGATGCCGTCGCCCACCTGGACGAACGCACCGAACTGCACGAGCTTGGTGACCCGGCCGTAGACCAGCTGCCCCACCTCGTGGCTCTCGGCGAACTCCTGCCACGGATCGGCCTGCGTGGCCTTGAGCGAGAGGCTGATCCGCTCGCGGCTGAAGTCGACGTCGAGCACCTGCACCTTGACGTGATCGCCGACGGTGACGACCGAGCCGGGGTGATCGACGTGCTTCCACGACAGCTCGCTGACGTGGATCAAGCCGTCCATGCCGCCGA
>CAYRXQ010000222.1:0-5259 GCA_964428115.1 uncultured Ilumatobacteraceae bacterium
GTTCGTCGGCGTGTTCAACATGTTCCCGCTGCTCCCGCTCGACGGTGGCCACGCCGCGATCGCCACCTACGAGCGGTTCCGCGAGCGTCGGGGCACCCGCTACTACGCGGACGTGTCCAAGCTGATGCCGTTCGCCATGGCGGTCATCACGGTGCTGGCCTTCTTGTTCTTCTCGGGGCTCTACCTCGACATCACGGATCCGGTGGGCTGAGCCATGCAGGTCGACGCCTCCAAGACCGCCCGCCGCCAGACGCGCCAGATCCACGTCGGATCGGTTCCCGTCGGCGGCGGTGCCCCGGTGACCGTCCAGTCGATGACGATCACCAAGACCGCCGACGTCGAGGGGACGCTCCAGCAGATCTACGCCCTCGCGGCGGCCGGATGCGACATCGTGCGGTGCACCTGCAACGAGACCGAGGCCGCGGAGGGTCTCGCCCAGATCGTGCCGCGGTCGCCGATCCCGATCATCGCCGACATCCACCACCAGTACAAGATGGCGCTCGCCGCCATGGAGGCCGGGGTCCACGGGTTGCGGCTCAACCCGGGCAACATCCGACGGCCCGAGCACATCAAGGCGGTGGCCGCCGAGGCCAAAGACCGGGGCCTGCCGATCCGCATCGGTGTGAACGCCGGGTCGCTCGATCCCTCGCTCTACGAGAAGTACGGTGGCGCCACCCCCGAGGCAATGGTCGAGTCGGCCGAGCGCGAGCTGGCCTACTTCCGCGAGGTCGACTTCGACGCGGTGAAGATCTCGGTCAAGGCCTCCAGCGTGCCGCTCATGGTCGAGGCCTATCGACAGCTCGCGGAGATCACCGACCATCCGCTGCACCTGGGCGTCACCGAGGCGGGCCCGCCGCCCGCCGGGCTCGTCAAGGCCACGGCCGGCATCGCGACGCTGCTCCTCGAGGGCATCGGCGACACGATCCGCTACTCGCTCACCGCCGATCCGGTCGAGGAGGTCCGCGCCGGCCGCCAACTGCTCGAAGCGCTCGGTCTGCGCGAGCGCAAGAACGTCGACCTGATCGCGTGCCCGTCGTGTGGCCGCGCCGAGATCGACGTCATCGATGTCGCCAAGCGGGCGATGGAGGCCTTCGGCGAGCGCGAGCTGCCGCTGCAGGTGGCCGTGATGGGCTGCGTCGTGAACGGTCCGGGCGAGGCACGCGAGGCCGACATCGGGATCGCTGCGGGCAACAAGCGCGGTCACCTGTTCGTCAAGGGTCGCAACGTCGCCGTGGTGCCCGAATCGGAGATGGTCGAGGCCCTCGTCGAGTGGGCGGAGTTCATCCACGAGCACGGCGTCGAGGCGGCCATCGCCCGCGTCGACACGGCCAAGGCCGAGCGCGAGGCCGCCAAGGATCGCTCGGAGCTGCTCGACGCCCAGGGGTCCGACGCCAACCACGCAGCGGAGAAGATCGTCGAGATCCGCCGCACCACCGGCGGCTGACCGGCACGGTGCCCGCTTCGCCGGCGACGGCGGACGGCTGGGAGGATGCCCGCCGTGGATCCCCGTGACGTCATCACCGCCATCGCTGCCAAGACCGGCGACATCGGCGCCGCCTTCTACTTCCATCCCGACACCCTCGCCCGGGGCAAGGAGCTCGGCCTCGACGGCTTCCGCTTCTACTTCCTGGGCCGTGGTGGAGTGCTCGGCGACGTGGAGCCCGACGTGGTGGTGAGCGCCTTCGGCTACTTCTCGCCGGGGCTCGTGGCCAACGTGTGGAACTCGGGCCGCGAGGTCATGGCGCCGCGCGAGGCGGCCCGCGAGTACCTGGCCTGCAATGCCGAGCTCGGTCGGGCCAAGCTCGCCGAGGTCGCGGGCCTCGAGGCCTACGGCGAGGCCGCTGCTGCCGTCGTCGCAGCGGTCGACGTGGCCGGTCTTCCCCTGTTCGCCGGTGTGCGCGCCGAGCCCGTCCCCGCCGATCCTGCGGGTGCAGCAATCCACCACGGGGTGCTGCTGCGCGAGCTGCGCGGCAGCGTCCACCTGGTGGCCGTGGTCGCCTCGGGCCTGGTCTCCCAGCAGGCCCACGCGATCAAGCGTCCGGGCGAGGTGGAGATGTTCGGTTGGCGTGAGGCCATCGAGGTCGACGAGTCGCACCGCGCCGCACTGGCCCGGGCCGAGGAGCTGACCAACGAGCTGCTGGTGCCGGCGTTCTCGGTGCTCGACGACGCCGGTGCGGCGGCCCTGGTGGCCGGCACCGACGCGATCCACGCCGCGCTCACCTCCTGAGCGGCGCTCGAACCGCACAGCGGTCGTCGCGAGCCGGTCGATGCTCAGCGATCGGTTCGCGTCACCACGAACGTGGTGGCGCGGGCCGTGAGCTCCTCGTCGGGGTCGAGCAGCCACGTGCCACCGTCGAGGTCGATGGCCAGCTCGTGGTCGAGCGCGACGTGCGACTGGCCGACCTCGATCCGCACCAGCGCACGTCCGAGCTCGGGCAGCTCGTAGCGGCCGGTGTCGGCCACGACCGGGCGCTCGATCGGCGTGGGGTCGAGCGTGGCGAGGAGCAGGTCGACGTCGACGGGCTTGGTGGTGAGCCCACCGCGCACCACGTTGTCGCTGGCGCCCATGAGCTCGATCCCACAGCCCCGCAGGTAGGCGTGGAGGTTGCCGGCGGGGAGGTGGATCGCCTGGCCCGGGAGCAGCTCCACCCGGTGCAGCAGGAGCGTCACCGCGAGGCTGGGCTCGCCCGGATAGCGGCGTGCCAGGGCCGTGACCTCGGCGGCCTCGGGGCCCGCCGACCGGTCGCAGGTCTGGACGATGCGCTCCACGTCGATCAGGCCGCGGTAGATGCGCTCGATCGCGCCGCCCACACCGTGCCAGCGGACGGCCAGCGAGAGCTCCAGCAGCCCGAGCTCGCCCAGAAGCTCCATGGTCTGCTCCGGTGGTCGCACCCCGCACAGCGCGACGAACGGCGTCAACGCCACCAGCAGTTCGGGCTTCGCATGCGGATCACCGAACACGCCGCGGGCGTACCCGTCGGCGGCCTGCTCGGCCGAGGGGTGCGTCTGGAGCGAGAGCGGCTCGGCAGCGCAGAGCACCTTGAGCAGGTACGGGAGCTCGCCGGTGACCTCGCTGAGTGGCGTGTCGTCGTCGAGGTGGCTCGGGCCGGCCGGGTGGGTCCCCAGCCACCACTCGGCCCACGGGGTGCCGTCGGGTTCGTGGCCGAGCAAGCGCGGCAAGAACTCCGGGTCGCCCCACGCGTAGTGCTGGACGATCCCACGGACGGTGCGCACCGCGACACCGTACTGGCCCCACCGCAGGCCGCGGCTCGGTCGACCGGTCCGGCTCCGGGACGGCTCGGGCCTTCGAACCGGAACGGGGAACCGGGATCGGGTCGGTGTCGTCGGATCATCATGGAACGACGTCGTGCCCTGGCACTCCTGGCCGCCGTGCCGCTGCTGGTCCTGGGGGCCTGCGGCGACGACGGATCGGCGACTCCGGCCACCCAGCCTCCCCCCGACGCAACGCTGCCGCCGACGGACGCGCCCGGCTACGCCCACCCGACCGGGAGCGACGAGGTGGTCCTGCGGATCGCGTACGAGGGCGGCTACACGACCCTCGACGTGGTGTTCCTCTCGTTGCCGATCGTCCTGGTCACCGGCGACCGCGTGTTCCAGCAGGGGCCGATCCCTGAGATCTATCCCGGCCCACTACTGCCCAACATCCAGGTGCGCAGCATCGCCGAGTCCGGGATCCAGGAGCTCCTCGCGGCTGCTGATGCCGCAGGGCTGCTCGAGCAGCGCACCTACGACGGGCCGACCAACATCGCCGATGCGCCCGACACCGTGGTGACGCTCACGGTCGACGGGGTGACCTACGAGCATCGGGCCTATGCGCTCGGATTCGACGACGAGCAAGGTGATGCCGATCGGGCTGCGCTCCAGGCGTACGTCGAGCTGGTGTCCCGGTTCGTCACCGGGGAGCCGGGTGAGGCGCTCGGTGCGGAGTCGGCATTCGAACCGGCGCAGTACCTGCTGCGTTCGTTCGTCGAGGAGGACCTCGGCGGCTACGAGATCGAGCCGACCATCGTGACCTGGCCTGCCGATGCGCCGGTCCGCCTGGTCGAGGCCGCGGACTGTGCTGCGGTGCCGGCAGCGGCCTTCGGGGCGCTGTTCACCACGGCGACGCAGCTGACGTTCTTCTCGGATGCCGACGTCACCTACCGGTTGGCGGTCAAGCCCGCCCTGCCGGGCGACGACGCCTGCTGAGGTCTCCCCGGCGGGTGGGGGCGACGGGAGGCCGGCCCGGTCAGGTCGACCGGGCCTTGTCAGGCCGGTCAGCTCAGACCGAGTTCGTGCGCTCGCGCGACGACGCCGGCGCGCTCGGCGCCGATGGTCGTGCTGTCACCGTGGCCGGTGTGGACGACGGTCTCGTCCGGGAGTGCGAGCAACTGGTCGACGATCGAGCGCAGGATCGTGGGCTCGTCGCTGTGGCTCCGCCCGGTCGCGCCCGGCCCGCCGCAGAACAGCGTGTCGCCCGAGAACACCGTGCCGGCGGCCGCGTCGTGGAAGCAGCAGCAGCCGGGGGAGTGGCCCGGGGTGTGGAGCACGCCGAGCTCGTGTCCGCCGACGGTGATGGTGCTGCCGGGTTCGAGCTCCCGATCGGGCGCAGCCTCGGGCCAGATGGCGTCCCACAGCATCCGGTCCGCGGGGTGCAGCAGGATCGGTGCGTCGACGGCCTCGCGCAGCGGCACGGCCGCGTTGATGTGATCGTTGTGCCCGTGGGTCAGCACGATCGCCCGGACCCGCCGTCCGTGGACGGCCTCGACGATGGGCCGGTGGTCGTGCGCGGCGTCGAACACGATCACCTCACGCTCGTCGCCCACGATCCAGATGTTGTTGGTGACCGCCCACTCCCCGCCGTCGAGGGCGAAGATGCCGTCGGTCGTGACCAGTTCGATCGTCATCGTGACATCGCCATCAGAACACGACCACGCTGCGCTGGACCTCGCCGCGCTCCATCTTGTGGAACGCCTCCTCGACCGCGTCGAGGGCGATGGTCTCCGAGACGAACCCGTCGAGGTCGAGGCGCCCCTGGCGGTAGAGGTCGATCAGCATCGGGAAGTCGCGCGAGGGCAGGCAGTCGCCGTACCAGGAGGACTTGAGCGCGCCACCTCGGCCGAACACGTCGAGGAAGGGCAGCTCGAGGGTCATGTCGGGCCGTGGGACGCCGACGAGCACCACGGTGCCGGCCAGGTCACGGGCCTCGAAGGCCTGCCTGTAGACGCCGGGATGACCGTCGGCCTCGATGCACACGTC
>CAYRXQ010000223.1:0-5257 GCA_964428115.1 uncultured Ilumatobacteraceae bacterium
CTCCGACGGCGCCTCGGTGCCCGCAGGCGCCTCGGTGTCGGAGCTGGTCTCTTCGTCGTCGCCGCACGCCGCAGCGACGAGCGACAGCGCGAGTACACCCGCTGTCGCCGCCTTCCAACGATGTCGCTTCATGTGGTTGCTCCCCCGGGGCCGAGGCCCCTGTTGTGTGTGGTGATGCTCTCCAACAAGATGGAGACCAGGTAGAACATCAGCCCCAGCAGACAGGCACCGAGCACGTAGGCCCAGGCCACCGCGTTGCGGGAAGCGGCGATGTTCGAGACGATGCGGGACCCGAGCCCGTTCTGCGACCCGCCGAAGTACTCGGCCACGAACGCCGTGATCACCGCGGCGGGCGCGGCGATCTTGAGCGCGGTGAACAGGTACGGCAGTGCATTGGGGACCCGGGCCTTCACGAGCACGGCGGTGGGGCTGGCTGCATACGAGCGCAGGAGCTCGAGGTGCGTCGGGCTGACCTGTCGGAGCCCCTTCGCGACGTTGACCAGCACGATGAAGTACACGACGAGCGTGACCATCAGCCGGCGGGGGACCTCGGAGGTGATCGAGAACATGTTGTTGAACACGGCAACGAGCACGAAGATCGGGATCGCGTTGAGGGCGATCGCGAGTGGGGTCACGAGCTCGTTGAGGACGTTGAACCGCATCAGCACGAAGGCCACGGCGATCCCGAACAGCGTGCCGACCACCAGGCCCACCAGGGCGTTGCCACCCGACACGCCCATCGACTCGACGATCAGGTCGAGGTTGCCGGTGAACTCCGACCAGATCGCCGAGGGCGGCGGCAGGAAGTACGGCTTGAGGTCGAAGAGCGCGACCGCACCCTCCCAGATGGCGAGGAACCCCACGCCGAACACGAGCGGCGGCCACACGGCGTGGAAGAAGCGGGCCAGCTTCACCGGTCCTCGACCCCCCGCGGGCCGGCCGCGGCGCCACCGTCGTGGACGCGCAGGGCCTCGCGGACCTCGGTGATCTTCTTGAAGAAGGTGTCGTCCTCGCGGGTGAGATCGCCGCGACGCTCGCCGAGATCGACGTCGATCAGATCGGTGATCCGACCCGGCCGGGGCGACATGACCACGACCCGATCCGAGAGGTAGACGGCCTCGGGGATCGAGTGGGTGACGAAGACCACCGACGTCTGCGTCTCGCCGCAGATGCGGAGCAGCTCGGCCTGCATGTGCTCCCGGGTCATCTCGTCGAGCGCGCCGAACGGCTCGTCCATCAACAGCAGCGGCGGATGCGCGGCCAACGCGCGAGCGATCGCGATGCGCTGCTGCATCCCGCCCGAGAGCTGCCACGGGCGGTGATCGGCGAAGTCGCTCAGCTTCACGAGCTCGAGCATCTCGCGCGAGCGGGCGGCCCGATCGGCCTTGCTCCACCCCTTGAGCTCGAGGGGCAGCTCGATGTTCTTCGATACCGTTCGCCAGTCGAACAATCCGGCCTGTTGGAAGGCCATGCCGTACTCCTGGTCGGCCCTCGCCTGGTGCGCGTCCTTGCCGTTCACCGTGATCCGGCCGGTGGTCGGGGTGATCAGATCGGCGATGAGCCGCAGCAGGGTCGACTTGCCGCACCCCGACGGGCCGATGAGCGAGACGAACTCCCCGGGCTCGATCGTGAGGTCGACGTCGACCAGCGCGTCGACGCGGTTCGACCCACCCTGGTTGAACACCTTGCTGACGTTCTCCACCACGACCGCGCTCACGCCGGTGCCTCCCCCACTCGTTCCTTCGGTCGCCCGCGCATGAGCGCCGCGTCGATCGCCGTGACCAGCGCGGCCATGACCAACCCCAGTGCGGCGGCACCGAACACCGCGGTGTAGAGCTTGGCCGGATCGGAGGTCGCCGCACGGGCGTACTCGATGATCAACCGACCGACACCGCCACGCAGCCCGGTGGAGATCTCGGCCACGACCACGCCGACCACCGCGGCCGAGGCGGCCAGCTTGAGCGCCGGCACGATCGAGGGCACCGCCGCAGGGAAGCGCAGCTTCCACAGCGACTGGCCCCAACTGGCCGCATAGCTGTCCATCAGCTCGAGCGACGCGGCCGGAGCCGACTTGAGCCCACGCAGCGCGCCCACGGCCACGGGGAAGAACGCCAGGAACGCACCGATCACCGAGGCCGAGAGCCAGCGCGGCCACACCCAGCCGAGGATCTCGATCTTGCCGCCCCAGCTCACCACGAGCGGTGCCAGCGCGATCAGTGGCACCGTCTGCGAGAGGACCAGGTACGGCAGCAGGCCGCGCTCCACCATCCGGAACCGGGCCATGAGCACAGCGAGCGCCAGCCCGACCGCAGCGCCGATCACGAAGCCGAACAACGCCAGACGGAACGAGAACCAGGCGCCCGCGAGCACGACACGCCAGATGGGCGTGTCGTCGCCCCGGCGCTCAGGGTCGACGAGGCGCTGGAACATCTCCCACACGTGCGGCATCGCGGTGTCGTTCGTGCGTGGCAGCACCGTCCAGCCGAAGACCTCACCACCGTCCTCGGGGCCGAGCGCCTTGTACAGCTCCCACAGCGCGGCCACCAGCAGCAGCGACACCAGGAACAGCACGGTGCGCCGGATCGCTGGCTTCACGACTTCGCGGCGACCTTCTCGGCGAGGGCGGGGATGATCTTCTCGCCGTACGCCTGGAGGGTGTCGTCCTTGCCGTCGTGCTGCAGGTACACCGCGAACTGGTCGACGCCGAGCGAGCGCAGCTCCTCGATCCGGCGGACGTGCTCGGCGACCGGGCCGAGGATGCAGAACCGGTCGACGATCTCGTCGGGCACGAAGTCGGCATGGGTGTTGCCGGCCTGGCCGTGCTGGTTGTAGTCGTAGCCCTTTCGGCCCTTGATGTAATCGGTGAGTGCCTGGGGCACCGGGGCCTCGGCTCCGTATCGCTCGACGATGTCGGCCACGTGGTTGCCCACCATGCCACCGAACCAGCGGGTCTGGTCGCGCAGGTACGCCAGATCGTCGCCGACGTACGCGGGGGCGGCGACGCACATCGTGATCGCGTCGGGATCCCGCCCCGCCGCCTCGGCGGCGGCACGGACCGCGCCGATGGTCCACTCGACGATCGAGGGATCCGCGAGCTGGAGGATGAACCCGT
The DNA here is from genome assembly GCA_964428115.1 of uncultured Ilumatobacteraceae bacterium. Lineage (GTDB taxonomy): Bacteria > Actinomycetota > Acidimicrobiia > Acidimicrobiales > Ilumatobacteraceae > CAYRXQ01. The sequence continues at coordinate 3,113 of CAYRXQ010000223.1, forward strand.
CGCAGGTCTCACCGATCATCTGGAGCGCCTTGGGCCCGTAGCCCGCGCCCCACACCTCGAGACGGCTCGAGCCCGCCCACGGCAGGGTGAGCTGCGAGCCCTTGTACTCGACACCGCGACCGTTCGCGAGCTCACGGATGACGTGCACCGCCTCGCGCAGGGTCGCCAGCGTGGTCGGCTTGCCGTTGGTGACGCGCACCGCGGAGTCGCCACGGCCGATCCCGCACACGGTGCGGTTGCCGTACATCTCGTTGAGCGTGGCGTAGGTGCTCGCCGTGACCGTCCAGTCGCGCGTCGCCGGGTTGGTGACCATCGGCCCGACGACGACGTTCCGGGTCTCGGCCAGGATCTGGCTGTAGATCACGTACGGCTCCTCCCACAGGATGTGGGAGTCGAAGGTCCAGACGTGGCTGAACCCGTAGGCCTCGGCGCGCTTCGCGAGGTCGATCACCCGCGCCGCTGGCGGCGTGGTCTGCAGGACCAGTCCGATATCCATCAGCGGTTCTGCGGGAAGCCGAGGTCGACCGAGCTCGTCGACGGGTCGGGCCAGCGGCTCGTGACCACTTTGCCCCGGGTGTAGAAGTTGATGCCCTCGGGACCGTACATGTGGGTGTCGCCGAACAGGCTCGCCTTCCACCCGCCGAAGCTGTAGTAGCTCACCGGCACCGGGATCGGCACGTTGACGCCGACCATGCCGACCTCGACGTCGAACTGGAACTGTCGCGCTGCGCCGCCGTCGCGGGTGAACAGTGCGACGCCGTTGGCGTAGCGGTTGGCGTTGATGAGCTCGACGCCCTCCTGGTATCCCGACACCCGGACGACCGAGAGGACGGGGCCGAAGATCTCGTCCTCGTAGCAGGCCATCCCGGGCGTGACGTCGTCGATGAGTGACGGCTTGAGGAAGAAACCACCCGCCGGGACATCGCCTCGGCCGTCGACGACCACGGTCGCGCCGGCGTCGTTCGCCCCGTCGACGTAGCCGGCGACCTTGTCGCGGTGCTCGGCGGTGATCAGCGGGCCCATCTGGTTGTCGAGCTCGGTGCCCGGGCCGACGGTGACGGCGGGGATGCGCTCGGCGATCTTGGCCACCAGGTCATCGGCGATCGCCTCGGAGGCGAGCAGGACGCTGATGGCCATGCACCGCTCGCCGGCCGACCCGTAGGCCGCGCTCACGGCGGCGTCGGCGGCCATGTCGAGATCGGCGTCGGGCAGCACGAGCATGTGGTTCTTCGCGCCGCCGAGGGCCTGCACGCGCTTGCCGTTGCGCGTCCCGGTCTCGTAGATGTACTTCGCGATCGGCGTGGAGCCCACGAAGCTCACGGCCGCCACGTCGGGGTGCTCGAGCAGCCGGTCGACGGCGACCTTGTCGCCCTGCACGACGTTGAAGCACCCGTCGGGCACCCCGGCCCGCGCGATCAGCTCGGCGAGGAACATCGAGACCGAGGGGTCCTTCTCGCTCGGCTTCAGCACGAACGTGTTCCCACAGGCCAGTGCGTTGGCGAACATCCACATCGGGACCATCGCGGGGAAGTTGAACGGCGTGATGCCCGCCACCACACCGAGCGGCTGACGGATCGAGTACACGTCGACACCGCCGGCGGCCTGCTCGCTGTAGCCACCCTTCATCAGGTGCGGGACACCGCAGGCGAACTCGATGTTCTCGAGGCCCCGAGCCACCTCGCCGAGCGCGTCCGAGAGGACCTTGCCGTGCTCGGAGGTGAGCAGCGAGGCGATCTCCTTGCGGTTGGCATCGACCAGCTCGCGCAGGTGGAACATGATCTCGGCACGACGCGAGAGCGAGGTCGCGCGCCAGGCCGGGAACGCGGCCCGCGCCGCCGCGACCGCGCGGTCGACCTCGTCGACCGAGGCCAGGTCGACGACGCCCGACTGCTCGCCGACGGCCGGGTTGAACACGACGCCGGTGCGCCCGGAGGTGCTCTCGACGACGGTGCCGTCGATCCAGTGGTGGATGTGGTTCATGTCTTCGAGCCCCTTTGCTCAGTTCAGGTACTGCGACAGGCCGCGCTTGATGTAGCGACCGTGACCGACGCGGCCGGTGAAGCGATCGCCCTCGACCACGACGGTGCCGCGCGACAGCACGGTGTCGACCTTGCCGTCGACGTGGAACCCTTCGTAGGCCGAGTG
>CAYRXQ010000224.1:0-5223 GCA_964428115.1 uncultured Ilumatobacteraceae bacterium
AACAGCGGGGGGATCCTGAGCCAGATCATGCGCGGGTTGGCCTCGACCCTGCGCCACGACGCCGAGAACCCGGCGACCCGGGTGGCCGACGCGCTCCACGCGGCCGCCACCGGGGCCTACGCGGCGGTCCTCAAGCCCATCGAGGGCACGATCCTCACCGTGGTGCGCGAGAGCGCCGACGCTGCGCGGGAGGCTGCCGCATCCGGCGCCACCCTCGGCGAGATGCTCCGCATCTCGCGCGACGCCGGACGGAGCTCGCTCGCGCGGACCCCCGACCTGCTCCCGGTGCTCAAGGACGCCGGCGTCGTGGATGCCGGCGGCGCCGGATACCTGTTGCTCCTCGACGCCGCCCTGCACGTGGTCGCCGGGGATCCGATCCCCGAGCCCGATCACGGCGTCGGCCCCGATCCGCGGCTCGTCGCGGCGGTCGAGCGGCGCGGGGCAGCGGCCCCCGACGGTGGGCTCGACGTGAGCGAGCAACGCTACGAGGTCATGTACTTCCTCGATCTGGTCGACGACCGCATCGATGCGTTCAAACAGGGCTGGGGCGCCATCGGCGACTCGATCGTGGTGGTGGGCGGCGACGGGCTCTGGAACTGCCACGTCCACACCAACGACGTCGGCGCGGCGATCGAGGTGGCCCTCGACCTCGACGGCCGGCCGCGCCAGATCCGGGTCAGCGACCTGTTCGAGGAGGTCGCCGAGGAGCACGCCCACCGCGAGGCCTCGCTCCACGACCACCACGTGCCGAGCGGCCCGGGTGCCGGGCTCCCTGCGGTCACCACCGCGGTCGTCGCCGTGTGCAGCGGCGACGGCCTCGCCGGGTTGTTCGCGAACCTGGGCGTCCAGGGGATCGTCACGGGGGGCCAGACCATGAACCCCTCCACCGCGGAGCTGCTCGAGGTCGTCGAGCACGTCAACGCCCAGCAGGTCGTGGTCCTGCCGAACAACAAGAACATCATCCCGGTGGCCGAGCAGCTCGACGCGCTCACCACCAAGCAGGTGGTCGTCGTGCCGACGCGATCGATGCCCGAGGCGCTCGCGGCACTCGTCGTCTACGACCCCGAGGCGGTCGCCGACGAGAACGGTCGCGAGATGGTCGCGGCCGCTGCCTCGGTCGCCACCGGCGAGATCACCCGGGCGGTGCGCGACAGCAGCAGCGAGGTCGGTGAGGTCGCCGTCGGCGACTGGATCGGCCTGGTCCGGGGCGACGGCATCGTCTCGATCGCGCCGCAGCCGCTCGAGGCCGCCACCCGGCTCCTCGAGCACCTCGTCGGGCCCGACCGCGAGATCGTCACCGTCATCACCGGCGCCGATGCGGATCCCGTGGTCACCGTGGCGATCGAGGGGTGGTTGGCCGACGAGCACGGCGACCTGCAGGTCGAGGTGCACCGCGGCGGTCAGCCGCTGTACCCGTACCTGTTCGGCGTGGAGTGACCCGCCCGGCCGACGTGAGCGAGTCCGGTCCGATCACGCTGCGCGAGCTGGCCGCGATCGACGTGGCGCGCCTGCGCGGCGTCGGCGACCGACGTCGCGCCTCGCTCGGGGCCGTCGGCGTCGACACCGTGCTCGACCTCGTGACCACCTACCCCAGGCGATGGATCGACCGGACCCGGCAGGCCCGTGTCGCAGACCTCGAGGTGGGCACCGAGGCCCTGGTGCTCGTGACCGTCCGGCGCGTCACCAAGCGCACGACGCGGCAGCGGCGCACGATGGTGACGGTGCAGGTGGGCGACGGGTCCGGGCGCTTCGAGGTGGTGTTCTTCAACCAGCCGTGGCGGGAGCGGCAGCTCCACGAGGGGCTCGAGGTGGCGCTGTTCGGCAAGGTCGACGCCTACCGCGGCGGGCTCCAGATGACGAACCCCGTCGTCGACCTGATCGGGGATCGGACGACCGGACGCATCGTGTCGATCTACCCCCAGAGCGAGAAGGCCCAGATCGCCACCTGGGAGTTCGCCGCCTGGATCGAGGAGGCGCTCCGGCGCTGCGCCGATCGTGGGCTCGCCGACCCGGTCCCCGCAGCGGTCCGCGACCGCCTCGGCCTGGTCGACCGGGAGACCGCGCTGCGCGGCATCCACCTGCCCGACTCGATCGCCGACAAGGACGCCGCACGACGACGGCTCGCCTTCGACGAGCTCCTGCGTGTCCAGCTGTTGCTGGTGCTGCGCAAGCGGGAGCTCGAGCGGGGTTCGCTCGGGATCCGCCACACCGCGACCGGCGAGCTCGTCGAACGGTTCCACCAGGCGCTGCCGTATCCGCTCACCGGCGCCCAGCAGCGCACGATCGCCGAGATCACCACCGATCTGGTCGGTCCGAACCCGATGCACCGACTCCTCCAGGGCGACGTCGGCGCCGGCAAGACGGTCGTGGCCGTCTCGACGCTGCTGGTCGCCGTCCAGGGCGGCTACCAGGGTGCGTTGATGGCCCCCACCGAGGTGCTCGCCGAGCAGCACGCGGCCGGGATCCGGGTGCTGCTCGAGGGCGTCTCGGTCCCGGACCCGGGCAACCTCTTCGGCGACCGACCGCTGCGCGTCGAGCTGCTCACCAACCGGGTCACGGGTACCGAGCGGCGCGAGGTGCTGGCCGGGCTCGCCGACGGCTCCGTCGACCTCGTGATCGGCACCCACGCGCTGATCCAGGAGGGCGTGGAGTTCCACCGGCTCGGCGCCGTGGTCGTCGACGAGCAGCACCGCTTCGGGGTGCAGCAGCGCGCCGCGCTGCGCGACAAGGCCGGTGGGGTGGTGCCCGACGTCCTCGTGATGACGGCGACCCCGATCCCGCGAACCGCGGCCATGACCGTGTACGGCGACCTCGACGTGAGCGTGCTCGACGAGCTTCCCCCCGGACGGACGCCGATCACCACTTCCTGGGCCAACGGGCCGCTGCTCGAGGCCGCGGTGTGGGCCGACATCCGGGCCGAGGTGGCCGAGGGACGACAGGCCTACGTGGTGTGTCCGCTGATCGACGAGAGCGAGAAGCTCGAGGTCGCGTCGGCCGAGGAGACCTACGAGCGGCTGGCCGCCGACGAGCTGCAGGGGCTACGGCTCGGCCTGCTGCACGGTCGACTCGGCCCCGCCGACAAGGAGGCCACGATGGGGGCCTTCCGTCGCGGCGATCTCGACGTGCTCGTGGCCACGACCGTGATCGAGGTCGGCGTCGACGTCCCGAACGCCACGGTCATGGCGGTGCTCGACGCCGACCGCTTCGGCATCGCCCAGCTGCATCAGCTGCGCGGTCGCGTTGGACGCGGCAGCCATGCCTCGCGGTGCTGGCTGGTGACCAGGCAGACCGAGGGCGGCAACCCTCGTGTGGAGGCCCTGGTGGCGTCGACCGACGGCTTCGAACTGGCCGAGGTCGACCTCGATCTGCGCGGCGAGGGCACGATCATGTCCACCGCCCAGAAGGGCCGCAGCGATCTCCGGCTGGCGTCGCTGCGGCACGACCGAGAGCTCGTGGCACTCGCCCGCGAGGCTGCCTTCGAGATGGTCGACGACGACCCCGACCTGGCCGGCCACCCGCTGCTGCACGACGAGCTCGACCTGCTGTTCACCGAGGACGACGAGGAGTACCTCACCCGCTCGTGATCGATCCGTCCGCGACCCCGCGGCGGCCGGGGGGTCTAGCTCGGGAGCGTCAGGCGTTGAGGTCGCTGTCGGGCCGCTCGTCCTCGTCGAGGACCAGGTCCCAGCGGTCGAGGCAGTCCTCGCAGCGATAGGCGACGATGTCGCCGACCTCCCAGTTGCCGTCCTCGCGGGCCGGCGTGAGCAGGTGGGCCCGCCCGCCGCAGTCGATGCAGGTGATGATGGCGTCGGGCTGGAGCATGTCTCCAGTGTGCCGTGCCGTAGGGTTCGGGGGTGCGCGTGGTGGCGGGTTCGATGCGGGGACGGCGGATCGTGGCCCCCGAGGGTCAGGCCACCCGACCCACCACCGACAAGGTTCGCGAGGCGGTCTTCAACTCGTTGTCGAGCGTCGACCGGCTGGACGGCGCCCGGGTGGCCGACCTCTACGCCGGCAGCGGTTCGCTCGGGATCGAGGCGCTGTCGCGCGGCGCAGCCCACTGCACGTTCGTCGAACGCGATCGCGCGGCGCTGCGCGCGCTGAAGGAGAACCTCGCGACCCTCGGACTCGAGGGCGTGTCGCGGGTGATCGTCGGTGACGCGCTGGTGGCACTGCCGACGCTGGCGGTCGACCTGGTCTTCGCCGACCCGCCCTACGACACCGATCCGTGGGAGCGGCTGCTGGGCCTCAGCCCGGCCGACCTGGTGGTGGCGGAGTCGGGGAGCGAGCTCGTTGCGCCAGCGGGCTGGGAGGTCACGCGGGCCAAGCGGTACGGGCGGACGTGGGTGACGTTCGTCGAACGGGTCGACCGGTAGCGTCGACGCCCGATGGCCACCGTCCTCATCCCCGGCAGCTTCGACCCGATCCACCGGGGTCACCTCGACGTCGTCGACCAGGCGCGGGAGCTGTTCGGCACGGTGGTGGTGGCGATCATGCACAACCCTGCCAAGCCCTCGGGCCTGTTCACCCCCGACGAACGGGTCGCCCTGGCCGAGGCGAGCCTCGCCGGGCGCTATGCGGTGCGGGTCGAGGCCCACACCGGCCTCGCCGTGCAGGCCGCCGCGGCGGTCGGCGCCGACTTCATCGTCAAGGGGTTGCGCACCCCCGGCGACTTCGAGATCGAGCAGCAGATGGCCCACAACAACCACTCGGTCACGGGGATCCGCACGGTGTTCGTGCCCTGTGCCGCAGACCTCGGCTACATCAGCAGCCGCTTCGTTCGCGAGATCGCCGCGCACGGCGGTTCGGTGTCGCACCTGGTCGCGCCGGTCGTGGACGCCGCGTTGACCGATAGATTCTCGTCCCCCCGTGCTGGAGAGGCCCGATGAGCTACGACGACGAGTACGACGACATCGACGACGAGTACCCCGACAGCGTCCAGCCGGCCGGGTACGTCGGCGATGCCGAGACCCTGCTGCGCCGGGCGATCGACATCGTCGCCACCGCGCCGACCATGCCGCTGTCGTCCTCGCCGCGCATCGACCGCGACGAGATGGTCGAGCTGCTCGAGGAGGCGCTCGCCCGACTGCCTGCGGAGCTGCGCGAGGCGCGCTGGATGATCAAGGAGCGCCAGGAGTTCGTCAACAAGACGCGCCGTGAGGCCGACGAGCTGCTCGAAGCGGCGCGGGTGCAGGCCGAGCGCATGGTGCAGCGCACCGAGGTCGT
>CAYRXQ010000225.1:0-5210 GCA_964428115.1 uncultured Ilumatobacteraceae bacterium
GGACCGCGGTCGAGGAGATCGTGCGGATCGCGAGCCCGGTCATCCACTTCCGTCGGACGGCCACCGCCGACACCGTGCTCGGTGGCCAGGAGCTGCACGCCGGCGACAAGGTCGTGATGTTCTACGGCGCGGCCAACCGCGACGAGCGGGCCTTCGACCGCCCCGAGACCTTCGACATCGCCCGACCGCTGCAGCCCCAGCAGGTCGGCTTCGGCGCCGGCGGGCCGCACTTCTGCCTGGGCGCCAACCTGGCTCGCCGCGAGATCGCCGTGATGTTCGACGAGCTGCGCCGCCGGATGCCCGAGCTGCGCATCACCGGCGAGCCCGACTACCTGCAGAGCAACTTCATCAACGGCATCAAGCACCTCCAGTGCTCCTGGTCCTGAGCCGGGTGGCGCATGGACGCGGCTGAGCGCGACCGCTGGATCCGCGCGCTCACCTCGGCGGGTTGGCTGTCCCTCGTCGGCTACCTCGCGATCCTCGCGACCCAGCTCGACCGGGCCCGGCGGACCACCACCTCGTCGTTCGAGGACGGCGTCTGGGGTCAACGACTCGAGCAGGTCAGCTTCGTGGCGCTGCCACAGAACCTCATGGTGCTCGTGCCGGCCGTCGCGTGTGCGCTCGTCGCCGCCGCGCTCAGCCGCGAGCTGACCCGCGACCTGTGGCTCGACCGTCTCGTGCGGGCCGCCGCGGGGACGGCGTTCGTGGCAGTGGCCCTGGCGGTGTTCGCGCTGGTCGAGACGGTGCTCGTCGGCGCCGACTCCGTCGGTGACTTTGCCTCGATCGTCAACCGGGTCGGCGGCGCACTGATGGCGGTCGCGATGATCCGGCTCTGCCTCCAGGCCGAACGGGACCGCCCACGGCCCACCCACGACGACCTCTGATCGGCACCGCAGGCGCGGCCCCGTGGGTTCGCGGCGCGGCCCACCGTGGCGCGGGCGGGGCACCGCCGGCGCGGTCAGGTGCCGAGGTCGCCGGCGCGGTAGTGCCGCCGGCACAGGAGCTCGTAGCGGACGCTGTCGCCGAAGAGCCGCTGGGCGCCCGGGTCCTCGGTGTCGCCGACCATCACCGTCTCGCCCTCGTACACCACCTCGCCGTTGACGACGCGGGCGTTGTGCGTGGCCCGCGATCCGCACCAGCAGCGAGCCTCCACCTGCAGGGGCACCCGCTCGTCGGCGAGCTCCAGCATCCGCGTCGTGCCCTCGAACAGGCGGCCGCGGAAGTCGGTGATGAGCCCGAACGCGTAGACGTCGATCTCGAGGTCGTCGACGACCCGGGCCAGCTGCTCGCACTGCTCGGGTGTGTAGAACTGGACCTCGTCGCAGACCAGGTAGTGGATCGGCCAGTGGGCGACCGACAGCGCGTACAGGTCGAGCTCGGGGCCGACGTGCACCGCCGGGGCCGCCACGCCGAGGCGACTCGTGACCTGGTTGCCCTCCCGGTCGAGGCAGGTGAGCAGCAGCCCGTACAGCTGCCGGGTCGACAGGTTGTGGTGGATCTGGAGCGCAAGCGTCGACTTGCCCGAACCCATGGTGCCGAAGCTGAACCGGAGTGTGGCCATCCCGACCCCGGACCCTATCCCTCCCCCGAACTGACACGCGGAGGTCGCGCTGGGTGATACCAGATCGGGATGAGAATCAGGGTGAGCGCCGGCAGAGCGCCGGCAGAGCGCCGGAACGAGGACGGTGACGAGAACCGGGGTGAGCGCCGGTACCGTCGGCGCTCGTGCCATCGCGCCCCAACGTGCTGCTCATCACCCTCGACCAGTTCCGCGGTGACTGCACCTCGGCGGGCGGCCACCCGATGGTCCGCACCCCGGCCCTCGACCAGCTCGCAGCTCACGGCGTCCGCCTCGCCCGGCACCACAGCCAGGCCGCGCCCTGCGGGCCCGGGCGGGCTGCGCTCTACACCGGCACCTATCAGCTGAACAACCGCGTCGTGGCCAACGGCACCCCGCTCGACCTGCGCTTCGACAACCTGGCCCTGGCCGCCCGGCGTGCCGGCTATCGGCCGGCGTTGTTCGGCTACACCGACCAGACCGTGGACCCCCGCGACGTGACCGACCCGAACGACCCGCGCCTCGAGAGCTACGAGGGCATCCTGCCCGGCTTCGACGCCGAGCTGCTGATGGTCGGCGAGCAGGATCCGTGGCGGACATGGCTCGGCACGCTGGGCCACGAGGTGCCCGGCGACGCTCACGAGGCGCTGAGCTCCGAACCCGACCGCCCGGCCGAGCACAGCCTGGGCGCGTACGTCACCGACCGGCTGATCAATTGGATCGAACGGCAGGACGAGCCGTGGTTCGCCCACCTCAGCCACCTGCGACCGCATCCGCCCTACGCAGCCGCCGGCCACTTCTCGCGTGCCCACGATCCCGCCGACGTGCCGGCCCCGATCCCGGTCCCCACCGATCGCCATCCCCTGCTCGCCGGTCTGATGCGCCATCGCGCCACGGCCGCACCCACCGACCCCGACGAGATGCGCCACCTGATCGCCCAGTACTTCGGGATGATCGAGGAGATCGACCACCAGCTCGGACGGCTGTGGGAGGCCCTGCGCCGCCTCGGCCGCTGGGAGGACACCGTGATCGTGGTGACCTCGGATCACGGTGAGCAGCTCGGCGACCACGGGCTCATCCAGAAGGGCGGCTTCTACGGGCCCAGCTACCACATCCTCGGCGTGGTCCGCGACCCTCGCACCCCGCAGGGCCATGGCACCGTGGTCGACCGTTTCACCGAGAACGTCGACATCTTCCCGACGCTCTGCGAGCTGATCGGTGCCGAGGTCCCCGCGCAGTGCGACGGTCGGCCCCTGACCCCGTTCCTGCGCGGTGAGCAACCGCCCGCATGGCGCGAGGCCGCCCACTGGGAGTTCGACTGGCGGTCGGCGTACATCGGCCGTCAGCGCGACGGCCGGCCGTGGGACGGCTCGTCGAGCACGCACCACCTGGCCGTGCGGCGCGACGAGCACACCGCCTACGTGCAGTTCGGCGACGGCTCGTGGCGCTGCTTCGACCTGGCCGCCGATCCCACCTGGCACACCGAGACCCGCGATCCGGCGATCGTGCTGCCCGCCGCCCAGGCCATGCTCACCTGGCGATCGACGCACACCGACCGCACGCTCGCCGACACCCTCGTCGACCACGGGATCCTGGGTCGCGATCCCCGCTCGCCCCACGGCTGACCCAGCGGCGTCGACGTGCGCCACGCCACACCTCGGGTACGCCCGATCCGGCCTCGTGCGGGCTACGTTGCAGGTGAACGTCCCCGACAACGTGGCCGGGGCCGAAGGGGGAACCATGACCGATACCGAGGACCGGTCCGTCCGGTCCGACGCTGCCGAGGTCCTGCCGCGACTCGTCGTGCGGTTCGCCGGCGACTCGGGTGACGGAATGCAGCTCACGGGTGACCGATTCACCTCGGTGAGCGCATCGTTCGGCAACGACCTGTCGACCCTGCCCGACTACCCCGCCGAGATCCGCGCTCCAGCGGGCACGATCAACGGCGTCTCGAGCTTCCAGGTGCACATCTCCGACCACGAGATCACCACCCCGGGCGACGAGCCGAACGTGTTGGTGGCGATGAACCCCGCCGCCCTCAAGGCCGAGCTCGGACGTCTGGAGCCGGGCGGCACCCTGATCGTCAACGTCGACGCGTTCGACGAGCGCAACCTCGAGAAGGTCGGCTACACCGAGGACCCGCTCGAGGACGGTTCGCTCGCCACCTACCGCCTGATCCGGGTGCCGATGACGAGCCTCACCAAAGAGGTCTGCCTGCCGCTCGGGGTCAAGCCACGCGACGCCGAGCGGTCGAAGAACTTCTTCGCCCTCGGCCTGGTCTCGTGGATGTACACCCGCCCGATCGACCAGACCCTGCAGTGGATCGAGGAGCGGTTCTCCAAGGACCAGCTCGTCCAGTCGGCCAACCGCGAGGCCTTCCTCGCCGGCTACCACTTCGGTGAGACCACCGAGCAGGTCGGGCACCGCTACGAGGTGCGCCCGGCCAAGCTCCCGGCGGGCGAGTACACGAGCGTCACCGGCAACACCGCGCTCGCCTGGGGTCTCGTGGCCGCCGGGCAGCTCGCGGAGCTGCCCATCCTGCTCGGCTCGTACCCGATCACCCCGGCGAGCGACATCCTCCACGAGCTGTCCAAGCACAAGCACTTCGGCATCCGCACCGTCCAGGCCGAGGACGAGATCGCTGCCGTCGGGATGGCACTGGGGGCCGCCTTCTCGGGCAACCTCGGCGTCACCACGACCAGCGGCCCGGGCCTGGCGCTCAAGTCCGAGACGATCTCGCTCGCCATCTCCCTCGAGCTGCCACTCATCATCGTCGACATCCAGCGCGGCGGCCCCTCCACCGGGCTGCCCACCAAGACCGAGGCCGCGGATCTCAACCTGGCCCTGTTCGGCCGCCACGGCGAGGCACCACTGCCGGTGGTCGCCACCCGCAGCCCCGTCGACTGCTTCCACGGGGCCATCGAGGCCGCCCGCATCGCCCTCAAGTACCGCACGCCGGTGATCCTGCTGTCCGACGGCTACATCGCGAACGGCTCGGAGCCGTGGCGGATCCCCGACCTCGACACGCTGCCCGACATCTCGGTCCCCTTCACCACCGAGCCCAACCACGTCGACGCCGACGGGGTCGAGCACTACTGGCCGTACCTGCGCGATCCCGAGACGCTGGCCCGCCCGTGGGCCGTGCCGGGGACCCCCAAGCTCATGCACCGCATCGGCGGCCTCGAGAAGGAGGACGGCAGCGGCAACGTCAACTACACCCCGGCCAACCACGAGAAGATGGTGCAGCTGCGCGCCGCCAAGATCGCCGGCATCGCCCGCGATCTCCCACCCGTCGAGGTGGTCGGCGACGCCGATGCCGACCTGTGCGTGGTCGGGTGGGGCTCCACCTGGGCCGCGATCGACGCTGCGGTCCAACGGCAGCGACGTGGGGGTCGCAAGGTGGCGTGGGTGCACCTCACCCACCTCAACCCCCTGCCGAGCGACCTGGGCGACGTGCTGCGTCGTTACCGACACATCCTGGTGCCCGAGCTCAACAACGGTCAGCTCACCCGCCTCTTGCGGGCCGAGTACCTCGTCGATGCCCAGACCCTGATCAAGGTCCAGGGCCTGCCCTTCAGTACCCGAGAGATCGAGAACCGGATCGAGGAGGTCCTCGGATGAGCGACACCGCCGTGCACCTGACCACGAAGAA
>CAYRXQ010000226.1:0-5196 GCA_964428115.1 uncultured Ilumatobacteraceae bacterium
GCTCGACCAAGGGCACCGACCTCACGCTCGAACTGTGCAACGAGTGCCACCCGTTCTTCACCGGCAAGCAGAAGCTGGTCGACTCCGGTGGCCGCGTCGAGCGCTTCAACAAGCGCTACGGCCAGCGCAGCGGCAAGTCCTGAACGCCTGACGTCGCGACGTCCTGACGTCTCTGCGACGACACCGTCCTTCGGGGCGGTGTCGTCGCCGTTTTCGGCCCGGGTGCGGCCCGGTACGGTCGACCCGTGCCCGCCGACCCGATGACGCCCGCCAGCAGCGACCCCGCCGACACCGCCGATGCCGCCGACACCGACGACACTGGGCGCCGCAGCCGGTTGCAGGCGATCAAGCTGCGGGCACTGGTCGGCGAGCACCTGGGCGATCCCTCGGTCGGGGATGCCCCGGCGTTCGGCTTCGCCCCCGGCGCGGGCATCGTCCACGACGATGCCGCGTGGGTGCTCCTGGCCGAGGATCCGGGGCATCGGCTCGGCGCCGCGCTGGCCACGGCCCTGCGGCGCGGGGTCGACCGACTCGAGGTCGTCGCCGAGGCCGAGACCGGGCTGCTCGCCCGGCGAGCGGCCGAGTTCGCGTTCCCGATCCGTGTGTGGGTGGCCGAGGGTCGCCGGCTGGTGGCCGCCGAGCCCGATCCTGCGCCCACGCCACCGGCGGCCCGTCCCGATCACCTGGCGCTGGCCGAGCTGATCCGTGCCGGCGGCGCAACCCCGGTGGTGGAGCACGGGGTGGTCACCGGCGAGGTCCGTGGCCTGGAGGTGTGCCGGGTGGTCGACGACCCGGCCACCGGCACCGTCGAGCTGCAGGTGGGCGTCGGGGTGCACGATCGCGAGGCGTTCCGCATGATCCACGGGCACGTCCCGACCCTCGATGCCCTCGCGGGGGTCGTCGACGCGGTCCTCGCCCACCGGAGCCCCGACGTGCCCCAGCACCCCCTCAACCGGCTGGGCGCCGAGCGGCTGCTGCGCTGGCGGCTCGAGCAGTCGCCCCAGCTCGTGGGGGCAACGCGCCTCGCGCCCACCGATCCGCCGGTGCCGCGGGTCAACGTGCGCGACGCGGTGCCGTGCCTCGCGATCGGCACCGATGCCGACGGGTCGTCGGTGACCGTGGTCTGCTCGAGCGGCGTCGACCTCGACCTGGCCCCGTACGCGGCCGACGCCCGCCTGGCGGTGGCAGCCAGGACGGGCGTCGACACGGGGAGGATGGTGGTGGCGCTACCCGGTCGAGACCGGCTGCCACTGACCGAGCAGCTGCTCGGTGCGCTGCGTCAGTCGGTCGAGGTGGTCTCGGTCGACTGATCGGCCTCGGTGGCCTCGATGGCCGCGGGTGCGGGTGCCGGGGTGGTGTCGACGGCGATCGAACGGGTCTCGGGCGCGTCGACCTGGCCGATCACCACGGTGAGACGACCGTCGAGGTGGCGGGCCGACACCTTGGCCGGATCGAGCGACATGCCGAGCTGCAGCGAGCGGGACCACTCGAGCTCGTCGGTGTGCGCGCCCAGCGTGAGGGTGCGACCGGCGACGTCGACGGTCACGGCGTCGGCGGGGACGCCGGGCAGGTCGACGGTGAGCGTCAGGGTGTCGTCGCGCCAGAGGGCCTCGACCTGGGGCGCCCGACGGCGTGGTGCGGAGAACGAGGACGTGAGCTGCTCGAAGACCTGGTCGAGGTTGCGGTCGAAGGCCGGGGTGCTCGGCGAGGGGAACAGCGTGGAGCGGTGACGGACGATCATCGTGCCCTCCTGTGGACGTGACGATGGGGGTAGGGAGTGGGTGGCGGGCCATCAGGCTCGCACATGGGTGAGGATACAGAAAACATGAGTCATGTCAACGCAGGATCTCCAAGGATCCGGCCGGTAACCTCGACTCGCCATGTCGCAGCCCGATGGACGAACCGATCCCCAGGAGGCGATCGACGTCCGCGTCGCCGCCCTGCGCGACGAGTTCCTCGAACTCGAGGCCGCCCTGTCCGACCCGGCCGTGCTGGCCGAGCCGTCCCGACTGATGACGGTCAGCCGTCGGTACCGAGAGCTCGAACCGGTGGTCGGCGTGGTCATCCGGCGCGAGGCCCGCGCCGCCGAGCTCGAGGCGGCCCGCGAGGTCCTCGCAGCCGTGGGACCCGAGGAGCGGGTCGCCTGGCAGGCCGAGGTCGACGCCGGTCTCGCCGAGCTCGCAGAGCTCGAGCGTGAGCTGCGCGATGCGCTGATCACCCCCGATCCGCACGCGGGTCGAGCGGTGATCATGGAGATCCGCGGTGCCGAGGGAGGGGCCGAGGCCAATCTGTTCGCCCGCGACCTGTACGAGATGTACCTGGGGTACGCGGCGAGGCGGGGCTGGCAGGTCGAGACGCTGTCGCTCGACCCGAGCGACCTGGGCGGCATCAACCAGGTGACCTTCGTGGTGCGCGGCGGCGACGCCTGGCACCGGCTCAAGTTCGAGGGCGGTCCGCACCGGGTCCAGCGGGTCCCGGTGACCGAGAGCCAGGGGCGGATCCACACCTCCTCGGCCACGGTGGCGGTGCTCCCCGAGGCCGACGAGGTCGAGGTCGACATCGACGAGCGCGACCTCGACATCGACGTGTTCCGCTCCAGCGGCGCAGGCGGGCAGAGCGTGAACACCACCGACTCGGCGGTTCGCATCACCCATCGGCCCACGGGCGTGGTGGTCAGCATGCAGGACGAGCGCAGCCAGCTCCAGAACCGCGCCCGGGCCATGCAGGTGCTGCGGGCCCGGCTGCTGGCCCTGGCCGAGCGGGCCCGCGACGCCGAGCTGTCGGCCGATCGCCGGGCCCAGGTCGGTGGGGGCGGTCGGAGCGAGAAGATCCGGACGTACAACTTCAAGGAGAGCCGGGTCACCGACCACCGGATCGGGTTCACGATCCACCGGCTCGACGACGTCCTGGCCGGTGACCTCGACGACGTGGTCGACGCGCTCGTGGCCGACGCCCGGGCCCGCGAGCTGGCCGAGACCACCTGAGGAGAGTACCCGTGCCGACGCGACCCGATCCCGAGACGCTCACGATCCGCGTCGCCTGGGAGCGGACCGCCGAGGTCCTCGGCGACCGGCCGGCGGCGCGCTGGATCTGCGAGGTGGCAACCGCACTCGACGGTGACGAACTGCTCGCCGCGCTCGATGAGCCGATGACCGAGCGCATGGTCGCCCACCTCGACGCGATGGTGGCCCGCCATCGGGCCGGCGAACCGCTCGCCCACGTGCTCGGCC
This sequence comes from uncultured Ilumatobacteraceae bacterium, assembly GCA_964428115.1. GTDB lineage: Bacteria > Actinomycetota > Acidimicrobiia > Acidimicrobiales > Ilumatobacteraceae > CAYRXQ01. The sequence goes on from CAYRXQ010000226.1 coordinate 3,231, forward strand.
GCTGGTCGTTCCGGTACCTCGACCTGGCCGTCGACGCACGGGTTCTGATCCCGCGTCCCGAGACCGAGGTGGTCGCCGGCATCGCGATCGAGCTCGCGGCGGCCCGGCACGTCGAGGCCGGATCGGTGGTCGTCGTCGACCTCGGCACCGGTTCGGGTGCGATCGGGTTGTCGCTCGCCCACGAGCTGCCGTTGGCCGGCAGCACGGTCTGGATCACCGATCGCAGCGCCGATGCCCTCGCGGTGGCCCGCGCCAACCTGGCCGGGCTCGGTCGACCCGCCACCAACGTCCGGGTGGCCGAGGGGGACTGGTTCGCGGCGTTGCCCGACGATCTGCTGGCCGACGTCGTGGTCTCGAACCCGCCCTACGTGGCCGAGGCCTCCCCGGATCTCGCCGAGTCGGTCCGCGACTGGGAACCCGCTGCGGCCCTGTTCGCCGGTGCCGATGGCCTCGACGACCTCCGCCGTCTCGTCGCCGATGCCCCCCGCCACCTGCGACCCGGCGGCTGGCTGGTGCTCGAGATCGGCGCCGACCAGGGGCCCGCGGTCGCGGCCCTGCTGACCGCAGGCGGCTACCTCGCGGTCGAGATCCGCCCCGACCTGACCGGCCGGGATCGCGTCGCGCTGGGCCGCCGCCCCGGGCCGGACCAGGGATAGCGTCCACGCCGTGACCGCCGATCCGGCCCTCGACGCCCGCCTGGCCGGCTACCGGTCGAGCATCGACAACATCGATGCCGCGCTGGTCCACCTGCTGGCGGAGCGCTTCAAGATCACCCAGGCCGTCGGGGAGTACAAGGCGGTCGCCGGGTTGCCCGCGGCGGATCCCGCCCGCGAGGAGCGCCAGATCGCCCGACTGCGTGCGCTCGCGGTCGAGGCGGGGCTCGACCCGGCCTTCACCGAGCAGTTCCTGCGCTTCATCGTCGCCGAGGTCATCCAGCACCACACCCGCATCGCCGAGGGTGGCCGACCGTGAGCGCTCGATCCGGCACGGGGTTCGGCTCCGTACCCACGTCGTGACCTCGCACTACGACCTCGCCGTGATCGGTGCCGGCCCGGCCGGTTCCGCTGCCGCCATGCGTGCCGCCCGCGGCGGCGCCAAGGTGCTGCTGGTCGACCAGGCCGAGCACGGTCGTGACAAGGTCTGCGGTGACGGGCTGACGCCGCGAGCCGTGGCGGCGCTCGACGAGCTCGGCATCCCGCTCGACGGGGCCCATCGGATCGACGGGCTGCGGATGATCGCCGGCCGGCAGGTGCGCGAGCTGCCCTGGCCCGGCACCGGCCGGTTCCCGGCTCATGGGGCGGTCTGGCCACGCGCTCGCCTCGATGCCGCACTCGCCGACGCCGCCGCCACGGCCGGGGCCGAGCTCCGCTGGGGGACCCCCGGCGAACCCATCATCGGTACCGACGGTCGGGTGACGGGGATCCTCGCCGGCGACGAGGCCATCGATGCCGACCTGGTCGTGGTCGCCGCCGGTGCACCCGGCAAGGTGGCCCGCATGCTCGGCGCCGATCGCGTGGCCGACGAGCCCTTCGGCCTGGCGATCCGGGCCTACGTCGAGAGCCCGCGCCACACCGACCGGCACCTCGAGGCCTGCCTGACGATCACCGACGCGTCGGGGGTCGCCGTCCCGGGCTACGGCTGGATGTTCCCGGCCGGCGACGGCACCGTCAACATCGGCGTGGGTGCGCTCTCGACGATGAAGGGGTTCAAGAAGCTCAACCTCAATCGGCTCCTCGACGACTACCGCGACCTGGTGCGCGACAGCTGGGAGGTGGGCCCGTACCTCGCCCGCCCTCGGGCCTGGCGGCTGCCGATGAGCACGGTCCGACGTCACGGTCCGGGCTGGGTCGCGATCGGCGACGCGGCCGGCCTCGTGAACCCGATGAACGGCGAGGGCATCGACTACGGACTCGAGTCGGGCATGCTCGCCGCGGACCTCTTCCTCGCCGACCCGGCCCACGTGTCG
>CAYRXQ010000227.1:0-5181 GCA_964428115.1 uncultured Ilumatobacteraceae bacterium
CCAGTCCGCGCTCGCGCAACTCGCCAGGATCGGCCGTGCCCGTCACGTCGATCGCGTCCTCGCCGACACCCGCTACGCCGGGTTCCTGGCCGACGTGCTCGCCCGCGACGGCCGCCCGTACCTGTGGTACGACGGCGAGTTCTGGGCGGTCTTCTACACCGAGGTCGAGGTCCGCGACCGGCTGCCACGCGTGCTCACACCGGGGCAGGTCGACAACTTCGCCGAGGAGATCGCCGCCTTCCACCTGGCCTGCTCCGAGGTCGCGCCGCTGATCCCGCCGACCTCCACCACGATCAAGTCCGACGCGATCCATCTGCTCGAGCTCGTCTCCGACCGGCACGCCCGGCAGCGCTTCGGCCTGGACGCGAGCCGCCTCGACGTGATCCGCCGCCACACGCACCGGTTCCTCATGGCGCTCCACGAGGCGGGCTACGACTACTGGCCCAAGCAGCCGGTGCTGATCGACTGGAACCTCGGCAACTTCTCGGTGGAGTTCAGCGGCGACCGATTCCGGTTGTTCAGTCGGTGGGACTACGACTGGTTCCGGATCGAGACCCGGCTCCTCGACTTCTACTTCCTGTCACGGGTGTCCTCGCGCACCGGCGACCGCACTCGGTTCACGTACGGCTCGCACACGCTCCTCGAGCCCCGGTTCCGGCGGTTCGTGCGGGCCTATCACCGCGTCTATCCGCTGTCGGAGGTCGAGGTGCGCTTCCTGGTGGAGGCCTACCGGTTCTTCCTGCTCAACTATGTGGTGCGCGAAGGCAAGTACTTCTTCCGCCACGACTACTGGCGGCTGCTGCAGCACGACGTCGTCGACGTGCACCTGCCCTCGTTGGACTCCTTCGACATCGGCCCGCTCCTCGACGAGCTCGCCTGACGGGCACGACGCAGGACCGCGCCGGACCGCGCAGGACGGTGCGGCTCAGCGCGGCCCGCCGTCGATGTCGATGAGCGCACCGGTGGTGTAGCTCGAGGCATCCGAGGCGAAGTAGAGCGCGGCCCCGACGATCTCGTGCGGCTCGCCGCCACGGCCGAGCGCGAAGCCGGTGCGGGCCTGACGCTCGAAGGCGTCGAGGTCCCAGGCCTTGGAGATGTCGGTGAGGAACGGGCCCGGCACGATGCAGTTGACCCGGACCGTGGGGCCGAAGGTGCGTGCCAGGCCGGAGGTCAGGTTGTTGACGCCGGCCTTGGCCGCGCCGTACACGATCTCGTTCGGGCTCGGTCGGTGCGACGCGATCGACGACACGAACAGGATCGAGCCGCCGCCGTTGGCCGCCATGTGGGTGCCGGTGAGGGCCGACAGCCGGAACGGCCCCTTGAGGTTCACGCCCATCACCTTGTCGTAGAGCTCCTCGGTGATCGCGTCGACGCTGGGGTAGAGCGGCGACATGCCGGCGTTGTTGACCAGCACGTGGATGCGGCCGAACTCGGCGATCGCCGCGTCGAACAGGCGCTGGGCGCCGTCCCACTCCCCGGCGTGGTACGCCACGGCCAACGCCCGTCGGCCGAACCGGTCGCGGACCTCGGCGGCGAGCTCCTCGCAGTTGCCCAGCTTGCGACTTGCGATGACCACGTCGGCGCCGTGCTCGGCGAACGCGAGCACCATCTCGCGGCCGAGGCCCCGGCTCCCACCGGTGACGACCGCGACGCGACCCGACAGGTCGAACAGGTCGCGGGTGGAGGCGGGGGGCTGTGGGCGGGCGGTGCGCTCGGGTTGCGGGGAATCGCTCATCCCCGCAGTCTCGTCAGCGGGCGCGGTCGACGGCGAGCGCGGCGCGCCGGCCCTCGAGGACGGCCTCGTACACGGTGCGCGGCGCCACGCAGTCGCCGGCGCTCAGCTGTGCCCCGACGACGGGTGGTGCGGGCAGCCGGAACCCGCAGTCGACCACGGCGGCGGCTGCGAGCGTCCGTCGTTCGCCGGTGAAGCGATCCTCCACCTCGACCTCGAGAACCTCCGGCGACCCGGCGTCGGCGGCGTCGGCGCCGGCGCCGGTGCTCGCACGGACGGCTCGGGGGATCGTGCGCCGCTCGATCCGGGCGCCGCACTGCGCGAGGCGAACGTTGGCGGGCGCGAGGTCACCGGTGCGCGACAGCTCGTTGCCGGCGATCTGGTCCTGGGTGACGAGTACGGCGCGCTCGCCGAGCTCCTCGGCGAGGGCCACGGCGATCGGTCCGCCGATCGGATCGAGCACCACGACCGTGCCCTGGTCGGGGAGCGACGCGATTCCGCGGCGCAGGTCGGCCACGTCGACCACGGTCACGGTGTCGGCGACCTCGTAGGGCGCCACCCCGCGCACCGAGCCGGTGCAGGCCACGGTGACGGTGCCGGGCGTCGGCGTGCTCGCCGGACCCGAGGAGCCGAGGTGCACCTCGACCCCCGCCCGTTCGACCTCGACCACCAGCCAGTCGACGAGGGCGGGGTGCGGACCGGCGACGGCAGCCAGGCCACCGAGCCGCTCGGCGCGTTCGTGGAGCTCGACGGTGTGGCCGCGGCCGGCGGCCACCCGGGCGGCCTCCAGCCCGGCCGGACCGCCACCGAGCACGACGACGTGCCGCCGGGTGAGCGCCGGCGCCGACCAGTCGGGGTCCTCGGTCTCGCGTCCGGTGGTCGGTTCTCCGACGCAGGTGATGATCGGGTTGCGGGCGTCGCGCACCTGACACGTCTGGTTGCAGCGGGTGCAGGGCCGGATGCGCTCCGGATGGCCGCTGCGGAGCTTCGCGACGAGGTCGGGATCGGCCAACTGGGCCCGCGTCATCTCGACCGCAGCCGCCGCGGCGGGGTCGTCGTACCCGCCGAGCGCCCACTCGGCCTGGCCGACGTCGACGATCGAGCCCTGGACGATCACCGGGACCTCGACGGCGGCGGAGATGGACCGGGCGAGCTCGATGTTGAACCCGCTCGGTTCGTGGTGGTCGGGTCGGGTCTTCTCGACCGAGAAGATGGACCCGCGCACGACCGTCAGCAGGTCGACGCCGACCGCCACGAGGTCGGCCGCGATGCCGGGTGCCATCTCGGGGGTGATCCCCGCCCACGGAGCCAGCTCGTCGCAGGACAGGCGGAGCGCCACGAGGTGGTCGGGCCCGACCGCCGTGCGCACGGCGGTGATGACCTGGCGGGCGAGGTGCAGCCGATCCTGACCCCACTCGTCGCTGCGCTGGTTGGTGAGCCCGGAGAGGAACTGGCGGATCAGGCTGTGCTGACCGGCGTCGATCTCGACACCGTCGCAGCCCGCCCCGACCGCGGCGGTGGCCGCAGCGGCGAACCCGTCGACGACGGCGGCGATGTCGCCGGCCTCCATCCACTTGGGGACCTCACGGGTGTTCACCTCGGGGACCCGCGAGGGGGCCCACAGCGGCGCCTGGTGGTACGCGGAGGACCCCTGCCCACCGGTGTGCGTCAGCCCGGCCAGCACGAGCGTGTCGTGGGGTCGGCAGGCCGCCACGATCGACGACCAGCCCAGCGGGTGGTCGGGTCCCCATCGCTCGGCGAGTGGCGCCCGCTCGTAGGGCCAGTCGGAGGCGTGCACGCTCGCGCCCTCGGTCACGATGATGCCCGCACCGCCCCGGGCGCGGCGCTCGTAGAAGGCGACGTGGCGGTGGGTGCAGCGTCGCTCGTCGTCGCCGAGGTTGGTGACGATCGGGCCGAACGCCACGCGGCTGGGTGCCGTGCGCGTCCCGATGTCGAGTGGTTCCAGCAGGCGCATCGGCGTCAGTCTCGCCCAGCCCGATCGACGTCACCCAACCCTGGGTGACGACCGTCGGCCACCGATCGGGCTACTGCTCCTGGGCGGTGAGCGCCGGCTCTTCGCGCCGCAGGATCCGGCGCACGTTGCCCGCGTGGCGGGCCACGATGAGCACGCAGATGGCCACGACCGCTGCGTACTCCCACGCCGGCGCGCCGACGATCGCGAGGCCGACCGGCACCAGGCTCACCGCCACGATCGAGCCGATGGCGGCCTTGCCGGTGACCCGGCTCACGATCCACCACAGCGAGATCACGGCCACGGCGATGAGCGGGTGCATGACGGTGAGGACCCCGCCACCGGTGGCCACCCCCTTGCCGCCCCGGAACCCGCGCGTCACGGGGAACATGTGGCCGACGATGGCGGCCGCACCGAGCACGTAGCCCGCGGGTCGTCCGGCGACGGCGAGGCCGAGGGCTGCGGCGAGCCCACCCTTGAGCGCGTCGAGCACGAACACCCAGATGCCCTTGCGCCACCCCAGGGCCCGGGTGACGTTCGAGGCGCCCGGGTTGCCCGACCCGACCGACGTGATGTCGATGCCGTTGGCGCGAGCGATCAGGTGCGCGCTCGGGAACGTCCCCAGCAGGTACGCCAGCGGGATCCAGAGAGCCCACACGGGCGCGCCGTCACTTCCGGACGAACGTGACCGGTGAGGCGACCGCGACGGGACGGGTCGGCTTGGAGTGGTCCATTGACGGTACGGGCACCGTGGTCACGCCCGCGAGCGCGAGCTCGCCCTCACCGCCGACGCACTCGGGGTCGGGGCCGTCGAGGGGGAGCCCCGTGAAGAACTTGGCGGCCATGCAACCGCCCTGACACGCGTCGTAGCTGCCACAGGAGGCGCACGCGCCGGCCGACTGCGGTTCGCGCAGCTCGCGGAACAGCTCGCTCTCGCGCCACACCGCGGTGAAGCCGCCGGCGTCGCGGACCGACCCGGCCTTGAACTGGTCGTGGATCACGAACGGGCAGGCGTAGACCTCGCCGATCGGATCGATCAGGCACACGACGCGTCCGGCACCGCACATGTTGAGGCCCGGGAGCGGCTCGCCGAGTGCGTTGAGGTGGAAGAACGAGTCACCGGTCAGCACGTTGTCGCCGTGGGCGAGCAGCCAGCGGTAGATCTGCCGCTGCTGCTCGTTGGTGGGGTGCAGCTCGTGCCAGCTGTCGACGCCGCGGCCCGAGGGGCGCAGGCGGGTCACCCGCAGCTGGGCGCCGTAGCCGTCGGCCAACGCCTTGAACTCGTCGAGCTGGTCGACGTTGTGACGGGTGACGACCACCGAGATCTTGAAGGGTCCGAAGCCGGCCTCGGCGAGGTGGTCCATGGCCCGTCGTGCCGTGGCGTAGGAGCCCTCGCCGCGCACGGCGTCGTTGGTGGCGGCGTCGGTGCCGTCGAGGCTGATCTGGATGTCGAGGTAGTCCATCGCCGTGAGGCGGC
>CAYRXQ010000228.1:0-5167 GCA_964428115.1 uncultured Ilumatobacteraceae bacterium
TTCAACGGCTAGAACCTCAGCCTTCCAAGCTGATGATGCGGGTTCGATTCCCGTCACCCGCTCTCGGTGTCAGACACGCTGCAGCTCACCGCGCTGCAGCTCGATCGTCAGCGGGAACAGCACCCGCCGCTCCTCGAGCAGATGCCCGAGCCGGTCGACGTCGAGGCGCGCCCGGTCAGGTGGTGGGTTCGTCGTGGTGGGGGAGCACGGCGTAGCGGACGCCGAGGGTGACGATCGTGCAGAAGAAGGCGACCATGCCGAGCAGCACGCCACACTCGACCCAGGTCGGGATGTAGACCTCGTCGGGTCGGAAGAGCGGCCCCGGCCTGCCGCCCGGGATCCCGGGGGCGAGCCCGACGAGGGGCTCGAACTCGGCCGCGAACAAGATGTTGATCCGCTTCGCGAACACACCGACCAGGAGCAGGACCGAGGCAACGGTCACCACGCCGGGCCGACGTCCGGCCCGGGTGAGCAGGATCACCACCGGCAACGCGACGCCGATGAGGACCTCGGTCCCGCTCTCGGTGTCAGACACGCTGCAGCTCGCCGCGCTGCAGCTCGACGCCTGGTCGGTGCGCCCGACGCGGGCTCAGCGCAGCGGGGCCTCGAGCTCGAGGATCCTCGGGAACAGGACGTCGTTCCAGCACCGTCACCGGGCCGAGGACGCTGCCACCCTCGGAGCTGGTCGGCTCCACGGCACCGAGGAGATCGATCGTGAGCGGGAACACCATCCGCTCCTCGCTCAGCCGGTGGGGGAGCAGATCGTCGGTGAGACGATGTCGGCGACGGTGGTGGATGCCCCGGTAGCCGTCGGTGGTGGACGGGTGCGGAGCAGGAGTGCTCATACGGGGGGGCCTCGTGGTCGGTCTGGGCCGGTCAGGTCAGTGCGTGGAATCCGGCGGCGGTGAGGGCGACCAGGGCGAGGCCGAGAGCCATCTGACGGAGACCGAGCACCTTGATGGCCGGTGGGTCGTGGCGGGCCCACCGGAACTGGGCGATCGAGAGCGCGGCCACGCCGAGGGTGCCGAGGAGCATCGAGCGTTCGACGAGTGCAGCTCCGGCCACCGCGGCGCACGCGACGAGCTGTGCAGCGTCGCTGGTGCGCAGTTCCACGACCCCGCGACGTGCCCGGACGATCTGGGATCGTACGAACGGGATGGCACCGATCGATCGGGCGGCGAGCACCACCCAGACACCGACGGCGAGTCGTGCGCCGCCCCCATCGGCCAGCACGATCGCGGCTGCCGCAGCAGCCACGCCGACCGCACCGCAGAGCTCGGGGACCAGCCGTCGCCCGCGGCTGCGCACTTCGTACCAGGCCTCGACCGCGACGAGCGGGGCGGCAACGCCGACCGGCAGCCACCATCCGCCGTCCGACCATCGGGCTGCGGCGACGACGAGCACCGCGAGCACGACCAGTTCGGGTACGGCGACGAGCGCGGCGGTCCGGGTGCGCGGGAGCCACCGACCCCGTCGAACATCGACGGCCACCAGCTTGGTCGGGGTTCGAGCGAGGAACGTCAGGAACGCTGCGGCACCGATCGCCAGGCCGGCATGGGACGGGGCCACCAGGAGGCCCAGCAGGACGGGCTCGAGGGTCAGCCCCCAACCGCCGTGCTCCGATGGGACGGCGACCGCGCGCCATGGGGTGCGCTCGCTGGTCGTGGTCGTTGCCGCCTGGGTGCCCGACGCCGTGGCGATGGGGAATCTCACAGTCCAAGTGTCATGGATGGTCGAGCGTGAAGCCAGGGACCAACGACCCGTCCTTCGCGCCGACCGCGACCGGCACCGCCGAAGGGGTCGCGCACCCCTCGGGCACACTGGTCGACATGGCACGGAGCGGAGCGACCCAGCGACACACCGACCAGGCCGCCGCGGCCGCCGAGGTCGCAGCGCAGGAGGCGCTCATCGCCAAGGTCCGCAAGCTCCTGGCGATGGCCGAGCGGAGTCCGCACCCCGACGAGGCCGATGCCTTCTCGCGTAAGGCGGCCGAGCTCATCGCCGCGCATCGCATCGAGCCCTCACGGTTGCGTGCCGATCAGGGGCCGCTCCAGGTGCTCGACGTCGCCATCGGTCGGGGCGCCTACGTGCGTGCGCGTCTGGCGCTGCTGCAGGCGGTGGCCGAGGCGCACTCGTGCCGGGTGGTGTTCGGTCCCGGCCCCGAGGGCACCGTGGCACACGTGGCCGGTCGGGTCGACGACCTGCGGACCGTCGAGCTCCTGTACACCTCGCTGCACGCCCAGGCCTCGGGCCGGCTGGCTGCGGGGCGACGCAGCACCGCAGCGGCCACCCAGCAGTGGCGGCGGTCGTTCCTGTTCGGGTTCGCCGCACAGGTCGGCCAGATGCTCGACGAGATCAACCGCATCGCCGTTGCGGACGGTACGGGCCCCACGGCTGGTGTCGACCCGAGCGTGGGTGCGCTGCCGGCGCTCGCCGCGCTCGACGACCGGGTCGACGCGTTCGTACGTGAGCGGTGGCGGCGGGTGACGCCGGCCCGCCCGGCGGCTCGGGCCACCGCACCGGGCTACCTCGCGGGCGTCGAGGCGGCCGCTGCGGTCGACCTCGGCCGGACCCGGCTGCCGGGCCGAGCCGCCCTCGGGCCGGGCCGGGAGGCGACGTGACGGTCGGTCGGCGCTCGGACGCCAACGTCGACCGGGCACAGGTCTACGCCGCCGAGCGCGCCGCGTTCGGTGGAACGCTCCACGAACGGCGCCGGCCGTTCCACGACCTCGAGCAGATGGTGCAGGGGCTGGTGGACGATCCGTGGTGGCCCGGTCCGGCCATCGTGCTGCGTCGTGCCCGCAGCGACGCGCGGCGGTCGAGCGCGGTCCACCGCGCCGGCGGCACCGCACGGCTGGCCGGCTCGGGTGCGACGATCGAGATCCGCATCGCTGTGGGTCAGCACGACGAGGCCACCCTGTGCCACGAGCTCGCGCACGTGCTCGCCGGCGTGGCGTCTGGTCACGACGGACGGTTCCGCGCTGCGCACGTCGACCTCGCGCGGACGCTGCTGGGCGAGACCGCTCGGTCCTGGCTGGCCGACGCGTACGAGCGCCACGGGTTGGCGCTCGGCGACCGTGACTGGCCGGCACCGCCACGACCGTCGACACCCGGGCTCGGGCCGATCGCCCTGTGACGGGCCGCAGTCGGGAAGGGGAGATTCGAACTCCCGACCCCCTGCTCCCAAAGCAGGTGCGCTACCAGGCTGCGCCACTTCCCGTGGTTCCAAACCCTACCGGCGCGGCGCCGCGGCGCAGGCGTGGGTCAGGTCGTGTGAGCCGGTCAGCGGTTGGCGCGTGCCGCGGCCTTGGCGAGGCGCTTCGCGGCCCGGCCCAGCGGCTCGATCTGGCGGCCGTCGAGGTCGCCGATCTCGGAGCCGTTGTCGAACAGCACCCGGTAGCGCTGCCAGTTGAAGCCGTTGGCCAGGATGACCTTGCCCTCGGTCCCCGCTGGTGCGCCGTGCACGTCGACGTGGGTCCGGACGCGATCGCCCATCCGCAGATCGAGCTGGTCGGTGTGCGGCGTGGCGAGCGAGTGCGGCTTCCAGTACTGCATGGCGGCGACAGTCTGCCCGATCCGGGGCTCGCCACGCACGTTCATGCGTGCGGTCCCCGAGGCGGGCCGAGGATCAGTCGGCGGCCGGCACCGTCGTCGACCAGAGGTCGTGGGCCAGCACGACCTTCCCGCCGAACCCCGCAGCGGCGTCGGCCTCCCATTCGGGTTCGGTGCCGGGCGCGGGCGGGGGGACCGGATGGGTCATCACGAGGTGGTGCACCCCGTTGCGCTGCGCCGTGGCCGCCGCGTCCTCGATGCTCGAGTGGTAGTCGAGGATGTCCTGCAGCCGGGCCGCTGGGATGGCCTCGACGAGCCGGCGCCGGATGACGGTCTGGACGTAGACGTCCGCCCCACGGCAGAGCGCGTCGAGCCCGGCGCAGGGCACGGTGTCGCCGGCCAGTGCGACGACGGCACCGTCGGCCTCGATCCGCAGCCCGATCGTGGGATGGACCGGCGCGTGGCTCGTGGGTGCGGCCAGCAGTCGGAACCCGTCCTCGTCGACCACGATCGACGTCGACCCGGCTGCCTCCGCGTCGGCGTCGAACTCGACCTCGACCACCTCGCACGTGGGCGGGGCGTTCAGATCCGCGTGGTGGGCGATGCGGTAGCCGATGTCGTCGGTGAGCATGTCGAGCGTGCGGTCGACGAACCGTCGGGTGCCGACCGGGCCGATCACCCGGAGCGGGTTCGGCCCGGGCGACATCACCCACCGAGTGGTGAGCACGTCGTTGAAGTCGCAGACGTGATCGCTGTGCAGGTGGGTCAGCACCACCCGGTCGAGCATCGGCGGGAGCACGCCGGCGGCCACCAGCCGCATCAGGACCCCACGCCCGCAATCGACCAGCACGTCTCGTCCGGCGGCGCGCACGAGCGTGGACGGACCGGCACGGTTCGGATCGGGGATCGGGCTCCCGGTCCCCAGTGTGATGACCTGCACGACGTGCTCCTTCCCGGGCCGGCGGGGCCCGCGCTGCTCCTGCCGGGACAACTACTGACAGTAGGAGTGACGATAGTTGATCTGCCCGCCGGTGTCGACCGATCGCGAACCCGACCCCGGTCGCCGTCGGGTTCGGCCTCCGGCAACGACACACCCCACCGGTACACTCCCGGCCCTGTGAAGAGTTCGGTCGAACCCCTCGAGGGGAACAAGGTCAAGGTGTACGTCGAGATCGAGGAGGCCGAGTTCGATCGCGACATCGACCGGGCCTTCGCCGCGCTGGCCCGGGAGATCAAGCTCCCCGGGTTCCGCAACGGCAAGGCCCCACGGCGGGTCCTCGAGGCTCGGATCGGCATCGGTCCGGCCCGCGAGCAGGCCCTGCGCGACGCCATCCCGCAGTACCTCTCCAAGGCCATCCGCGAACACGACGTCGATCTGATCGCCACCCCCGAGGTCGAGATCACCGGTGGCGAGGAGGAGGGCGTCGTCGAGTTCGACGCCACCTGCGAGATCCGGCCCGTCGTCACGGTGCCCGGGTACGGCGGCCTGCGCGTCGAGCTGCCCTCGCCCGTGGCGGGCGACGACGAGGTCGACGAGGCGGTCCGCACCGAGCTGCGCCGTCACGGCTCGCTGGCCGACGTCGATCGTCCCGCAGCATCCGGCGACTACGTGGTG
>CAYRXQ010000229.1:0-5154 GCA_964428115.1 uncultured Ilumatobacteraceae bacterium
TCGCCACCATCGCAAAACTGTTTCTGGTCGTTCCGGTGGGAATCGTGATCAGCGTGGCCGCGCTCTCGGTCTGGCTGTGGCCTGATCGCCGGGAGTTGGAACTGATGCGGACCAGCACGCTGCCAGAAGAAACCGGGCTGCCGATCTTCACAACCGGCAGCACTTCGCTCGGCTGGCTGGGACTGATGTTCGTGATGGCCGTGATCGGCTGGTGCTTTGGCACGCTGCTGTACTCCTACTTTTACCTGCGGCTGTACTCCGCCGAGTGGCCGCAGGGAGGCCTGGCCAGGCCGGAACTGCTGATGCCGGGTCTGGGCTACGTCACCATCCCGCTGGCGGCCGGAGCGTTCGCCTGGGCGGGCATCACCCTCTCCCCCGCCGTCGGCGCAGTGCTGATGAGCGTTTCGACGATCGTGGTCGCCCTGAACGCCCAACTCCTGCGCCGGACACAGCTCAGGCCCTGAGCTGGCCGAGGGCGGCGACGGCAGCGGGAGATCAGCTCGCCGCGGTCTGCCGACGGCGGAGCACCCGAGCGAGCAGCACCAACCGGACGGCGCCGACGATGGAGCTCACGATGCCGCCGGCCTGAACTGCGCCGTCCTCGACGTCGGCGCCGAAGACCAGGTAGCCGAGGAAGCCTCCGACGAGGCTGCCGATCACCCCGAGGAGCCACGTCTGCCCGATGGACATCGGGTCGGGCCCGGGGACGAGGAGCCGGGCGATGGCACCGAAGACCAAGCCGATGCCGAGCAGGATGAGAATGAACCAGATCATGGGAACCTCTTGGTGAGTGGGGTACGCAACCGCAGTACCCGGATCGCGGCGGAGCTGAACATCGATCTTCGCGATCCGCTCACGACCCGAGCTGTGCCAGCCGCTCCCCCACCATCAACCGCAGCAGCGCGACGTCGACGTCCCACCCCACGGGGACCCTGATCGTCTTCTTGTTGGCCGTGAGCCCGTTCAGGTTCGCAGCGACCGTCTCGGAGATGCCGCCCCACGACGCGATCAGCAGGTGGTTCGTGGCCGCCGACAGCCCGAACACGTAGTCGGTCCCGAGGCGCAGCATCGGCTGGTTCCAGGCGATCACGAGCTCGAGGTCGGGATGTTCGGCGACGATCGCCGCGATGATCGCCCGTGCCGTCTGCTCCCGCTCGCCGCCGAGGTCGCGGAAGAAGGCCTCGGGATCGTCGAAGCGCCTCGCGCTGGTCGAGCCGCGGGCGTACATGACCAGTGCGTTCGCATGGGTCCGGCTGAACCCGTGCCCCACCTGCAGCAGGGCCATCTGCTCGCCGTACGGCACGTCGCCGAGCGCTTCGAGCTCGTCGAGCCACTCCTGCACCGGCCTGCCGTACTTGCGCTCGATCGCAGGAAAGTGCGACGACCTGTCCCCCGGGGAGTCAGCCACCCGGCCACCGTACCCCCGCCGGTGTCAGACACCGCTGCAGCTGGCCGCGCTGCAGCTGGTCGTGCTGCAGGTCGCGACTTGCGAGACGACGACCTCGACGACGGAGCGGGTCACACCACGTCGCGACGTCGGACCGCGACCAATCCGACGAGCGCCGGAACCGCGGCCCACACGAGCATGGCCACCACCGCCGCGGCCGGGCTGACGTCGTCGACCGTTCCCGACAGCACGTTGGCGAGGTTGGCCGGCATCCACGACCCGGTGCCGTTGGCGAGCTGGACGACGAGGGGCGGGGCAACCATGAACACGAACACGGTCGCGGTGACCGCCCCGCCCACGTTGCGCACGATCGCCCCGATCCCGGCGCCGAGCACCGCACCGGCAGCCCCCACGAACCCCGACGCGACGACGACGCGGGTCACGTCGGCGGCCGAGACGAGGAACCCGTACTCGGTGGTGGGGAGCGCCACGGCGACGGCCGTCACCGTCAGCCCAGCGCCGATCAGGCTGAGCACGCACCCACCGATCGCCACCGCGATGAGCTGCGCGAACACCGCTCGATGCCGACGCGGCGACGCCAGGAACGTCGGCACCACGGTGTGATGCCCGTACTCGCGGGCCACGGCGATCGCGCCGAACAGGCCGGCACCCAGGAACGCGTTGAACGCGAACGCCATCAGCGACTGCTGATCCGCAGCGGTCGAGATGAACGTCTTGCTCCCGTCCATGTCGGTGCCGGCGACGACCGCGAACGCGTTGAGCGCTGCGATCACGACCAGGACCGCGACGAACGCGATCGGCATCCTCGTGCTGGTCAGCTTGCGGAGCTCGGCTCGGATGAGACGGCGCATGGTCATCGTGCCACCTCCTCACTGGTCGATGGCTGGGCGGTCCAGTTCAGGAACAGCTCCTCGAGCGAGCCAGCCCGAGGCGACAGCTCCCACACCGCGACCCCCGAGGTGAAGGCCCGCTCGCCGATCTCCTGGGTCGCCATCCCCCGGACGATCAGCCCGTCGGGTCCGTGCGCCTCCGTCACTGCTCCCGCTCGCTCCAACTCTGGGGCGAGACGGCCCGGATCGGCGGTCCGCACGAGCGTCGCTGCCTGCTGCAGCTCGGCCAGCGACCCCTGGGTGACGAGTCGCCCGCGATTGATCACGATGACGTCGTCGGCCAGGTGCTCGACCTCCGACAGCAGGTGGCTCGACACGAACACCGTCCCGCCCGCAGCCGCCTGGGCGCGCAGCAGATCCCGCAGGGTCCGGATGCCCTGGGGATCCAGGCCGTTGCCGGGCTCGTCGAGGACGAGCACCGGCGGGTCGCCCATCAGGGCGGCAGCGAGACCGAGGCGCTGACGCATCCCGAGTGAGTACGCGCCGGCCTTGCGGTCGGCGGCATCGGTGAGGTCGACCAACTCGAGCGTCTCGTCGACCCTGGCGTGTGGGATGCCGGTCGCGTCGGCGAGGATCCGCAGGTGGTTGCGGCCGCTCCGGCCGGGGTGGAAGGCGTCCGACTCGATCATCGCACCGACGACCCGGGCCGGATCCGGAAGGTCGCGATACCGGTGGCCGCCGATGGTGACCCGCCCCTCGGTCGCGCTCGCGAGGTCGAGCATGATCTTCATGGTCGTCGACTTCCCGGAACCGTTCGGCCCCACGAAGCCCGTCACCCGGCCGGGCGGCACCGAGAACCCGAGGTCGGTGACGACCGTGTCCTCGCCGTAGCGCTTGGTGACGTGTTCGACTTCGATCGCGAACGTCTCTCCCATCGACGTCCCTCCCTCCTTCGACCTCTGCTCGAGGCCCGTGGTCCACCTTGATCGAACGACCGTGCAGGCGGCAGGGGCGAAGGTCACGATCCCCAGCGATCGGAGGGCCCGGATCGGAGGGCGATGGTGGGAGGCGCTGTCGGGAGGCGCCGTCGGAGGGCGCGATCGAACCGTCAGCTCACGTGGCTCGGGCGGCGACGCGCAGGCCGGCGTCCCAGCCGGGGGCGCGGCCGCCTGGAGGAGGGCCGACCTCGGCCGTCACCAGCCCGGCGCAGGCGAGCAGCCACGACGTCAACGAGTTCGAGTTCCACATCTCGCCGGTCGACAGCTCGTCGCGACCCCAGGTCCGGGCGGGAAAATCGGGGACCAGCTCGAGGACCGCTCGGGCAGCATCCTCGTCGGACGAGACCCGAGCCGGGCCACCCACGGCCGCCGCAGCGTCGGGGATGGAGCCCCCGCGCCACGCCCGGACCTCGTAGCGGAACAGCCGCGAGCGGCCGAGGAACCGAGCGCCGACCGCGCCTTCGAGCACCACGCCACGCTCACCGCGCTTGGTCCAGACGGGCGTCATCTCGATCGCCGTCGTCACCCCGTCGAGGTGGACCTCCAGCGCCGAGTGGTACAGGTCGCAGCGCGGACGGCGAGCGGCAACGGCCGTCAGCGCCTCGTAGGTGCGACCGCTCCATCGCACCAGCTCCCCGCCGGCGCCCGATCCGAGCGGGATCCAGTAGAGATCGACCCCTGTCGTCACGCTCGCTCCTCCCGCTCGGCGATCGTCTCCAGCCCGGCCAGCACCGTGTCGAGGCCACGCTCGAACGCAGCCCGGAGGAGATCCAGATCCTGATGCGACTCGACATCGTCGCGCACCTCGAGCTGGTCGGGGCCACGTCGCAGCGGCTCCGCGCTGCCGAGCGCCGACCCGTGCACGAAGTCGACCACGAGGTACACGTTCGGCTCGACGAGGTCAGCCGAGATGCCGCTGTCGGCGACCGCCGCCCGCAGCGGCGCGACGATCGGCATGCCACCCCCGGCGATCACCGGGTCGGCGAGACCGGCCGCGACGAGCTCGCGATTGGCAGCCACCACCTCCCAGTACGCGCCGGCCCACTGGCGAACTCGGTCTCCCCACGGCGCCTCGCCGTCGGGCAACGGCATCGCGGCGACGACCTGCGACATGACCAGCGCGAGCAGTGCCTGCTTGTTGGCCACGTGGTGGTACACGGCCATCGGATCCACGCCGAGGCGCGCCCCGAGCCGACGCATCGAGAGGCGCTGCAGGCCGTCGTCTCGGATCGTCGCGCAGGCGGCGTCGACGATGCGCCCGACATCGAGTCCTGGTCGTGGCGTGTCCATCTACGGTGTAGAGTATTCGTCTCTACACCGTAGAACCCGCGACATCCGGAGGCTCGAATGCACGAACGACCCGACGACCTCGACGCGCTGCAGCGCACCATCGACGCGAGCTACGAGCACGCCGGCGCGCACCTGCGCGACATCCACGCACCCGAGCGGCGACTCGACGCGACCCGCCTCGCCGAGCAGCTGACCGGGATGTGCCTGCTCACCCTCGCCACCACCACCCGCGACGGTCGACCCATCACCGGGCCGGTCGACGGCGTCTTCTACCGCGGTGCGTTCCACTTCGGCTCGTCGCCCGCCTCGCTCCGGTTCCGCCACATCGACGAACGCCCGAGCGTGTCCGCCACCCACCTCCCGGGCGAGCACCTCGCGGTCACGGTCCACGGCACCGCCCGCCGCGTCGACGTCGCCGCTCCCGAGCACGCCGGGCTCCGCCAGACGCTGCTCGACATCTACCTTCCGCGCTACGGCGACTCGTGGCTCCAGATCCTCGACGGCGCAGCGTTCGCCCGCATCGACGCCGATCGTGTCTTCACCTTCTGGATGCCCGACGACTGACACCTGATCGCCCGCTGCGGCGCGGCGAGCTGCAGCGCGGCGAGCTGCAGCGCGGCGAGCTGCA
>CAYRXQ010000230.1:0-5139 GCA_964428115.1 uncultured Ilumatobacteraceae bacterium
CCGCGGAGCTTGCCAAGGGCGTGCGAGGGCTGGTCGGGGCGCTCTTCGATCAGGTGGACGATGGGCTCTACATCGGAGGACGATGAGAGGACATGGCCGCGGGCCCGCAGCTCGTCCTGGAGCTCAAGGAGCTCCTCGACGCGTTCGAAGAGAAGTTCGGCGTCACCGCCGCCGCTCCGGTCGCGGTCGCCGCGGCCGCCGGCGCACCGGCCGCCGAGGCCGCCGAGGAGAAGGACGAGTTCGACGTCGTCCTCACCGGCGCCGGCGCCCAGAAGATCCAGGTCATCAAGGTCGTTCGCGAGCTGACCAGCCTGGGCCTCAAGGAGGCCAAGGACCTCGTCGACGGCGCCCCCAAGCCCGTCCTCGAGAAGGCCACCAAGGATGCCGCCGAGGCCGCCAAGGCCAAGCTCGAAGAGGCCGGCGCCTCCGTCGAGGTCAAGTGATCCGCTGAACCGTCCCGACGCCGGACGCGACGAGGCCCCCGGGATCACTCCCGGGGGCCTCCTCGCGTGTCCGGCCAGATGCGCCGCGGCGACGACCTCAGTCGTCGTCACCGTCGTCATCGTCATCGTCGTCATCGTCGTCATCGTCCGACACGGTCACGGTCGTGACCGGAGTGTCGGGCGACGGCGGGCTGTCGACGGTGGTGGCCGGTACCGGCGCCGGGGCGGGAACCGGCGCCGGGACTGGGGTGTCGGGGGAGGGGACGCTCGCCAGCGTCGTCGCCGTACCCGCCGGGGCCACGGCGGTGGTCGTCGCAGTGGGCCGATCGACGCTGTCCAGCGTGGTGCTGGTGGCGGGCGGCTCGGTGGTCGTCGAGACCGCCGTGGTCGAGGGGAGCGTGGTCTCGGTCGTCGTCGTCTCGGCCACGATCGTGGTGGTCGGTCCGACGGGCGAGCTCGAGTCGCCGTCCCGGAGCTCGACGCCGGAGGGGACGAGGACCGGGTCGTTGGATCCGGCGAGCACAAAGCCGCCGAGGCCGACCCCGGCGAGCACGCCGCCCGCTGCTGCGATGCGCCAATCGATCTTCTTCACGTTCGGTCCGTCCTCGTGATGCCGGTGATGCCGGTGATGCCGTGGGTGGCGATGTGGGGGGATCGAGGGGCCGTCCCGGCCGCCTCGCGAGCATCAGCATCCTCGCCGCGCATGGCAGGAGCATGAAGCGCGGATGAGAAGTCCCTCATCGAGGGGACGCCCGGACGAGCCGCTCGGCACGTGCGAGTTGACGCCGGGTGTCGCGCCGCCAGTCGGGGTGCTGGGTCCGGAACGGGCCGGTGGCGAGGCCGACGAGCACGGCGCCGGTCGCTTCGTCGAGCTCCTCGGCGTCGACCTGGGTGAGGAAGCCCCGACGGAGCGCGTCGGTGTAGCCGACCAGATCGGTCCGACCCCGATCGAGATCGGCCCGGTAGCGCAGGTGGGCGAGCACCGTGGCGAGGTCGTCGAGTGGATCACCCGGGCCGGCATCGTCGATGTCGAGCAGGCCGGTGATCTCGGTGCCCTCACCGACCACGAGCTGGGCCTCGTAGAGATCGCCGTGGATGGTCGGCCCGCGCCGGGCCTCGGCCCGGTCGAGCGCCGACCGCAGCGACTCGGTGAGCCGCTCGACGCGCGGGCGCTGGTCGGGCAGGACCGTCGCGAGCATCGCGGCGTGGCCGATCGCGTCGGCGATCCGTCCGGGGACGGGTGTCGCCCCCGGGAGCTCGACGCCGTGGAGCGCATCGAGGAGCGCCAGGTACGCCGCCGGCTCGGGCCAGGGCGGCCGAGCGTCCTTCAGGCGGATCCGCAGCGTGTCGCCCTCGAGCGCTCGCATGGCGAACCAGCCCTGCGCGGCGTCGGCCGCCAGGATCTCGGGGACCGGCAGGCCGGCGGCTCGCAGCCGTCGGTGCCGCTCGACCAGGTCCTCGACGCGCCGCGGGTCGACCACCTTGAGGTAGCAGGACCGGCCGGTGCGGTCGGTCACGCGCACCACCGCACGCTCGGTGGGTCGGTAGGCGACGACCTCGAGCGACACCGGCCGCTCGACGACGTCGCCCAGGAGCTCACCGGCCGCAGACGGCGTGACCGCCGCGGTGAGGCCGGTCAGGACCGGGTCGAAGGGCCACCGCCACACCCCGACCTCGAGCGTGCCCTGCTCGGTCTCCGCGACCATCGGCACGGTTCCCGGGAGCGGTCCACGCGAGGTGGTGGCGGCGAGCAGCGTCTCGTTCACCGGCGGGGCACCACCCCAGGTGACCGTGGTCTGGTAGCGCACCACGAGGTCGCTGCCGGGGCGGTACTGGACGTGCACGGCGCGGGCGTCGTGGAGTCGGCCGCCGGCGGCATCGACGGTGGCGCCGAGCAGTGCCTCGACGGCCGGGCCCGTCAGGTGGGCCGCCGCCGGCAGCACGGCGTCGTCGATCAACGACGGCCGCGGGAACGAGTCACCGCTCACGTCAACCGCCGACCCGGTAGCCCATGCCGCGCACCGTCTCGACGGAGTCCTCGCCGAGCTTCTTGCGCAGGTACCGGACGTAGACGTCGACCACGTTGGAGCCCGGATCGAAGTCGTAGCCCCACACGTGGGAGAGGAGCTGCTCCCGGCTGAGCACCTGACCCGAGTGCCGCAGGAACGTCTCGAGCAGGGCGAACTCGCGTGCGGTCAGCTCCACCACCCGGTCGCCGACCGAGGCCCGCCGGGAGCGCAGGTCGAGGCTGATCCCACCGCCGGTGAGCACGGTGGTCTCCGAGGTGGCCTCGTCTCGCAGCCGCAGTCGGATCCGGGCGAGCAGCTCCTCGAAGCGGAACGGCTTGGTCATGTAGTCGTCGGCGCCGCGCTCGAGCCCGGCGACGGTGTCCTCCACGCCGTCGCGCGCCGACAGGATGATCACCGGCAGGGTCTCGCCCCGGGCGCGGATCTTGCCGAGCACGCCGTGTCCGTCGAGGCCGGGGAGGCCGAGGTCGAGGATCATCAGGTCGAACGAGTCGTCGCGGGCGAGTGCCACGGCGTCGGGCCCGGTCTGCACGGCCACGGTGGTGTAGCCGCTCGAGCGAAGGCCCTTCTCGAGGAACGAGACGATGCGGTCCTCGTCCTCGGCGATCAGGATGCGGGTCACGTGGGCTCCCTGGGGATGGTGAGGGTGAAGATCGCGCCGACGCCGGGGCGTCCGTCGACGGTGACGGAACCGCCGTGCGCCTTGGCGATCGCATCGACGATGGACAGGCCGAGTCCGGTGCCGCCGGGACGGCTCGCACGGCTGGTCGCGCCGCGAGCGTTTCGTTCGAAGAGCTGATCGGCGAGCTCCGGATCGATGCCGGGGCCGGTGTCGCGGACCCACAGCCGGGCGTGCGTGGCGTCGATCGATGCGCCGATCGCGATCTCGTCGCCCGGCCCGGTGTGCTCCACGGCGTTGCCGGCCAGGTTCAGGATCGCCTGCATCAGCCGCTGGTCGTCGCCGTCGATCACCACCGTGCCGGGCCGGGGAGCGCCGTCGCTGGTCCACCCCCGATCAGCGAGGCCGCCGACGCGACCGAGGACGGACTCGACCAGCTCGCCGACGTCGACCGGGCCGGGGTGGAGGAAGTCGGGCTGCTCGGCCTTGGCGAGCAGGAGCAGGTCCGACACGTAGCGGTTCATGCGGTCGAGCTCCTCGGTGATCACCTCGACGGTCTCGGCCCGCTCGGCGGGGTCGTCGCCGAGGACGTCGAGGTGCCCCTGGGCGATCGTGATCGGGGTGCGCAGCTCGTGGGCGACGTCGTCGAGGAATCGGCGCTGGGAGGCGAAGCCCTCCTCGAGGCGGTCGACCATGTCGTTGAACGTGCGGCCGAGCTCGGCGAGCTCGTCGTCACCGTCGACCGGGATCCGCCCCGACAGGTCGGCGTCGTGGATGCTGCGGGCCGTCTCGGTGAGCTCGCGCACCGGGCGCAGCACCTGCCCGGCCACCGCCCACGCCGCGATCGCGGTGACGAGCAGCACCGCGGCGCCGGTGACCGCGATGATCCGGATCGCCTGGGTCACCTCGCTGCGGGCTTCGGCGGGGAAGGCGGCCACCACGAACACCCCGGCCACCGTGTCGCCGTCGAACAGGGGCACCGCGAGGTACGAGATCGGTCCCGCGACCGTGCTGGCGGTCCCGGTGGTGCTCTGGGGCACCTCGGCCCAGCGCTCGACGAGTGCCGGGTCGTCGAGCAGCTCGGGTGGCGCGTTGAAGCTGTAGAGGAACGGCTCGCCGTCGACGAAGCTGAAGAAGGCCTCGTCGTCGGCGGGGATGCTGCGCGACAGGAAGGCCGTGAGCAGGGCCGTGACGTCGTTGCCGAAGGGCTCCCCGGTGGCGGGATCGATCTCGGCCACCAGCACGCGCAGCTCCTCGGTCTCCTGCGCGAGCTGCGTGGCCACCGATCGGTCGACGCGCGACAGCAGGACCTGCCGGGTGACGACGATGGCGATCCCGAGCGCGGCGGTGACCAACACGACGTACAGCACCACGATGCGCATCCGGATCCCACCCAGCCGGCGACGCCAGGCCGGGCGACGGTGACGGTGCACCGGGGGTCGGCCACCCGGCTCCGGTCGGCCCGTGGGTGGCGGCAGCGCACTCGCAGGTGGGGGCGTCACGGGCGTCAGCGTGCCGGGATCGGGGCCGCACCGGATGAGAACACGATGAGAATCCTCTCATCCGGCTCGTGGGAGGGTGCCATCGGTGCGATACATCGGTGCTCGACAGTGCTTGACATGGTGCGGGCGGTTCTTTACGTTGACGTCAATTCGCCCGAGCGGCCCTGCCGTGCGGGCGATCCAGACCGGCCGCCGGTGTCCTGGCAGCCCGGACGAGTGGGCCCCTCCATTTGGGCGGCCCTGTCCGCGGCGTTGACGATGCACGTCCCGGATGGATAGGATCGCCGGTTGCCGTGCGTCGCCCGTCCCGCCACCCGTTCCGAGGTGTGACCTGGCGCGTCCTGCCGCTCCCCGCTCGTCACCACCCGGAACAGAGGTGATCCGTGACCACACGCTCGACTTCCCGTCAGCGCTACTCGTTCGCGAACTTGGACGAACCCCTCGAACTGCCGGATCTGATCGCGATCCAGCGTGAGAGCTTCGACTGGTTCTTGAACCAGGGTTTGGCGAACACCTTCCGGGACATCAGCCCGATCAAGGACTTCTCC
>CAYRXQ010000231.1:0-5123 GCA_964428115.1 uncultured Ilumatobacteraceae bacterium
GGGCCTCCCGGTCGATCGATGCAGCCTCGGGCGTCGTCGCGCTCATGCCGACATCATCGCTCGCCGTCGGGGCGGCCTGCCCATCGGCCGAGCCCTTGTTTCACACGGTCCAGGTGATCGTGGCCAGGGGGTCGGCCACATAGGTGCAGTAGGTGCCGGTGCGCACGTTCGCGCCCAGGTGGGCCGCGATGCCGGGGTGGTGGTCGGCGAGTCGGCCGAGTGCGTAGCGGATCGATCGGGTGACGCTCGTGCGGGCCCGCTCGGCGGAGCCGCCGGTCAGCCGTCCCCGACCGCCGAGGCCGACGGCTGCGGTCAGCTCGGCGATCAGGTACTCCCGGTCGCGTTCGGCGAGGGCGAGGCGACCGAGGTCGTGCTGGCGGGTGGCGTCGTCGATGTCCTCCTCGACCTCGGCGAGGCGTCGCCGGTAGGCGGCGCGGGCCTCGTCATCGAGCACGGGCAAGCCGGCATCGTGGGTCCGCAGCGTGCCGTGCTCGACGGCGATCAGGTCGAGCACGTGGAACTCGCGGCCGGGCTCGCGCAGCAGACGTTCGACGTACCGGAACCCCTGCAGGTCGCGCATGATCGTCTCGAGACCCTCGAAGCTGATCGTTCGGGTGTCACCGGTGCGCCGGAACGTCGCGACGGTCGGTCGGCCGTCGGCGGACGTCATCGGTGCTGCGGGTCGGGTCGGATCGGTCGGGTGGTTCGGGTGGTTCGGGTCGGTCGAGTCGGCGAGCGCAGTCGCGCGCTCGGCCCAGTGTCGGGCACCGAAGGTGGAGAACGCCGTGGCCGCCGCGGTCCACTCCATGGTGGCGGCACGGGTGAGACCGGCCCGGGCATAGACGTGGCCGAGTGCGGTGCGGGCGGCCGCGGTCTCGAAGGGTGCGCCGACCTCGGTCCACAGTGCGACGGCCGTCGCGCACCGGGTGATCGCCTCGTCGAGGTCGCCGGCGAGCGCCGCGGCGCGCGCGGCGGCGGGCGCGGCCATGGCGTCGAGCGAGCGGCCCGGGTACGCCGCAGCGATGCCGGCGAGCGCGGCGGCACCGGCCTGCGCCGTGGCGGTGTCACCGGCGGCGGCGGCGATCTCGACCTGGGCGTCGTACAGGGGCGCGAGCCGCAGGTCGCCGAACGGAGGACGTTCCTTGGACGGGATGTCGATCGGATGGGCGATCGCGTCGGCGATCATCGCGGCCGCGCCGGCCACGTCGCCGCGGGCGAGGTGCACAAGCGCGAGCCCGGGCTGGGGCGACCACGCGTGGTCGTGCGCGGCGCGGAAGGCCTCGTCGGCGCCGTCGAGATCGCCCTTGCGGAGGCGGATGTTGCCGAGCTCAGCGAGGGGCCAGCCGAACTCCCGCCGCATCCACGGTCGGAGCTCCTCGCACGCGGCGAGGGCCTCGGCCTCGGCCAGGTCGCACGGGCCCGAGACCCGCAGCAGCTCGGCGCGATGGACGCGGCACCGACCGCTGATCCCGCCGATCGCCTCCCCGTGCCGCCAACGCTCCATCACCTCGGTCCACTCCGCGGCACGGTCGTGCTGCGACAGGCCCTGCGCGGCGCAGATGAGCTCGCAGTACATCATCCCGGTCGTCAGCGGGTCGGCCTCGCCGGCCATGAGCATCGCGCCGACCTCGTCGAGACGTTCGAGCCCTTCGTCGATCCGTCCGTCGAAGATCTCGACGCGTGCCGCCGCGACGCGGCCGATCACCACGGCGGGGCCGACGCCGAGGCGCTCACCGAGCTCGATCGCCAGGGCCGACTGTGCGCGGGCAGCCGCCATGTCGCCGCACATGAACCGCTCGTAGGTGCGCACCATCGCGATCAGTGCGTGCGCCGGGGTCTCCTCGTGGCCCTCGAGGAGGTGCTCGGATCGGCGCAGCCAGCCGCGCACCGGTGCCATCAGCCCGGTGTCCATCATCAGGTACATGGCGATCATGGCCGCAGCTCGTGCCGCGCCGACCGGATCGGCTGCGGCGACCAGGAGGGCGTGGAGGTCCTCCCAGGCCGAGACGCAGGCCTCGAACCGGCCCGCTCCGTAGGCGGCCCGTGCACGCAGCTCGAGGCCCTCCGCCGAGCGGGCCTCGGCGCCGCAGCGGTCGAGCAGCTCGTCGGCCTCCTGCCAGGCGCCACGGGCATCGGCGTCGCGCGCTGCGGCGAGCACGTCGACACCGGGCATGTCGCATTGTGACATCGATTGTCACGCCCTTGGTCATGACGTCCGACGTACCGGGCGTCCGGGCCGCCGAGCGGTCCGGGGGGAACGACGACAGGGGAACGACATGACCGACCTGAAGGACAAGATCGACGTGACGGACACCATCACGATGGGGCCCGTCGAGCAGTTCGCTGCGACGCTGCCCGCGCTCACCGGCGCGGTGCGCGGGGTGCAGGGGATGCAGCTCGACGATCCGACACCGTGCACCGAGGTCACCGTGCACGGGGTGATCGACCACATGATCGTGCTGGGTGGCACGTTCGCCCACCTGTTCCGTGGTGAGCAGCCACCGGAGCTGGCGGCGCCGGTGACCTACGGATGGGTGCCGGTGAAGGAGTTCACCGCGGTGATGGAGGACCTGCTCGCGGCGATGGCGTCCCCGGGTGCGCTCGACCGGGTGATCGAGACCCCCGTGGGTGCGATGCCCGGGGAGGTGTTCGCACGGTTCGTCGCCCTCGACGGCGTCGTGCACGGCTGGGACCTGGCCACCGCGACCGGTCAGACCTATGCCCCGCCCGAGGAGGTGGTCGTCGCCGTCGATGCGTTCGCCCGGACCGCGATCGACGACGAGGTCCGATCCACTGGAATGTTCGCACCGGTAACCGCCGCGCCGTCCGGCGCCGGTCGTCTCGAGCAGTTGATCGCCTTCACCGGCCGATCGATCTGAGAGGGGCAACGCCATGCACATCGCCAAGCAGGACATCCCCGTCCGGGTCGAAGCACCCGGGGCCACCGCACGCCAGCTCCCCGACTTCGGCACCGCCGTCGGCACCCTGGGTGCCGAGTACTTCAGCCTGGGCACGGGCACCGACCTGGCGCCGCTCCTGGCCGGGCTCACCGACGACGCCTGCCACTCGGCGCATTGGGGCTACGTGATCGCCGGCGACCTGACGGTGTCGTACACCGACGGGTCGACCGAGCAGTGCGTGACCGGTGACGTGTTCCACTGGCCGGCCGGTCACAGTGTCCGCGTCGACGACGATGCCGAGCTGATCCTGTTCAGCCCGCAGCACGAGCACAGCGCCGTGATGGACCACATCCGGGGCAAGCTCGCCGGGGGCTGAGACCGCGCGAGGATCCCCGTGTGGACCCCGCCGAGTTCTACACGGGGATCGTCGCCGAGCTGTACGCGCCCCTGCGATCGGCCGCACCCGATCCGACGCCCTACGCCCGCTTCGTCGCACGATCGGGTGAGCCCGCACTCGAGCTCGGGTGCGGTGACGGCGACCCGCTGCTCGAACTCCGGCGCCGCGGCGTCGACGTCGAGGGGGTCGACTCCTCGGCGGACATGCTCGAGCGGTGTCGCCGCCGAGCGGCGCAGCAGGATCTCGACGTGATCCTCCACCACCAGCGGATGGAGGAGCTCGACCTGCCCCGCCGCTACCGGTCGATCTACCTGGCCGGCCCGACGTTCAACCTGCTGCCCGACGACGACACCGCGCATCGGGCACTCCTCGGCATCCGCTCGCATCTGGCGCACGGCGGTGCCGCGCTCGTCCCGTTGTTCGTTCCGCCCCCTGCCGTGGTCGACCCGCTGGCGACCCGCGACGCGGTCGACGCCGAGGGGCGGGCGATCCGCGTCGCGGTGGTCGGGGCCGAGCGGGACGAGCTCGTTCGGACCCAGGTGACCGTGCTCCGCTACGAGCGCGACGCGGCCGTCCCCGCGGCCGCCCCCGAGGTCGAGGAGCGCCCCTGGTTGCTCCACTGGTACACCCAGGAGGACTTCCGGACGCTGGCGACGGCGGCCGGGCTCATCGTCGACGCCGTGGTCGATCCGCTCGGTCGCCCTGCCGCGTCCGATGCCACGGAGTTCGTGTTCCTGCTCAGCGCACCCCGTCGAGCCGCTCCGAACTGAGCGACCCGGCCGGTCCGGGCACGTCCGGCGTCGGCGCGATCTGCTCCAATGGGCGCCCGATGGATGGACTGGCCGGCACGAAGGCGTATCTCGGACTGGTGCCGACCGAGGATCCGCTCCGTTGGGAACTGCCCCTTCGCCAGGAGCTCATGACCGGCGGCGGGTTCCTCTACGGCGGTGCCGGGCTGGCTGCGGCGATCGCGGCGATGGAGCTGAGCACCTCGCGTCCGGTGGTCTGGGCGACGGCGCAGTACGTGTCGTTCGCCCGGATGCCCGCGACGCTCACCCTCGAGGTCACGATCTCGGCCCACGGTCGCACCACCACGCAGGCCCGCTGCCTGGTGCGCTCGGGGGAGGACGAGATCCTCGTGACGCTCGCGACGCT
This sequence comes from uncultured Ilumatobacteraceae bacterium, assembly GCA_964428115.1. Taxonomy (GTDB): domain Bacteria; phylum Actinomycetota; class Acidimicrobiia; order Acidimicrobiales; family Ilumatobacteraceae; genus CAYRXQ01. The sequence goes on from CAYRXQ010000231.1 coordinate 4,453, forward strand.
GGGCCGCAAGGACCTGCCAGTGGCGGGCACCTGGGCGAGGATGCCCGAGGTGACGCCGTGGCGGGAGACCCGGCCGCAGCTCCCCGAGGTGGTGCTCGGCACCGTGCACGAGGCGCTCGACATGCGCATCGTGCACGGGGTCTCGCGCCGGCAGCTCATCAAGGGTCGTCCGCACCGGGATCCGTCGGGTCGGGCCGCGTTCTGGCTGCGGATCCCCGGCGGGCGCAAGGTGCCCGACGCGGCCGACCTGGCGATGGTGGGCGACGTCGTGCCCTCGGGCTTCGCGAACGTGAGCGGGGAGCCGATCACCGGCAACTCCCTCGACAACACCATCCGGACCGCCAAGCTGGTGGAGACCGAGTGGGTCCTGGCCGATGTCCAGATCCACGCCATCCTCGACGGGTTCGGGTACGGGCGGGCCCACCTGTGGGCCGAGGACGGCACCCTGCTCGGCACCGCGAGCCAGTCCTCGGTGATCCGCACCCCGCCGGTCTGAACGGCGCCGCGGCGGTCCCCGCATCGTCGGCGCCGCAGCCCGCCGACTACACCGGCACCCATGAGCGCTGCCGATCCCGCTGACGAGCTGTTCCACCCGGTGGGCGACCACGCCGCCTGGAGCGAGAGCTACTACTTCAACTTCGTCGACCCGGTCACCGAGGTCGGTGCGTTCA
>CAYRXQ010000232.1:0-5110 GCA_964428115.1 uncultured Ilumatobacteraceae bacterium
GACGCGCCGACGGCGGCGGTGCCGCCGCGGAGGCCCAGGCGGGGGGCGCCGCGGCGGGCGCCCCCGGCGTCGCGGACCGGGGGCACGCAGGTGGTGCGTGACAGCAGGATGGGTCCGGGTGCCATCGCGGCGGCGGGTCCGGCGGCGAGTGCGTCCGGGAACGTGATCCCGGTGGCGAGGTGCACGGTCGCTGCGCGGGTGAACGCGTGGGCCGAGACCGCGGCGGCGGTGCCGTAGCGGTCGGCGCCGAACACCCGGGTGACGCCGATGGTGGCGAACGGTGCGAGTCCGGTCTCGACCGAGGCGTCGATCGCGGTGGTGCCGCCGATGACGGTGATGCGGTCGGGTGCCAGTCGAGTCAGCTCGGCGGCCGTGGCGGCGGGGATGCTCGACGGAGTGACGAGCAGGACGGGTGCGTCGTTGGCGCCCGCTGCTGCGGCCGCGGTGAGGGCGTCGGCGAAGTCGATGCCGGTCGCGATGTAGACCTCGTCGACCCCGGGGGCCACGTACTCGGCGGACAGCGCCGCGGCCGTGGCGTACCGGTTCTCACCGAAGATGCGGGTGACCGGTCCGGCGGTGAACGCGTCGAGCGCGTCCACGACGGTGTCGTCGATGACGGTGGGTCCGCCGACCACGATGATCTCACCGGGCGCGAGCCGGGTCAGTTCGGTGGCGGTGGCGGTCGGAGTCGAGTCGGTGCGCACGAGCAGGACGGGCACCTCGAGGGACCCGGCGATCGCTCCGGCGGTGAGCCCGTCGGGGTAGTCGTCCCCGGTAACCACGAACACCGTGCCGACCCCAGGCGCGAACGTCGCCGCCGACACCGCCGCAGCAGTCGCGAACCGATCGGCACCCTGGACGCGGGTGAACGCCGGCCCGGGCGCCGGCGTCGGCGGGACGTACTCGAACGCCCCGATGTCGCGGGCGGCACCCTGCGGGCGGGCCACGCCGCGCTGGTCGGTCGTCAGCACGCTGCCGGTCGCGGCATCGATCGCCGGGCTCCCCGCCAACAGTGCATGCGTCTGCGTCGGCCCCCCATTGCTCGCCAGCGCGCCCAACCGCAGATCGGCGGCAGCGGTCTCGACTGCGTTGCCGCACGTCATGTCGGTCGCCAGGTTCGTGACGCTGGGAGTGACCCCGGAGCAGGAATCGTTCAACCCGCTCACGATCGAGTTCGACAGCGTGAAGGATCCGGTCGCTCCTACGAACCGGAGCGCGTCGTTGCCTTGATTGTCGACAAAGGTGGAGTGCGTCACGCTGATGGTTCCGTTGCTGGCGACGATGGCACCGCCGTCGAACGTCGGCCGAGACACGTTGGCGCTGAACGTGCTGTTCGTGATCGTGAGCGGCCCCTCGTGGTGGATCGCCCCACCGCCGCTGGCCGTGTTGCCGCTCAGCGTGCTGCCGGTGATGACGGTCGCGTCATCTTCAATGTTCTTGAAGATCGCTCCACCACCGCCGGTGGCGGTGTTCCCGCTGAGCGTGCTGTTCGTGATCGTGAGCTGCTGCTCGTAGAAGATCGCACCGCCGACCCCTGCCGAGTTGCCGCTGATCGTGCTGCCGGTGATGACCAATGAGCCAGACGCGAAGACGGCGCCACCGAGGCCCGCTGCCGAGTTGCCGCTGATCGTGCTGCCGGCGATGGTCAGCGGACCGAACGCCGCGATCGCTCCGCCGGAACTGCCGGAGACATTCGAGGTGATCGTGCTGTTGAGGATCGTCGTGGTACCAAGGCCGGCGGAGAGGATCGCACCGCCGTTGGCCGAGAAGTCCCCACCGGTCAGGGTGAGGTCGCTGATCGTGACACTGCCTATCGCTCCAACGTCAATTCCCATCAGCCGGAACTGGCCGAGGAGAGCGCTCCGGCTGATGGTCGAACCGTTGCCCTCGATGGTGACGCTGTCGGTGATCACCGGCAGGGTGGAACTGAGCTCGAACCTTGCGCTGCTCGGGAGGACGATGGTGTCGCCGGTTGTGCTCCCTTCGGGACAGTCCGGGTGGGTCTGAGCGTTGTTGTTGGCGTTGATGATCGCCTCGATCAGACCGCACTGGCCGTCCCTGCCATCCGGTCCGAGGATCTCGACGAGGCCGGGCGCGACGGTGAACGTGGCGGCGGAGACCGGTTGGGAAATCCCGAGGACCATGGCGCCGCTGACGGTGACGATCGCGGCGAGACCGCCGGCCAACGACTTGTACCTGTTCACGACGAGCGCTCCTGTTCGGGTGGTCCATGCCTGGGCGGCGGCGGAAAGGTAGCGCGCCAGCCGGAGGGTGTGTCGGGTCCGTCGCCATGAATCGTCGGGAGTCCACAGGCGGCGCCGAATGGTCCCCAGGAAAGACACAGGTTGTGGGGGCTGACGTTCCACAGGGCACCTGGTGCACCATCGAGGTGTGCTCCCCCTCGCCGTGCTCCTCGACCACGAACCCCGCCCTGCGGGCCGCCGTCGGCGGTCGCCGCGACGGCCGCGGCGTCACGTCGACGTGCTCGGTCAGCCGGATCGGCGGGCGCTCGAGCGGGCCGGATGGCGCACCACGCTCGAGTACCGGGAGAACCACGTCCGTGGCCGCAACGGTCGGCTGCTCGAGGTGGTGCCGCACTGGGTCGCCGAGGCCGAACGCTTCGACGGCACCGCCACGGTGCTGACCGCCAGCGGTGAGACGGCCGACGAGGCCTGGGCGAACCTGCGAGCGGTGGCGACTGTGGCGACGACGTCCCCGGTGTGAGCTGACGCGACGCCGGCTGGCAGGGTGGCGCCATGCACTCGGACGCCCCGCCGGCCCCTACGACCTCACCGTTCGACCCGCTCACGTTCACCCGCGGCCCGGCGATGGCGAACCGGTTCATGCTGGCCCCGCTCACCAACCAGCAGAGCCACGCCGACGGCACGCTGTCGGATGCCGAGCACCGCTTCGTCACCATGCGGGCACTCGGCGGGTTCGGGCTGACGATGACCTGCGCATCGCACGTCCAGGCGGTCGGCCAGGGCTTCGCCGGGCAGCTCGGCATCTTCGGCGACCAGCACCTCGAGGGGCTCACCCGCCTGGCCGCCGACCTGAACGCCACGGGCACCGTCTCGTACATCCAGTTGCATCACGCAGGCAACCGGTCGCCGGCTGCGCTTATCGGCACCCAGCCGGCGTGCCCCTCGGACGACCCGTCGACCGGGGCCCGGGCGCTCACGACGGCCGAGGTCGAGCAGGTGGCGGCCGACTTCGTCGCCGCGGCTGGCCGCGCCCAGCGGGCCGGGTTCCACGGGGTCGAGCTGCACGGCGCGCACGGCTACTTGCTGTGTCAGTTCCTGTCGGCAGAGTTGAACCAGCGCACCGACCAGTACGGCGGGTCACTCGAGAACCGCAGCCGGCTGCTGTTCGAGATCCTCGACGGGATCCGCGCCACCTGCGGCGACGGGCTCGCCGTGGCCGTGCGGCTCTCGCCCGAGCGGTTCGGGATGCGGATCGACGAGATCCGCGAGCTGTTCGTCCGCCTCGTCGAGACCGGTCAGGTCGATCTCATCGACATGTCGCTGTGGGACGTCCGCAAGCAGCCCCACGACGAGGCCGACCGCGACGCACACCCCGGCCTGACGCTGACCGAGCTGTTCGCCGAGCTCCCCCGTGGCGAGGTACGCCTCGGCGTGGCGGGCAAGATCCACGACCCGTCCGACGTCGAGTGGGTGCTGGAACGGGGCGTCGACGTCGCGGTGCTCGGGCGGGTCGGGATCCTCCATCACGACTACCCACGGCAGCTGGCCTCCGACCCCGGCTTCGTGCCGCGCCGCCCTCCGGCGGATCCCGAGGTGCTCGAGGGCGAGGGGTTGTCGGCCGACTTCGTCCGCTACATGGCCACCAACTTCCGGGGCTTCGTCGCCGAGTGAGGCGCCGGCGGGAGCCGAACGCGTGAGAATCGGGCCATGAGCTCCCGGGAGCTGGTGGTGTTGGGCACGGCGAGCCAGTCGCCGACGCGCTATCGGAACCACAACGGGTACCTGCTGCGCTTCGATGGCGAGGGAATCCTCTTCGACCCGGGGGAGGGCACCCAGCGGCAGTTCGCCCTGGCCGGGGTGTCGCCCGCCAGCGTGACCCGGATCTGCATCACCCACTTCCACGGCGACCACTGCCTGGGCCTGCCCGGGATGCTGCTGCGGCTCGGCCTCAGCCAGGTCGACCGGCCGGTGGAGCTGTGCTTCCCGGAGAGCGGCGGAGAGTACGTCGACCGGATGCGGCACGCGTCGATCGCGTACGAGCGCACACCAGTCGTCACCCGCCCCGTGCCGCTGCCCGACGCGTCCGGCACGCCAGCGTCGCCAGGCACATCGGCATCCACCGACGAGTCCGACGGCCTGACCATCGTCGCCGCCGGCCCGAAGCTGCGCGTGCTCTGCGCCCCACTCGACCATGCGCCCCGCGACGACACCGGCCGGAGCGGGGGTCCACGACTCGACGTGCTCGGCTGGCGGGTCGAGGAGCCCGACGGTCGGCGGATGCTGACCGATCGTCTGCGGACGCTCGGCATCCGTGGCCCGATGGTGGGCCGGCTGCAGCGGGAGGGATCGCTCGAGCTCGACGGCGGCCGGATCGTGACCCTCGACGAGATGAGCTCGCTGCGTCCCGGGCGATCGTTCGCCTTCGTCATGGACACCCGCCCGTGCGCTGGTGCGCTGGCGCTCGCACGGGGCGCCGACCTGCTCGTCGTGGAGTCGACCTACCTGTCGAGCGAGGCCGATCTGGCTGACCGGTACGGCCACATGACCGCCGCGCAGGCCGGTCGGCTGGCGGCCGAGGCCGGCGTACGTCGGGTCGTGCTCGCCCACTTCTCCGAGCGCTACCGCGAGGTGTCGGTGATGGCCGAGGAGGCATGGGCGGCGATCCAGGCCTACGACGGGCCCGGACCGGGCTTCCGAGGTGGGCAGGACGACGTGATCGCCGCGCAGGACCTCGACCGGATCGGGTTCCCGCACCGGCACTGAGGGTGCCGGCGGGCACCCCGCAGTGAGGCAACCTGCCGGCGTGCGGCCGGCGTGGCGACAACCTGCAGCGCCAGGAGCTGCAGCGTGTCAGCTGCAGCGTGTCTGACACCGTCAGGCGTCAGACACGGTCAGGCGTCAGGGTG
>CAYRXQ010000233.1:0-5089 GCA_964428115.1 uncultured Ilumatobacteraceae bacterium
AAATAAGAACAAGACCAACGTCTACGTGCTAACGCTCTCGGCCACGCCGATCCCGCGGACCCTCGAGATGTCGTTGGTCGGCATTCGCGACCTGTCGCTGCTGCAGACACCGCCGGCCGATCGCCAGCCGATCCTCACCTTCGTGGGCGAGTACGACGAGCGGGTCGCGGTCGAGGCCCTCCGGCGCGAGCTACTGCGCGAGGGCCAGGTGTTCGGGGTGCACAACCGCGTCCAGTCGATCGACGCCGCCGCCTCCCGGCTGCGCGAGCTGGTGCCCGAAGCTCGCATCGCGATCGCCCACGGCCAGATGGACGAGGGCAGCCTCGAACAGGTCGTGGTCGACTTCTGGGAGGGCCACTACGACGTGCTGGTGTGCACGACCATCATCGAGTCGGGCATCGACATGCCCACGGTGAACACCCTCGTGGTCGAGCGCGCCGATCTGCTCGGCCTGGGCCAGATGCACCAGCTGCGTGGCCGGGTCGGGCGCAGCGGGAGCCGCGCCTACGCCTACCTGTTCCACCCGCGCGACAAGGTGCTCAGCGAGGAGGCCTACGAGCGGCTCAAGACGATCGGCGAGTCGACCGAGCTGGGGTCGGGCTTCCGCATCGCCATGCGCGACCTCGAGATCCGCGGCGCCGGCAACCTGCTGGGAGAGTCGCAGTCGGGGCACATCGCCGCCGTCGGCTACGACCTGTACTGCCAGATGGTCACCGAGGCCGTCGCCGAGATGAAGGGCGAGCCGGTCGCCGCACCCGCTGAGATGAAGCTCGACATGCCCACCGACGCCCACCTCCCCGTCGACTACGTCGCCAAGGAGGAGCTGCGGCTCGAGGCGTATCGGCGCCTCGCCTCGGTCACCGAACCGGCCGAGGTGGCCGACATCCGCGCCGAGTGGGAGGACCGCTACGGACCGCTGCCCGCCCCGGCGGAGGCCCTCCTGCAGGTCGGTGCGCTGCGCGCCGAGTGCCACCGCCTGGGCGTCACCGACGTGCAGATCACCTCGGGCCAGGCCAAGCTCTCGCCGATCACCCTGCGCCTGAGCGAGGCGATGCGCCTGAAGCGCCTGGCCCGCGACGCCAAGTACAAGGAGGACCTCGGCCAGCTCGTGGTCCCGCTGCCCAAGCGACCCGAGCCCGCGACCTACCTCGTCAACCTGCTGCGCGAGCTGGTCCCCGCCACCGAACCGGCCGCCGTCGGCGGGTGATCGCCCCGGCCTCGCGGCCCCGCCCCCCGGGGCGAGCGGGTCGACCGGTAGCGTCTCGGCCGTGATCCACCGCGCCTTCCTCGTCCCGGCCCTGTTGGCCGTGTCCGTCACACTCGGGGCCTGCTCCACCGTCAGCGACTCCCAGGCGGCCAGCCGCGTCGGCGACGAGAGCCTCAGCATCACCGAGCTCGAGGAGCTGCTCGTGGGAGCCACGCCAGGTGCCACCGGCGAGGAGCCCGTCGAGGTCGCCGGTGACACCGCACGCGCCATCATCAGCAACTGGGTCCTCACCCGCATCCTCGAGGGCGAGGTGGCCGCGGCCGGCCAGGAGATCACCGAGCCCGACCGGTCGGCCGCCACCGACCAGCTCGCCCAGAGCATCGAGGGGTGGGCGAACACCCCCGCGGTGATCCAGGACCTGCAGATCTCGCAGCAGGCGGCGATCGCGGTGTGGAGCGGGATCGAACAACCCGAACCCGACGAGGACGAGCTCCGCATGAGCTACGAGCAGGGCATCGAGGCCTCCGACGTCGCCTGCACCGCGCACATCCTGCTCGAGACCGAGGCCGAGGCCGAGGAGGTCCTCGCCGACCTCGACGCGGGCGCGGACTTCGCCACCCTCGCCGCCGAGCGATCCCTCGACACGGCGTCCGGGGTGAGCGGTGGCGCGCTGCCGTGCGCGACGGCGTCGGGCTTCGCCCAGCAGTACGTCCCCGAGTTCGTCGAGGCGGCCTTCGCCGCCGAGGTCGGCGTCCCGGTCGGACCGGTCGAGACCGACTTCGGCTTCCACGTGATCCGCCTCCGTCCGTTCGACGAGGTGCGCGACGACGTGGCCGCGCTGTACGCCGATCTCGGCGCCCGCTTCCGGCGCGCCGCCCGGACCGCCGAGGTCTACGTCGATCCCCGCTACGGCACCTTCGACCCGGTGTCGGGCGTGGTCGCGCTCGGCTGATCGTGGACCGCCCTCGCATCGTCGTCGTCGGGCTCGGCCCGGGCCATCCGCGCCACGTGACCGCCGAGACCCTCGACGCGATCGAGCGGATCCCGAACCGCGCGCTGCGGACCTCGGTCCACCCCTCGGCATCCCTCGTGCCCGGGGCGATCGACTTCGATCACCGCTACCTCGCGGCCGACGACTTCGACGAGGTCTACGCGGGGATCGTCGAGGACCTGGTCGAGCTGGCCGGCGCCCACGGCGAGCTGCTGTACGCCGTGCCCGGCTCACCGCTCGTGCTCGAACGCACGGTCCGGTACCTCCTCGACGACGACCGCGTCGAGGTCGAGGTCCTCCCGGCCATGTCGTTCCTCGACGTGGCCTACGCCCGCCTGGGCATCGACCCGGTCGAGGCCGGGGTCCGACTGGTGGACGGCCACGACTTCGCCGTCGCCGCGGCCGGCGAGCGCGGCCCGCTGCTCGTGGCGCACTGCCATGCCGACTGGGTGCTCTCGGAGATCAAGCTCGCCGTCGACGACGCCGACCTCGACGGGGATGCCGACGCGGTCGAGGTCGTGATCCTCCAACGGCTCGGCACCGACGACGAGCTCATCACCCGGACCACCTGGGCCGACCTCGACCGTTCGGTCACCGCCGACCACCTCACGAGCATGTACATCCCGCGCCTCAGCGTGCCCGTGGGCGCCGAGTACGTCCGCTTCCACCGCCTGGCCCGGACCCTGCGCGAGCAGTGCCCCTGGGACACCGAGCAGACCCACCGCAGCCTCGTGCCGTACCTCGTCGAGGAGGCCTACGAGGTGGTCGACGCGATCGAGCACCTCGACCCCGACGACCCCGCCACCGACGACCACCTCGTGGAGGAGCTCGGCGACCTGCTCTACCAGATCGAGTTCCATGCCACGATCGCCGAGCAGGAGGGCCGGTTCACGATCGCGGACGTGGCTCGCGGCATCCACGACAAGCTGGTCCGGCGACACCCGCACGTGTTCGGCCTCACCGAGGCCACCGAGCAGCTCGGTCTCGCCACGGTCGACGCCGGATCGGCGGGCGCGACCGACGACGTGCTCGACAACTGGGAGCGCATCAAGCAGGCCGAGAAGCAGCGCACCGGCGTGTTCGACGGCATCCCCGGCTCGCTCCCCTCGCTCGCGCTGGCCCACGAGGTCCAGCGCAAGGCCGCCAAGCTCGGCTTCGACTGGCCCGACCTGGACGGTCCCTTCGCCAAGGTGGCAGAGGAGACGGCGGAGATCCGCGAGGCGATGACCGCAGTCGAGGTGCCCGGCGGGCCCGACGAGCCCGACGACCCCGATCGCGCTGCGCGGCTCCGTCACGAGGTGGGCGACCTGCTGTTCGCCGTGGTCAACGTGGCCCGGCACCTCGACGTCGATCCCGAGTCCGCGCTCCGTGCCGCCGCACATCGCTTCCGGGATCGCGTCACCGCGGTGGCCGCACTGGCCGCCGCCGAGGGGGCCGAGATGCGCGAGGCCGACCTCGCGACGCTCGACCGCTGGTGGGAGCAGGTCAAACGTGACGACCACGGGCGTCGCGACGATCGCGACCGTCCCCGGTGACCCGGATGCGCTTGTCGTGGAGCCGCCACGACGCCTCCTCGAAGGCCCGACAGGCCTCGTTCACGGCGATCGCCGCCAGGACCAGCAGCAGCGATCCGGCGACCAGCGTGACCCCGTCGGTCCACCACTGCGAGGACTCGGTGCTGCGCTCGAGGCGCGACAACCCGCCGAACAGTTGCAGGTGGGCGACCGCGAGATAGGTCGCGAGTGCCGTGGCCCGCAGCCCGGTGCGACTGGCGTGGATCCGGGTCGCGATCTGGTCGAACCCCTGGAGCACCAGCACCACGACCACGCCCTGCAGGGTCAGGCCGACCGCCTGGGAGACGAGGCTGTCATCGGGCACCACGAGCTCGGCGCCGAGCCGCCAGACCAGCAGCCCGCCCAGCACCGGTGTCGCGGCGATGAGCACCAGCCAGCGCGACATGCCCCCAGCGCGGCACGCATTCCACAGTCCGACCGTGCTCCACAGCGATGCGAGGAGCACCGCGGCGGACGCGAGCACCCGCTCGACAGCGGTGAGCCCGTCGATGACGTCGTAGACGCGATCGATCTGCGAGGCCACGAGCGCCGCCGACCCGTCCCGCCACCACATCAGCATCACCAGGACCGCAGCGCCGAGCGAGCAGAGCGCGATCCAGGCCACGGTGATCGCGAACGCGATCCGCAGGCCCGACGACCCGGGCACCGGTGGGAGCGACGGCCGTGCCGAACGGCGGCGGTCGCCGCCGGCCGACCCTCGGACCTCGTCGAGCTCCGCGTCCGACTCGGATCCCGCGCCGGCCACCGCCCGATCGACTGCCGCGAGGTCCACGTCCATGGCACGTCATCGGTCCACTTCGGCGGGACCTTGAGTACGGATCTCGCGGTTCGTCGGATGGGGCACACTGGTGCGGTGCGACTCCAGCTCGCGAACCCGTCCAACCATCCCCGGGTGGCGACGCTCCCGTTCGAGACGGCGCTCGCCGAGTGGGACCTGCCCGACCTCCACCCGGTGCTCGGGCTGCACCGCCACGTGGTGCGCCTGGTCGAGCTCGGCGACGTCTCCTACGTGGTCAAGGAGCTGCCCGACGCGCTCGCGCAGCGCGAGTACCGGCTGCTGCGCGAGCTGGCCGACCGGGGCCTGCCGACCGTCGAGGTGGTGGCCGTCCTGACGGGGCGCCCGGACGGCGCCGACGGGATGGTGATCACCCGCCACCTCGACTACTCCCTGCCCTACCGCACCCTGCTGTCGGGGCGCGGTCTGACGATCCCCTACCTGGGCGAGCGCGTCCTCGACGCCCTCGTGGGGCTCCTCGTGCGGCTCCACCTCGCCGGCCTCTACTGGGGCGACTGCTCGTTGTCCAACACCCTGTTCCG
>CAYRXQ010000234.1:0-5034 GCA_964428115.1 uncultured Ilumatobacteraceae bacterium
TCCGCGGTGCGGGCGAGACGATCCTCATCGACCCCTCCGTCACGGTCGTCGCCCGCGGTGGCGTGCCCGCACACCGGGTCGATGCACTGGTCAACAGCCACGGCCACGAGGACCACCTCGCCGGCAACGGTGCGTTCCCCCACGCCCGCGTGCACATCCACGCCGACGATCTGGGCGCCGCCCGCTCGCTGGAGGGCCTGGGCGAGATCTACGGCCTGCCGCCCGAGACCTGGGCCGACTTCGCCCCCAAGATCGTGGAGGAGTTCCACTACACGGCGCGCCCCGACGCGCACGGCTTCACCGACGGCCACGTGTTCGAGCTCGGCGGCGTCACCGTCGACGCGGTCCACCTGCCGGGGCACACTCGCGGCCACAGCGGCTTCCGCGTCTCGGACGGGGTCTTCTTCCTGTCGGACATCGACCTCACCGGCTTCGGCCCCTACTACGGCGACGCCTGGAGCGACCTCGACCAGTTCGAGGCCAGCCTCGCCCGGGTCCGCGAGGAGGAGGCCGACTGGTACGTCACGTTCCACCACAAGGGTGTGATCGAAGGTCGGGCGACCTTCGACGAGTTCACCGCGGTCATCCACCGCCGCCACGCCGCGATGCTCGAGCACCTGGCCGAGCCGCGCGGCCTCGAGGATCTCGTGGCGCACCGCTTCGTCTACCGCCCGCACGTGCAACACGTCTTCGCCGACTCGGTGGAGCGCCGCACCGCTGAGCTGCACCTGGCCAGGATGCTCGAGCGCGGCGAGGCCGAGGACCTCGGCGACGGTCGGTACCTCGCCCGCTGACCCACAGCGGATCTGTCAGGACGCGACCCGATCCATAGCGCACACATCGATCGGCCCGAGCCGCTCCCGACCTCGACGGGACCGTGGGCTACGCTCGCCGGGATGCCGGCACCGCTCGTGACCATGGGAGCCAAGTTGATGTGCGCGATGGGCGCGGCGCCGGCCACGATGATCGTCCCGCCCGCCAAGCGGATCATGGTCGAGAACATGCCGGTGGCGAACATCATGGACAACACCATCGCCAACCTCACGACCTTCGGCACGTGCCTGTCGCTCGCCAACCCGGCCACCGCCTCGCTCACCGCAGCAGCGCTCGGCGTGCTGACCCCGGGCCCGTGCATCCCGGCGGTGGTCGCGCCGTGGACCCCGGCGAGCCCCATGACGATGATGGGTGGGATGCCGGCGATCAACCAGACGTCGACGTGCACGTGTTCGTACGGCGGGATGATCACGGTCATCCAGGCCGGCCCCACCAAGAGCCTCGGCTGAACAGCGCCGCCTGCCGGCCAGCTGCCCCCGCCCACCGCAGAAGTTCCCTCGCCGCAGGTCGCTCGCGCGGCACCGCTCCGGTCCGACATCAGCTGTTCATCGGTATACCGCGCGCGGCTCCTCATCGAGGTTCGGCTGTCGTGCTACGGTCGCCGCCGGCGGTGGTCGAGCGACAGCCCGACGCCATCGCTCTGGGGGTGGGCGGTCGACGGTGTCGACACTTCACTCCTCGTGGGCACATGCGGCATCGACCGGAACAGGAGACCCGAGGTGGCAGCGACCTATTTGACCCCAGGCGTGTACGTGGAGGAGGTGCCGTCGAGCTCCGGCACGTTGTCGGCAGGAGCGACCGCGGTCGCTGCCTTCGTCGGCTTCACCGCGAAGGTACCCAAGGACGACCCGTACAAGCCGCGGCTCGTCACGAACTGGACCCAGTTCGAAGACGCCTACGGAGGGTTCGTGGAGGGCGCCATGCTCCCGCACTCGGTCTACGGCTACTTCAACAACGGCGGATCGCTCGCGTACATCGTGCCGATCGCCCATACCGAGCCCGCCGAGGAGCCCGGCCGTCTCGCGCTCAACGCCGGTGACCGGACCCTCGGTCCGGCCGTCGAGTTCACCACCGTCGAGCCCAACGCCGACATCGCGCTGCAGGTGAGCCCCGAGGCTCCGGCAGAGGACGCCGACGACGACGCCGCACCCACCTTCCGCCTCGACGTGCTCGAGGGCGGCAAGCCCGTCGAGTCGTTCCCCGGCCTGACGCTCACCCCCGGCGACCGCAACATCGACACCGTCGTCAACGGCGAGTCCACCAAGGTCAAGGTCGAGACCAAGATCGACCTCGACGCCCTCGCGGTCGACCTCGCCGGTCTGCAGGCCGGCACGTTCGCCATCGAGCCGGCCCCGGCCTCGCCGATCCAGGTCAGCGGCCGTGCCTTCACCGGCTCCGAGACGGCCCGCACCGGCATCAACGGCCTGGTCATCGCGGATGACGTCACGATGGTCATGGTCCCCGACCTGGTCACCGCCGCCCGCAAGGACGACGGCTCGATCGACCTCAACCTGTGGAAGACCGTCCAGCTCGCGCTGATCAACCACTGCGAGGGTCAGGCCAACCGCATGGCGGTGCTCGATGCGCCTCCGGGCATGTCGCCGCAGCGGGTCAAGGAGTGGCGCTCGGGTGAGGCCATGTACGACTCGGCGTTCGCCGCGCTGTACTACCCGTGGATCGAGGTCGCGAACCCCGCCGCCACCAACGGCGACGAGAACATCCTCGTCCCGCCGTCGGGCCACCTGGCCGGCATCTGGGCCCGCACCGACGACACCCGTGGCGTGTGGAAGGCCCCGGCCAACGAGGTCGTCCGCGGCGTGCTCAGCGTCGAGACCGACATCACCAAGGCCGAGCAGGGCCTGCTCAACCCCGATGGCATCAACTGCATCCGGGCCTTCGGCACCCGCGGCATCCGCGTCTGGGGCGCCCGCACGCTCTCGTCGAACACCGACTGGACGTACATCAACGTCCGCCGCCTGTTCAACATGATCGAGACCACGATCATGAGCGGCACCCAGTACGCCGTGTTCGAGCCCAACGACCAGAAGCTCTGGGAGGGCCTCAAGCGCACCGTCGGTGCGTTCCTGCGTGGCCTGTGGCGCGACGGTGCACTGTTCGGCGCCACCGCCGACCAGGCCTTCTACGTCAAGTGCGACAACGAGACGAACCCGCCCGAGTCGATCGACCTCGGTCGGGTCGTGGTCGAGGTCGGCATCGCACCGGTGAAGCCCGCCGAGTTCGTGATCTTCCGGGTCGCCCAGATCAAGGAGACCTCGGCCTGAGGCCGGGGATCTGAAGGAGGCGAGGACCACCCATGGCACCCAAGCTCCCCGGAGCACTGCAAGACGTCGAGTACGTCAGTTCCTGGTTCGGCGTCGAGCTCGACAACGGCATCACTGGCTTCTTCAAGGAGATCAGCGGTCTCGCGATCGAGATCAACGTCGTCGAGATCACCGACAGCTCGATCGACACCCAGACCCGCAAGCGTCCGGGCACGACGAAGTACACCGACATCACCCTCAAGCGCACCTTGTCGCCCGACAAGAAGTTCTGGGAGTGGGCCATGTCGATCCGCGACGGCAACAAGGACTACCGCACCAAGGGTGCGATCGTCCTCTACGACATCGCGCTGACCGAGATCGGCCGCTGGACCTTCGAGAACGCCTGGCCGTCGAAGTGGTCGGCCAGCGACCTCGATGTCGGGAGCGATGACCCGATCACCGAAGAGGTCGTCCTGTCCGTCGAGTTCCTGAAGCGCGAGAAGTAGGAGTCACCGAACCATGTCACTCGCAACCCACGATCTCGACTTCCAGGGCTCCTACTTCTCCCTGGAGATCGACGGCGTCAAGCTCGGCTACTTCACCGGCTGCTCGGGCATGAGCCTCGAGTACGACGTGATCACCTTCACCGAGGGCAACGGCGCACAGATCATCGAGCGCAAGCGCCCCGGCAAGCCGAAGTACTCCGAGGTGGTGCTCAAGCGGGGGTTCACCCCCGACACCGCCCTCTACGAGTGGTTCGACGAGGTGGTCCAGGCGGCCGGTGTGCCGCCCTACAAGACCGCGTCGATCATCGTCATGGACCGCACCTCGGCCGAGGTCGCCCGCTTCAACCTCCTCAACTGCTGGCCGTCGAAGCTCTCGGCGTCCGACCCCAAGGCCGACACCGACGAGGTGATGGTCGAAGAGGTCACGATCCAGCACGAGATGATCACCTGGGCCTGACACCTCCTCGGTCGTGACCCGGCTCCGGGTCACGACCGAGCGGTCATCCCCGTCCCCACATCCACCACCGGCGCTGCCGACCAGGAACCGCACCCTTCACGATGGCCCTCCAGACCACCTTCTCGTTCACCCTCCCGAAGGGCTACGTCGACGCCAGCGGCGGGCTGCACCGCAACGGCACGATGCGTCTCGCGACCGCACGCGATGAGATCGAACCGCTGCGCGACCAGCGCGTCGCCGGGCCGGACGATCCCTACCTCACGGTGTTGGTGATCGCGAGGGTCGTCACCGAGCTCGGCTCGCTGCCGCGCATCACGCCGGCCGAGATCGAGGGGCTGTTCGCCGCCGATCTGGCCTTCCTGCAGGACCTCTACGGCATCATCAACTTCGGCGACCCTGCCGACGTCGAGGCGCTCCAGCGGTCGGTCCTGCCCGACGAGCCCGAGGCAGCTGCCGACCAACCGTCCGACGAGGTCGACGACGCGGACGAGTCTGCCGACGAGGGAGATGGCGACGACGCCGCCCCCTCCGAGGTGGCGGCCCCGCTGACCCGACGCGGACGCATCGAGGAGGTCGGCTCCCGGACGGGGCCATGAAGCTCTACCCCGAAGACGCGCTCTGGGAGGAGGTCACCTATCTGGCCTACCACCTCCATTGGACGCTCGACTCGCTCCTCGACCTCGAACACCACGACCGGGCACGGCTGATCCGGGCGGTGGCAGAACTGAACGAACGAGCCTGGGAGGCGGTGCGAGATGGCCAGTAACGACACCTTCGACACGGAGCGGGTCACCGCTGCGACCTTCCTGGTGGAGGTCGACGGCGTGGAGATCGGCCGCTTCATGGAGATCTCCGGCCTCGAGGTCACGGTGAAGACCGACCCACTCGCCGAAGGCGGCGAGAACGGGTTCAGCCACCACCTGGTGGGTCGGATGAGTTGGGCCAACCTGACCCTCAAGCGTGGCATCACGCAGCA
>CAYRXQ010000235.1:0-5032 GCA_964428115.1 uncultured Ilumatobacteraceae bacterium
AGTACGCGAAGGGGAGCCCCGACGACCTCGTGGGGCGGATCACCGTCCACAACCGCGGGCCGCAGGACGCGCCGATCCACCTGCTGCCCACGGTGTGGTTCCGCAACACCTGGTCGTGGGCACCGGAGGACCCCAAGCCCGAGCTGCGCGCCGTCGACGAGCAGGGGAGCGGCGGCCCGCTGGCGGTGGAGGTGCGACATCACGACCTCCCGCCGCTGCGGTTCGTGGCCGAGGCCGGCGGGGAGCTGCTGTTCTGCGACAACGAGACGAACGCGGAGCGGCTCTGGGAGGTGCCGAACGCAACCGAGTTCGTCAAGGACGGGATCGGCCGGCACCTGATCGAGGGTCGGAGCGACACCGTGAACCCCGAGCGGACCGGCACCAAGGCCGCCGCCCACGTCCGCTTCGACGTTCCTGCGGGCGGCAGCGTGACCTATCGCTTCGGGCTCGGCGCCGGCGCCACCGACGGGGCTGCCACCGATCCGCTGGCCGGCGTCGACGAGCTGATCGAGCAGCGGCGGGGCGAGGCCGACGAGTTCTACGACGCGATCACCCCGCCGGCGGTGGGTGCCGACGAGCGGCTGGTCATGCGCCAGGCCCTCGCCGGGATGCTCTGGTCGAAGCAGTGCTACTACTTCGACGTCGACACCTGGCTCGACGAGCGCGGCGCCCACCCGCTGCGCGGCAGTGCCCGGCGCACCTCGCGCAACGAGTCGTGGCACCACATGCTGAACCACGACATCATCTCGATGCCCGACACCTGGGAGTACCCCTGGTACGCCGCGTGGGACCTCGCCTTCCACGCGATCCCGCTGATGATGGTCGACCCCGACTTCGCCCGGCACCAGCTCGACCTCATGTTGTCGCCGGCCTACCTGCACCCGAACGGACAGATCCCGGCCTACGAGTGGAACTTCGGCGACGTCAACCCGCCGGTGCACGCCTTCGCCACGCTGCTCGTGCACACCCTGCACACCGCGACCCACGGCGACATGGCACGCGACCTCGCCTTCCTCAAGGAGTCGTTCGCCAAGCTCCTCGTCAACTTCACGTGGTGGGTCAACCGCAAGGACCCGGCGGGGCGCAGCGTGTTCGAGGGCGGCTTCCTCGGCCTCGACAACATCGGGGTGTTCGACCGCAGCGCGGCGCTCCCCACGGGCGGCCGGCTCGAACAGGCCGACGGCACGGCCTGGATGGCGTTCTTCAGCCAGAACATGCTGGAGCTGGCGCTGATCCTCGCCGAGCAGGACCCGACCTACGAGGACTTCGTGCTGAAGTTCCTGCAGCGCTTCTTCCTGATCGCCGCCGCGGTCGACCCCGTCGACCACCGTCCCGACGAGATCTGGGACGAGGAGGAGGGGTTCTTCTACGACGTGCTGCGGCTACCCGACGGGACCGGGATGCGGCTCAAGGTGCGCTCCCTGGTCGGGCTGCTCCCGATGTGCGCGACGACCGTGTTCGAGGAGGAGACCCTCGAGCGGTTCCCGCGGCTGCGCGAACACGTGATCGACCGGCTCGCCCGGTACGAGGGGCAGCTCGGCGGCATCCCGGACCCCCGCGTGCCCGGGGTCGACGGGCGGCGGATCCTCTCGCTCGTCGACGAGCGCAAGCTGCGCCTGATCCTGGCCCGCATGCTCGACGAGGAGCGGTTCCTCGGCCCGCACGGCATCCGCTCGCTGTCGCGGTGGCACCTCGACCATCCGTACACCTTCCACACCGCCGACCAGGAGTTCGTCGTGCGCTACGAGCCGGCCGAGTCGACCAGTGGCATGTTCGGCGGCAACTCGAACTGGCGCGGGCCGGTGTGGTTCCCGATGAACCTGCTGATCATCCGGGCCCTGCTGCAGCACCACGCCTACTACGGCGATGCGTTCCGGATCGAGTGCCCCACCGGCTCGGGGACCGAGATGACCCTGTTCGAGGTGGCCCGCGAGATCGCCCGGCGCCTCGTGGCGACCTTCCTGCGCGACGAGGCCGGTCGGCGCCCCGTCTACGGCGGTTCCACGACGTTCCAGGAGGACGAGCACTGGCGCGATCTCGTGCTGTTCTACGAGTACTTCCACGGTGACGACGGAGCCGGGCTCGGGGCATCCCATCAGACGGGCTGGACGGGCATCGTGGCCCGGTTGATCCAGCTGTTCGGCCACCTCGACAGCGAGACGGTGCTGCGGGAGGGAGGTCGGCCGCTGGCCTGGCCGTACCACCCCGACGATCCGGCGACCGGGGAACCCGCGGGCGAGGCGACGTGACCGCCTGGCCGGCGCACCCGGTCGTGCACGAGATCTTCACCTGGGTCTGGGTGACCGAGCTCTCGGCCGCACTCGACCGCCCCGTGACGCTGGCCGACGTACCCGCCGAGGTGTGGGACGACGTCGCCCGCCCCGGCATCGACGCCGTCTGGCTGATGGGCGTCTGGGAGCGCAGCCCGATGGGCGCGGCGATCGCCCGGGCACATCCGGCGATGCGCGCCGCCCACGAGGCGACCCTGCCCGACCTGGTCGACGCCGACGTGGTGGGCTCGGCGTACTGCATCCGCGACTACGTGGTGGATCCGGCGCTCGGCGGCGAGGCCGGGCTCGCCCTGGCACGCAGCGAGCTGGCCGCCCGCGGGGTGCGGCTGGTGCTCGACCTGGTGCCGAACCACGTCGCGCCCGACCACCGGTGGGTCGTGGAGCACCCCGAGTACTTCATCGGCGGCACCGCCGAGGACCTCGCCCGCGACCCCGAGTACTTCCTCGGCCTCGGCGACCGGGTGTTCGCCCGCGGCCGCGACCCGTACTTCCCGGCGTGGCCCGAGGTGCTGCAGCTCGACGCCTCGCATCCGGGGCTGCGCGCTGCGATGACCGCCGTGATCGCCGGGCTCGCGTCGCGGTGCGACGGGATCCGGTGCGACATGGCGATGCTCGTGCTCGACGACGTGTTCTGGCGGACGTGGGGCGAACGTGCCACCGGGGGACCCTCGCCCGACGGTGGCCGCGGCTTCTGGCCGACGGTGCTCGCACCGGTCCGCGCCGCGCACCCCGACTTCGCCGTATGGGCCGAGGCCTACTGGGACCTCGAAGCCGCACTGGTCGACCAGGGCTTCGACGCCTGCTACGACAAGCGGCTGGCCGACCGCCTCGTCCACGGCGCACCGCCCGCCGAGGTCGTCGCGCACCTGCGCGCCGATCCCGCGTGGCAGCAGCGCTGCATCCGGTTCGTCGAGAACCACGACGAGCTCCGTGCGGCTGCGGTGCTCGACCCGGCCGCGCACCGGGCGGCGCTGGTCGCCGTGCTCACCCTGCCCGGCATCGCGCTCGTCCACGAAGGTGGACCCGAGGGCCGACGTGTGCGGGTCCCGGTCACCCTCGGGCGACGCCCGAACGAGCCGATCGACGCCGAGCTGCGCGCCTTCGTCGATCGCGTGCTCGGGCTCCTGCACGGTGGGCTGCGTCGGGGCGCCTGGTCGTTGCTCGAGGTCCGCAGCCCCCACGGCGACGGGGTCTCGCCGGTGGTGGCCTGGGCGTGGGAGGACGAGCAGCGGTGTCACCTGGTGGCGGTGAACCTGAGCGACGCCCCGACCACGGCGGCCGTGACCGTGCCCCGAGCCGAGTCGGTCGATCACGACGCCACGGCGGTCGACCTGCTGTCGGGCCGCCCGGTGCAGCTCGTCGGTGCCGGGGGCGACCGGCTGATCGAGCTGCCCCGACACGGTGCGGTGGTGCTGTCGATCGGTGCTGCGATCGGCGCTGCGGCCCACGATGCGACCGCCGTCGCCCCGGTGATCGCTTCGTGACGGTCCTGCGCGATTGTGCGGCCATCACGAGGTGACCGACCCGGCGTCCAGTAGCGTGTGGGGCACTGTCGTGATCCATCAGGGAACTCGACGAATTGCAACGGAGTGAAACGAAAATGGCTACAGGTACCGTGAAGTTCTTCAACGACGAGAAGGGCTTCGGTTTCATCAGCCGCCCTGATGGTGACGATGTGTTCGTGCACTTCTCGAACATCGAAGGCACCGGACGGCGCACGCTGCTCGACGGACAGAACGTCGAGTTCGAGATCGCACCAGGGCGAAAGGGCCCCGAAGCGGTCAACGTCCGGGCGCTCTGAGTTGGCGTCCAGCCCACAGTCGTTCAACAAACGGCAACGGGAACGCGCCAAGAAGGAGAAGGCGGCCGCCAAGCGAGCCCGCCGACACTCCCGGGAAGACGGCGGTGACGACACCGCCGAAGGCCCGTCCGAGGAGGAGCTGCTCGAGCGGTTCCGCCTGCTGAACGAAGGCCGGTCGAACGGCACGATCTCCGACGAGGAGTTCGAAGAACAGCGGGTGGAGATCTTCGAGTTGCTCGGCCTCGGCGAAGGCTGAATCCGACAACCAGAACTCGAGTCGAGGGGCCGGTCCGCCGGCCCCTCGTCCCGTTTTCGGGCGCTGATCTGGTCGGCCCGGACCCGGTCAGGCTCGGCCTCAGCCGCTGTTGCGCAGGCCGGTCGCGATCGCATTGATCGTCAGCTGGATGCCGCGCTCGACGAGCTCGTCCCGATCCCCCGCCCGGAACCGGGCGAGCAGGTCGACCTGCATGACGTGCAGCGGGTCGAGGTAGGGAAACCGATTCCCGATGCTGCGGGCCAGCATCGGGTTGTCGGCGAGCAGGTCTGCGTGGCCCGTGCAGACCGCATGCCACGCGCGGGTCCGGCGATGCTCGGCCACGATGCGGCCCATGATCCGCTCGCGTCGTTCGACGTCGGCGACCAGCGCATCGGCGTAGCGCTGGGCGATGCCGAGATCGGCCTTGGCGAGCACCATGCCCATGTTGTCGACCGCAGCGCGGAAGAAGGGCCAGCTCCGGTACATCTCGGCCAGCAGCGCGCGGCGTTCGGGGTCGTCGCCGGCGTAGGTCTCGAAGGCGGTCCCGGCGCCGTACCAGCCGGGCAGGCGCCTCGTGTCGGTCAGCGTCTGCCAGACGCGCTCGGTTGGCGCAGTTGGCGCACGCACCAAGCGGACCATATGTGCATGGGTGAATTGCGCGCCCTCGGTCATGGCTCACCGGTC
>CAYRXQ010000236.1:0-5015 GCA_964428115.1 uncultured Ilumatobacteraceae bacterium
CCGGATCGGTGAGCGGGCCACGGTGGAGCTCGGCCCCTTCGACGGCACGTACCGGGTGCGGCGGCACGTGGCGGACGATCCGCTGGTGAGTGTGATCATCCCGACCCGTGGTACGAGCGGCACGATCTGGGGGTGCCGGCGGACCTTCGTGGTCGATGCCGTGCGCAGCCTGATCGAGCGATCCAGCCACCAGCACCTCGAGTTCGTGGTGGTCCACGATGCCGACACCCCGCCCGAGGTGCTCCGGATCCTCGAGCGCGTCGCCGGTGAGCGACTGGTGCTCGTGCCCTTCGACGCCCCGTTCAACTTCTCGGCCAAGATCAACCTCGGCGTGGCGCAGTCGCACGGTCCGGTGCTGCTGCTGCTCAACGACGACACCGAGCTGATCGAGCCCGATTCGGTGGAGGTGCTGCTCGGGCTGGTCCAGTCACCCGGCGTGGGGATGGCCGGGGCGAAGCTGCTCTTCGCCGACGGCACCCTGCAGCACGGCGGGCACGTGTACCACCACGAACGGATGCACGCCTGCTTCGGGTGGCCCGGCGACCACCCCGGTCCGGGTCGCGTGCTCGCCGTGGAGCGCGAATGCAGCGGGGTCACGGCAGCCGCTGCGATGGTGACCCGGGAGGTGTTCGACGAGGTCGGCGGGTTCTGGGAGGACCTGCCGGTGAACTTCAACGACGTCGACTTCTCGCTGCGGGTGCGGGCGACCGGGCGTCGGATCGTCTGGACGCCGTACGCCTCCTGGTACCACTTCGAGAGCCGCTCCCGCGACGGCACGGCCACGATGGACGAGTTCCGCACGCTCGACGCCCGGTGGCACGACCAGATGCTCGACGACCCCTACTACCACCCGCTCCTGACCCCGCGGCGCTCCGACTGGCTCGAGCTCCCGGGCCACTCCGGCGCACCCCCGTACACCGTGGGCCCCGACGGGAGGAAGCAGTGGGCCTGACCCTCGCCACCGGTCTGCTGCTCCTGGCCGGCGCGCAGCTCGCGGGTACCCCGATCGACGACCGCGCCGAGCGACTGCTGGCCCTGCTCGTGGGGGTCGGCGCGATCTGGGTGGCCCTCAACACCGTTGCGCGCCGAACCGACCGGGCGACCCGACCTGCGGTGGTCACTGCGCTCGCCGCGTGCACTCCGGTGGTGCTGTTCCTCGTGGGGATCGGGGATCCGGCCGGGATCGTGGCCGGCGGCGCGATGGTCCTGTGGGCCGGACTGATCGCCGATCGGGTCGGCCTCGCCGGTCGGGCTGGTCGGGCGGCACCCGCCGCCGTACTCCTCGGCTGGTCGACGATGGCGTTCACCTCGATCGACGGCCTGGTCCTCGCGCCGGTGACCGCCGTGCTCGTGATCGCGGTCACCGACCGGTCGCCCGTCGACCGATGGCGCCACCTTCAGCGGGTGGAGCGGGTGGCCCTGGTGGTCGTGACGGCCGCCGCACTGGCGCTGGCGGTGGTGCGCGGCGAGGTCGGCTCGTTCGCCACCTCGGGCGGCTGGTCCTCGGTCGGGTCGCGACTCACGACCACGGTCGGCGGGTTCGTGCCGGGCCTGGTCGAGGCGCCGCTCGTCGCGGTGTTCGGCTGGTGGATCGTGGTCGGGGTGATCGCCGCACCGGTCGCTCTGGCCGGCCGCCGCCGGGTCGCCGTGGTGTTCGGGCTGGCCGTCTCGCTGTTCCTCCTCACCCCGCGGCCGATCGAGGCGCTCCTGGTGGTCGCCGTGCTCGTGCTCGCGGAGGTCGAGGTCCCGCTGGTCTGGCCGCGGCCAGTGCTGCGGCGCGCCGATGTCCCATCCGGCGAGCGACCGCCGCGCGTCGACCCGCGCCTGTGGACCGTGGTGCTGGTCGGCTGGGCGGTCGTGATCGCGCTCGCCGCCGCGCAGGCACTGCGGACCTGGGGTGCCGGACCCGAGGGGTCGATGTGGCCAGGCGACTGGGATCCCGACACCTGGCCCGTGCCGGTCTGGGTGATCCTGGCAGCGCACCTGGTGGGGTTGCTCCTGGTGCTCGGCTCGGTCCTGTGGTCGACGCGTGCCCCCGGGGCGACGCGACGCGGGGTGAACCTGGTCGGCTACCACCATGCGAGCAGTGGCCTGGGCGAGGTGGCACGCATCCTGCACCGCTGCCTGCTGGATGCCGGCGTGGCGGTGGAGGCGATCGACGTGGTGGCCACCGCCAGCCCGACGCGACGCGATGCCGACGTGGCGCCCGAGTCGCCGCGCTACGACACGACGATCCTGGTCGTCACCGCGCTCGAACTGCCGGGGGTCGCGGCGACCCATCCGGCGCTGCTGGCCGGATCCGACGTGGTGGTCGGCTACTGGTTCTGGGAGCTCGCCACCGTGCCGCCCTCGCACCTGGCGGCCGTCGACCTGGTCGACGAGGTCTGGGCGCCGACGCGGTTCGTGTACGACGCGCACGTCCGCGCGCTCGCTGCGCCGCCCCACGACGCCGTCCCGGCCGAGCTCGTCCCGGTCCACCTCCCGCGCCCCACACCGGCCGTGGACGACCGGGATGCCCTGGGCTGGGCCGAGCACGGTCTCCGCACCGATGCGTTCGTCTTCCTCGTGACCTTCGACCACCTGAGCGTGGTGGAGCGCAAGAACCCCATGGGCGCGATCGAAGCCTTCCTGCTGGCCTTCGGTGACCGGCGCACGAACGTGAGCCTGGACAACGGTCATGCCGTGGACGGTGGCACCGGTGGCGACGATGCCGGCGATCGCCGTCCGGTGCAGCTGCTCGTGAAGACGATCAACGGCGACCAGGTGCCCGAGGCACACGTGCGGCTCCTCGAGGTCGCGGCCCGTCACCCCGGCATCGTGGTGTGGGACGAGCACCTGCCCCACGACCGTCAGACGGCCCTCGTCGGGCAGGTCGACGTGCTGGTGTCGCTGCACCGCGGCGAGGGGCTCGGCCTGCAGCTCGCGGACGCGCTGTGGCTCGGGACGCCGGTGCTGGCGAGCCGCTGGTCGGGCAGCCTCGACGTGGTCGACGACACCTGCGCGGCCCTCGTCGACGTCGAGCTCGTCCCGGTGCGCGACGGCGGCGGTGCGTACCCCGACGACGCCGAGTGGGCCGAACCCTCGGTGATCCAGGCGGCCGGCTGGATGCAGCTGCTCGTCGCCGAGCCCGACGTCGGCGATGCGCTGGCCGAGGCCGGACGTCGCCGGATGCAACACCAGTCGGAACCGGCCGACTTCGGTCGGCTGCTCGCCGCACGGATCGAGGTCGCCCGCCGGCGGATCCATGCACGCGCCCGAGCGCTCGAGGGCCGCTCGGTACACTCCGACGAGCCGCTCCCTCCCGCCGATCCGCCGGCCACCGTCGGCTCGTCGTCGGCTGCCGGGTGACCCCATGACCGAGACCGACGCACCGACCCCCGCACCCTCGACACACTCGCCGCCCTCGATGCCCGCGCCGACCTCGCTCCCGGGCCGTCTCGTCGCCGCGGTGCTCCATGTCGTGCGGCGGGCGGCCAAGCTCGTCAGCCACCCGGTGCGCGCCTACTTCAACGGTCACTTCGAGATGACCAAGGCCGAGATCCGTGCCGCCGCGGCGACCCACCCCGTCAGCAGGGTGAGCGACGAGGCGGTCCTCGAGGTCGGCAACGTGGTCGCCGAGACCAGCATCCACCAGGCCCGCATGATCGGTGACCTGCGCGAGCGGGTGGACGAGCTCACCACCGAGATCGAGGAGCTCCGGTCGGTGGTCCAGCAGCTCACCCGGGTCGTGGCCGACGGCCTCGCGGCCGCGCCCGAGCCGCACCGCTGACGCCGTGGTCGTCGCACCGTGATCGTCGTCGACCTCCAGGCCGTCCAGAGCGTCCACAACGCGGAGCGCGGCATCGCCCGGTACGTGGCCGAGGTGACGGCCTCGCTCGAGCGGCGACACCCGCATGTGGTCGACGCCTACCTGTGGAACCCGGCGGCGCCCTTCGCCAAACGACTCCACACCCTGGTGCCCGCCAGCAAGCTGCGTAGCTTCACCGAGGTCGCCGACGACGAGGTCGACGTCCTGCACATCGGCTCGCCGTTCGAGCGCTGGCCCCTCGAGGAGCTGTTGCCGCCGCTGCGGCCCCACCGGATCGCAGTCACCTGCTACGACCTGATCCCGCTCCGGTTCCCCACCGCGTACCTGCCCGATGCTGCGGCTCGGGCCCGCTACCAGGCACGCCTCGGCCTCATCCAGAGCGCGGATGCCGTGATCACCGACTCGCGCTCGGCGGCGGTCGACGTGCACACGATGCTCGGCTACCCGCTCCACCGCACCCACGTGGCCGGCGCGGGTGTCGGTGAACGCTTCCGGCCACCCGACACGTCGCTGGCCGACCGCATGGCGATGCTCTGCGCGGCCGTCCCGGGATTGCGGGCCCGCTACGTGCTCGTGCCCGCCGCGATGGACTGGCGCAAGAACTGGATCGGCGCCGTCCGGGCCTATGCAGGGCTCGAGCCCGAGCTGCGCCGTCGCCACCAGTTGGTGCTGGCCTGCAAGATCCACCCCGAACAGCAACGGCACCTCGACCAGGTGTGCGCCGAGGCCGGCGTCCTCGGCGAGGTGCTGAGCACGGGGTACGTCACCGACGACGAGCTCGTGGCGCTCTACCAGAGCACCGAGTTGGTCATGTTCCCGAGCTTCTACGAGGGGTTCGGGTTGCCGGTGGCCGAGGCCCGGCGGTGCGGGGCGCGGGTGATCTGCGGCGACGCCTCGTCGCTGCCCGAGGTGATGCCCGAGCCAGCGGCGCGGTTCAACCCCTACGACCTGCCGGTGGTGACCGATGTGTTGCGTCGGGCGCTCACCGACCCGACGTTCGCGGTGACGCTGCAGCGGGCGCCCGATCCCGGGTTCACCTGGGACGGCGCCGCCGACGTCGTCGCCCGCGTCCTCGTCGACCTGCAGGCCGACGCACGGCGATCGGCCGAACGACGGCATCCCACCGACCCGGCCGTCGCCGGACCGGACGGATCAGGACTGGACGCATCCACCGCGGCGGCTCGTGTCGGGGTGGTCGTGCGGGCTG
>CAYRXQ010000237.1:0-5006 GCA_964428115.1 uncultured Ilumatobacteraceae bacterium
GGCTTCTGGAAGACCATGCCGACCCGGCGACGGACCTCGACGGGGTCGACGTCGGGCCCGTAGAGGTCGATGCCGTGGTAGAGGATCGTGCCGTCGACCCGGGCGATCTCGATCAGGTCGTTCATGCGGTCGAAGCACCGCAGCACCGTCGACTTGCCGCAGCCCGAGGGCCCGATGAAGGCCGTGATCTCGTGCTCGCGGATCTCCATCGAGACGTTGCGCACCGCCCGGAACTCGCCGTAGTACACGTCGAGGTCGCGGACGTCGAAGACGGTGTTGGCGCTCACCTCGCCATCATGGCCGACGCTGGCAGCGGGGAGGGTGCTGCGGACGGCCGACTCGGTCAGTCGGTTCATGGGGTCACCACTTTCGGTCATAGCGGTTGCGGAGCCAGATGGCGAAGGCGTTCATGGCCAGGACGAGCACGAGCAGCACCACCGAGGCCGCGGCCGTCGCCTCGCGGAACGCGTCACCGGGTTGGCGTGCGTACTGGAAGATGATGACGGGCATGGCGGTGAACGGGCCGCGGAGCTGCTCGACGAAGCTCTGGTCGCCGGTGCGCAGCAGGCCGGTGGCCGCGCCCACGAGCAACAACGGGGCGGCCTCGCCGAGGGCCCGGGCCAGCGACAGCACCGTCCCGGTGAGGATCCCCGGGCTCGCTGCCGGCAGGACGTGCGTGCGGACCGTCTCCCACTGGGTGGCCCCGACGCCGAGGGCACCCTCTCGGATGCTGCGGGGCACGGCGCGCAGGGCCTCGGAGGTGGTGATGATCACGATCGGCAGCACCAGCGCCGAGAGCGCCAGTCCACCGGCCAGGATCGTCTTGCCACCGGTGATGCCGCTCATCGCTTGGACGAACACCGCGAGGCCGAGGAGCCCGTAGACGATGGAGGGAACCCCGGCCAGGTTGCGGACGTTGATCCGCGTCCAACGGGCGAATCGCGAGGTGCTCTTGTACTCCTCGAGGTAGACCGCACAGGCGATCCCGAGCGGGAACGCCACCACGATCACCACGAGCGCGAGCAGCAGCGTGCCGCGGATGCCCTGGGCGACGCCGGCCTGGGCGGCGTTCGCCGAGTTGAGCGGTGCGGTGAGGAAGTCGCCGGGGCGCTCGGTCCAGATCGGAAGGCTGCGACGGACCACGTCGACGATCAGCACGGTGAGGATGAGGATCGACAGGCCCAGGGCGCCGATCAGGGTCGCCTCGATCGCCCGACTGCGGATGTCGAGGCCCTTGCGGGTGAGCCCCTCGGTGAGGGACCGGGCCGGGGCGGCGCCGGCGGTGGCGGGGGTGGAGAACGCCATCAGTAGACCTCGCGGACCTTGTTGACGAGCCGGTCGCTCAGGGAGTTGAGGATCAGGGTCATGAAGAACAGCAGGAGCCCGACGAAGAACAGGCTCTGGAAGGCGAGGTTCGCGCCGGCCACCTGGTCGCTGCCGAAGCCGAGGGCCGCCATCGCGGCGGTCATGGTCTGGCCGGGCTTGAGCGGGTCGGTGCTGAACAGGCCACCGCCGGTGGCACCCGCGGCGATGGCGACGACCATGGTCTCGCCGACGGCACGCGAGATGCCGAGGATGAGAGCGGCCACGATGCCGGAGACCGCAGCGGGGAACACCACCCGGAAGGTGGTCTGCGAGCGCTTGCCGCCGAGGCCGGCCGACGCCTCACGCAGCGCCATCGGCACGGCCCGCAGGGCGTCCTCGGCGACCGAGGCGATGATCGGAATGGTCAGGATCCCCACACCGATGCCGGCGGCGGCCAGGGTGAAGGCCTTGTCGGCCCGGTCGAACAGGTTGACCACGATCGTCGGGTTGATGAACGAGATGGCGAAGTACCCGATCACCACGCTCGGCACGCCGGCCAGCACCTCGAGCACCGGCTTGACCACCCGGCGGACCTTGGGTCGGGCGTACTCCGAGAGGTAGACCGCGGCGCCGAGCCCGAGCGGCACGGCGACCAGCATGGCGATCCCAGTCACGATGAACGTGCCGACCACCAGGGTGCTGATGTCGAACATCGCACGCCGGGGGAACCAGCCGATCGTGTTGAGCGAGGCGAGGCCCTCGTCGGAGCGTGCCAGATCACGGATGAACGCCCACGCGTCGACGGCGAGCGTGCCGATGATCAGGACGGTGACCACGAAGGTCGAGATCGCCGCGAGCTTGAAGATCCAGGCGGCCGTGCGGTCGGTCCGGCGACGCCTGGGATCGGTGCGGAGCACGAGCGGGGGGCGGTCTGCGCTCACGGCCATGGGTGGTTCTCCTGCATGGGTCGGATCGTAATGGTGGCCGGGGACCTGGGTCCCCGGCCACCATCACGCACGGATGGATCGGTCAGCCCTCGCGGGTGCCGGTCTCCCGGGCCGCCCAGACGCCCTGGACCTCGGCCACCTTCTCGTCGTTCAGCGGCACGTACGGCACCTGGCCGTCACCGGCGCCGACGAGGGTGGTGATGGCCTCGTTGACGTAGAAGTCGACGAACGGGGCGAGCACCGAGTTCGACTCGAGCGCCGGGACGCTGACGTAGATGAACAGCGGCCGGGCGATCGGGAACTCACCGCTGGCGATGGTCTCGGGGGTCGGCTCGATGCAGCCGTCGCCACCGTCGATCTGGAGCGGCTTGACGGTGTCGAGGTTCTCCTCGACGAACGCGAAGCCCACCCAGCCGAGCGAGGTCGGGTTGGCGGCGATGCCCTCGATGATCACGTTGTCGTTGGGGCTGGCGGTGTAGTCGGGGCGGACGTTGGGGTCCTCGGCACCCAGGGCGTCGCCGACCTCCTCGATGACCAGCTCGACGAACGAGTCGAAGGTGCCCGACTCCTCACCGGGGGCGGTCACCGTGAGCGGCGCATCCGGGTAGGGGGTGTGCACGGCGCCGAGATCGGTCACCGTGGCGGCGATCTCGTCGGCGGCCGCCGTGGCGTCGGCCCAGTTGTTGATGCCGGTGGCATCGGGGCCGAGCAGGGCGTAGAGGTCGACAAAGCTCAGGCACTCGACGGCGGTGTTCTCGACCGAGGTGATCGGCGAGAGGCCGTCGACGGCGACGGTGAGCTCGATGAACTCGATGCCGTTCGCCGCGCAGGTCTCGGCCTCCTCGGCCTTGATCGCACGGGACGCGTCCGAGATGTCGGCCTCACCGTTGCAGAACTGGGCGAACCCGTCACCGGTGCCGGGGCCGGCCACGGCCACGGCCACACCGGGGTTGGCATCGGCGAAGGCGTTGCCCGCCGCGATGGAGATGGGCTCCACCGTCGACGACCCGGTGATGTTGATGCTGCCGGAGAGATCGCCGGCGGGTGCATCGGTGGCCTCGGGGGCGTCGGTGGCCTCGGGGGCGTCGGTGGCCTCGGGGGCGTCGGTCGCCTCCGGGGCATCGGTGGCCTCGGGGGCGTCGGTGGGTGCAGGAGCCTCGGTCGCGGGCGTCGTGTCCTCGTCGTCGTCGCCGCAGGCGGCGAAGACGAGCGAGGCGGCGATCGCGCCGGCGAAGAGGCGCTTGGAAGAGATGTTCACGCTGGGAACTCCGTTCACGTCGGGAGGTGTCTCGACGGACCAGCCACTCGGCCGGTCCTGACGTGGAGCGGGGGGCTCCACGTGGGGCACCGTACGGACCCCAGATGACGTGAAACCCCGTGCTCGGTGAACGAGCGGTGAACGAGCGGTGGCCGTTCCCCGAACCGTCCCCCGGATCGCCTCGGCCCCGACCGCCGCAACGTGTCGCGGCAGTGTCGGACCGGCGTCGAGCCGCGGCTCGATCAGCGCCGGTTGGCGAGCTGGCGATCGACGACGTAGCGGTACATCAGCTCCTGGGCGTCGGGCTCGAACCGGTCGAGCGGCCCGCTCCGCTCCCAGCGGTCGTCGGGACGCAGGCCCCAGTGGACCACGCCGTCGTCGAGGAGGAAGCCGAGCGCGGTGTCGAGCCACTCGCGGTGCTTCGGGTGGTCGATCGGCACCAGCACCTCGACGCGACGGTCGAGGTTGCGGGGCATCAGGTCGGCCGAGCCGATCAGGTGGATCGGACCCTCGATCCCGTCGGGTCCGGGCTCGCCGCCGTGAGCGAAGCGGTAGATCCGACTGTGCTCGAGGTAGCGGCCGAGCACGCTGCGGACCCGGATGTTCTCCGACAGCCCCGGCACCCCGGCGCGCAGGCAGCAGATGCCGCGCACCACCATGTCGATGCGCACCCCCGCTGCGCTGGCGGCGTAGAGCGCCTCGATCATCCGGCGATCCGCGATCGAGTTGCACTTGAGTGCGATGTGGCCCTGCTCGCCGTACGACATCTCCCGCTCGATGAGATCCAGCAGCTGGCGGCGCAGGTCGCGTGGCGCCACGAGCAGCGTGCGGTAGCGCTCGTCGCGGCTGTAGCCTGTTAGGTGGTTGAAGAGCTGCGCCGCGTCGGCGCCCACGTCGAGATCGCAGGTGAAGAAGCCCAGGTCCTCGTAGGTCCGCGCCGTCTTGGAGTTGTAGTTGCCGGTGCCGATGTGGCAGTAGCGGCGCAGCTGGTCGCCGTCGTCGCGCACCACCAGCACCACCTTGGAGTGCGTCTTGAGCCCGACGATGCCGTACACCACGTGGACGCCGGAGCGCTCGAGCTGCTTGGCCCACTGCACGTTGCGCTCCTCGTCGAAGCGCGCCTTGATCTCGACCAGCACGGCCACCTGGACACCGCGCTCGGCGGCACGCATCAGGCTCTTGATGATCGGGCTGTCGCCCCCGGCCCGGTACAGCGTCATCTTGATGCTCTGCACCCGCGGGTCGTCCGCGGCCTGCGCGATGAACGCCTCGGTGCTCGAGGCGAAGCTCTCGTGCGGATGGTGCACCAGGATCGCCCGGTCGCGGATCACCGACACGATCGGCCGGTCGGTCTCCTCGGCATGGGCCAGCCGACCAGCGGTCAGCGGGGGCCAGGGCGGATCCTTGAGGTCGGGACGGTCGAGCGCGTACAGCTCGAACAGGCAGGTGAGGTCGAGCATCGCCCGATGGGTCGAGATGTTGCGGCGGTCGAGATC
>CAYRXQ010000238.1:0-4957 GCA_964428115.1 uncultured Ilumatobacteraceae bacterium
ACGACGACACCACCTTGCGCAACCTGCTCGAGGCCAACACCTCGGCGGTGTGCATCGTGGCCAAGAGCTGGGACTACCACGTGCTCGAGGCGCTGCAGACCACCCTCGACGAGGGCGAGGCGATGATCGCCGACTCTGTCGAGTTCCTCGTGGCCAATGGTCGACAGGTGCTCGTCGACCTCGAGCACTTCTTCGACGGCTACAAGCGCAACCCCGAGTTCTCGCTCCGGGCGATCGAGGCCTCCCTCGTCAAGGGTGCGACGCACCTCGTGCTGTGCGACACCAACGGCGGGTCGCTGCCCCACGAGGTCGAGGCGATCGTGGCCGACGTGCGCCGCCACGTCGGCACCGACGCGACGATCGGCATCCACTGCCACGACGACACCGGCTGTGCAGTGGCCAACTCGATGGCCGCCGTTCGCGCCGGCGCCCGCCACGTCCAGGGCACGCTCAACGGGCTCGGCGAGCGGACCGGCAACGCCAACCTCTCGACGATCATCCCCAACCTGCAGCTCAAGCAGGGGTTCCGCTGCCTGCCCGAGGGCCGGATCGAGCGGCTCACCGCCGTGAGCCACCACGTGGCCGAGCTCCTCAACCGGGCGGTCGACCCCCAGGCCCCGTATGTCGGCTCCTCGGCCTTCGCGCACAAGGCCGGCCTGCACGTCAGTGCGATCGCTCGCGCCAAGGACGCCTACGAGCACGTCGACCCCGAGTCGGTGGGCAACGGCACCCGGTTCGTGGTGAGCGAGATGGCCGGTCGGGCGACGATCCAGATGAAGGCCGAGGAGCTCGGTCTGACCATGGACGGCCCGGCCGTCAACCAGGTGATCGACGATCTCAAGCGCCTCGAGCACGAGGGCTACCACTTCGAGGCGGCCGACGCGTCGCTCGAACTGCTGATGCGACGGGCCACCGGGTGGCAGCAGGAGTACTTCCGCGTCGAGAGCATGCGCGTCATCACCGACGAGCTGCCCGACGGGCAGTTCACCACCGAGGCCACGGTGAAGGTGTGGGTGGGCGACGAGCGCCACGTGCGGATCGCGGAGGGCAACGGCCCGGTCAACGCCATCGACACTGCGCTGCGCGCCGCGGTGCTCGGGGCCTACCCGGCGCTCGAGCGCGTCCACCTGGTCGACTTCAAGGTGCGCATCCTCGACGGCGCATCGGCCACCGGGGCCGTCACCCGCGTGCTGCTCACCGCCACCGACGGCGCGGGCGACTGGACCACCATCGGGGTGAGCCCGAACGTGATCGAGGCCTCGTGGCGGGCGCTCGAGGAGAGCATCGTCTACGGCCTGTTGCGGGCGGGCGCATCGTCGCCGGTCCGCGTCGGGTAGAACGAGGACCGATGGCAGCACCCAAGTTCGCCCCCGTCGCACCCGCCCAGCAGGTGTGGGCCTACACGTCGCCCGATCACGTGCCCGAGCAGTGGATGCCGACGCGCCCCGGAGACCTCGACGGGCTCCAGCCACGCGGCACCCGGCTGGGCTCGCAGGGGCCCGATCAGGGCTTCGCGCTGAAGATCGCCCGTCAGCTCACGCCGAAGGTCCGGCTGCAGGCCGGCGAGCACCTCGACGACGCGGTCCGCGGCTGCCTGGGCATCGCCCTGGCGCGCGCCTCGCTGTTCAGCCGGGCGCCCGTGGTGCACGATCTCACCATCGCGTTCACCATCTGGGGCTGGTTCGACGAGCAACCGCCGGCCGAGCTGGTGGCCCGCCGTGGCGAGCTGTTCGAGGGCGTCGGCAACGTGGTGCACCACTACGCCGAGGCGCGTCGCCTCGTCGATCTGGTCCCCGACTCGACGCTGCGGATGACCCCGCAGCAGGTCGCCGCCGCGTACCCGGCTCGTTGGCAGGAGCTGACCGGCACCGCAGGCTGACCGCCGCCATCGTCCCGGGCGTATGCTTGAACGTCCAAGTAGTTCCGAGACGGAGGCACCATGAGCCAGCCCATCACGCTCACCGACGAGCAGCGCGAGTTCCGCGCCGTGGTCCGCCGGTTCGCCGAGGCCGAGCTGGCACCGCTCGCCGCCGAGGCTGACGCGACGAGCACCTACTCGTGGGCCGGCTTCGAAGCGCTCCAGCGCATGGAGCTCACCGCGCTGTCGTATCCCGAGGCCTACGGCGGCAGTGGCGCCACGCTGGTCGACCAGGCGATCGTGGCCGAGGAGCTGTCGCGGGTCGACGCCTCGGCGAGCCTGATGTTCCTGATCTCCAAGCTGGGCATGCTCCCGGTGATCAACTTCGGCTCCGAGGAGCTCAAGTCGACCTACCTGCCACGGATCGCCGCGGGCACCTCGCAGGCGAGCTACGGCCTGTCCGAGGCCGACGCCGGCAGCGACGTCGCGTCGATGACCACCCGCGCCGAGCGCGACGGCGACCACTGGGTGATCTCGGGCTCCAAGGTATGGATCACCAACGCCGGGATCTCCGACCTGTACACCGTGTTCGCGCGCACCTCGAACGACCGCCACACCGGCATCACGGCGTTCCTCGTCGAGGCCGAGTGGGGGGTCGAGGTCGAGAAGCTCGAGCACAAGCTCGGCATCAAGGCATCGCCGACCGGCGTGATCCGCCTCGACGGGGTCCGCGTCCCCGACACGCACCGCCTCGGTGAGGTCGGCCAGGGGTTCGCGATCGCGATGCACACCCTCGACCGCAGCCGGCCGACCATCGGTGCACAGGCGGTCGGCATCGCCCAGGGCGCACTCGACCAGGCCATCGCCTACATGAAGGAGCGCCGCACCTTCGGTCGGCCGATCGCTGACAACCAGGGCCTGCAGTGGATGGTGGCCGACGCCGCGATGCGGATCGAGGCCGCCCGCGGGATGGTGTACCGGGCCTGCGCGATCGCCGACGAGAACGATCCGAACGGTGAGCTGTCGATGATCGGGGCGATGGCCAAGTGCTACGCCTCCGACGTCGCGATGCAGGTGACCACCGACGCCGTCCAGCTCTTCGGCGGCTATGGGTACACCACCGAGTTCCCGGTCGAGAAGATGATGCGCGACGCCAAGATCACCCAGATCTACGAGGGCACCAACCAGATCCAGCGCATGGTCATCGCCAAGCACCTGTTCCGCTGAGGCGATCAGCCCCTCTGAGATGTGGTCGTCGTTGCGGTTCTCGCTGAGCGATGCGCACCCGGCAAGACCCCATCCATGCTGGGGCTACGCTCCGTCCGACCGCCAAGAATGGAGCCGACGACATGGACGAGTTGCAGGTGACAGCGAGGTTCCCGAACATCGAACCGGACAAGCTCGATGAGTTCAAGACCGTCGCAGCAGAGTTGCTCGAGATCACCAAAGGCGAGCCCGGGAATCTTCAGTACGACTACTTCCTGAGCGCCGACCAACGCGAGTGCGTGGTGCGCGAGGCCTACGCGAGTTCCGACGCGGTGCTCGCACACATCGCTGCCACGGGAGAACTGCTCCCCCGCTTGATGGAACTCGGGGGCGGCATGAACGTGGAGGTCTTCGGCACTCCTTCTCCGACCCTGCTCGATGCCGCAGCCGCGTTGAATCCAGCGATCTACTCGTACCTGCAGGGCAAGTAGCCGGACTGCCGGACGGGTCATCGACACGGTGTGGCCTCGATGGGTCGGTGAATCAGGAGCAGCAGTGCGGTACTTCGAGGACCTCCAGCCAGGTGACGTCGCATTGGGGTCGACGTTCGTGGTCGAGCGGGACGAAATGGTCGAGTTCGCTCGCCGTTGGGACCCTCAGCCGTTTCACCTCGACGACGCCGTCGCCAACGCGATGTTCGGGGAGGGAGGGGTCACCGCTCCCGGGGTGTACGTCATGGCGATCAGGACCCGACTGCTGCATGACACGCCCGACCTGGCCGTCATTGCCGCCCTCGGTTATGACGAACTGCGCTTTCACGCTCCGGTTCGCGCTGGTGACACACTCCAGCTCCGCCAGGAGTGGCTCGACAAGCGAGTATCGGACTCGAAGCCAGACCGTGGTGTGGTGAGGTCGCGCCTCTCGTTGGTGAACCAGGACGGCGTCGAGGTGATGAGCCACATCGACACCATCCTCGTTCGTCGCCGAAGCCTCACCGGCTGATCCCGACTCTCCCACAGCGGGTCGACGATGGAGCAGACGCTCGCCAACCTCGCTGCCGCTGCTCTGACTGCCTCGATCTGTGGTCACGATCAGCGCTGCAATGTCACCGGCACCGGCACCGGCACCGGTGCCTCGCACGCTCTGGTGCAGTTGCACGAATCTCACTGCCAGTTGATCAACCGTGGGTTCCACGACCCGCGCAGCGAGAGCGGCTCGGTACGGTGAACGCGCCGGCGGTACGGAGCGTCGTGCACCGACAGGACCTTGCGGGCACTGTGCGCGTGGCGATCTGCCGACTCACCACCCAGCAGGGATCCGACCATGATGCACCTCCTTCTCGCCGCGGCGTTCAGCCTCACCACGCTCACCGGCCTCGCCCCCACCGGTGTGACGACGACAGGTACACCGGCCGCCACCGCTGACACCACGGACGCCACGGACGCCACGGACCCGGCGACCGCCGGCGACCCGGCCGACGACGCTGCAGTGTTCGACGAGTCGGCGTTCGACGAGCACGACTTCGACGAGGCCATCTTCGCCGTCGACGCCGTCGACGCCGACGACACCGTCGACGCAGCAAGCGGTCAGGGTGCGACCGGTGACGGTGCGACGAGCGGCGAAGGCAGCGCCGCCGCGGCAGCGAACGAGCCGTGGCGGACACCGACCCGACCCGAGGACTGCACCGAGGCCCAACGGGCGAGCGGGAACGTCACCGGCTGCGTGCTGCGTGAACGCGGCAGCACCGGCGACCGCGGGTTCTCGTACCCGTCGAACCCGGCGACGACCCCCGGGTTCACGTTCGCCGGCTGGGCCTACACCGGACCGGGCGAACGCCAATGGGCAGACCAGGTGATCGGTGCGAACACCCGCACGATCGCAGGTCGCTCGCCC
>CAYRXQ010000239.1:0-4939 GCA_964428115.1 uncultured Ilumatobacteraceae bacterium
CGCCACACACCCAGTCTTCTCCTCGACACGCTGCGCGACGCGCAGCGTGTCGGCATGTTGGGGGACCGACCGATCGAGGAGGTCGTCGACCATGCGCGCTGGTTCGTGGCCGCGATCGAGGATCTCCCACCGCCGGAGGCGACGGAGGCGTTGCGCATCGTCGACCTCGGGAGCGGCGGCGGGGTACCCGGACTCGTGCTCGCGGTCGACCGTCCCGACGCCGAGCTCTGGCTGATCGATCGCCGAGCCAAGCGCACCGACTTCCTGGAGCTCGCAGTCGCTCGGCTCGACCGCGCCGGGCTCCTGGGGCCCAGGGTGCGAGTCCGCTGTGCTGACGTCAGCACCGTCGCGCGGGAGATCGCCGCGGGCGGCCTCGCCCCGTTCGATGTGGCGACGGC
Organism: uncultured Ilumatobacteraceae bacterium; assembly: GCA_964428115.1. GTDB lineage: Bacteria > Actinomycetota > Acidimicrobiia > Acidimicrobiales > Ilumatobacteraceae > CAYRXQ01. The sequence continues at coordinate 399 of CAYRXQ010000239.1, forward strand.
ACGTGGGTTCGGACCACCAGGATTCACCCTGCGGGCCGCAGCGTCACTCGTCCATGCCTCGGGCAGGATCGTCGTGAGCGAGCCGCCGACCGGGGATCGGTGGGATCCCGAGGTGATCGACCAACTCGGTCTCCGTCGGGGATCGGCCGGCCGGGTCGCCGTGTTCCACCGGACCGGCTGACGACCGGACGTTTCACGTGGAACACTCGATGGGCCGATCCCGAGGAGCTCCTCGGGACGCCGGGGCACATTCGGGCCGGTTCGCCCGCAGGGTGTTTCACGTGAAACCCTCACCCTGTGCTTGACCTGGGGACACTCGACCAGTCAGGCTGTCGGCATCATGGATGTCGATCCCCTCGCCACCGATCCCGGAGCGGGGTCCGAACCGGTGTCCACCGGCCGTCCACTCCCCCGGGTCATCGCCATCGCCAACCAGAAGGGCGGCGTCGGCAAGACCACCACCACGATCAACGTCGGGGCGTCACTGGCCGAACTGGGCCAGCGAACGCTGGTGATCGACCTCGACCCGCAGGGCAATGCGTCCACCGGCCTCGGGATCGAGACCCGTGGACTCGAGGTGTCGATGTACCACGTGCTCATGCACGACGTCCCCCTCGAGAACTGCATCGAACCGACCGACGTCAAGAACCTGTTCGTGGCGCCGGCGAGTCTCGACCTGGCCGGCGCCGAGATCGAGCTGGTGCCGGCCTTCAGTCGTGAGATGCGGTTGCGCCGGGCGCTCGAGCCGATCCTCGATGACTACGACTACGTCTTGATCGACTGCCCGCCGACCCTGGGCCTGCTCACGGTGAACGGACTCGCGGCCGCCCGGGAGGTGCTGGTTCCCATCCAGTGCGAGTACTACGCGCTCGAGGGGCTCGGCCAGTTGCTCCGCAACGTCGACATGGTCCGGCGGAACATCAACCCTGAGCTCGAGGTGTCGACCATCGTCTGCGTGATGTACGACGCCCGGACCAAGCTGTCCGGGCAGGTCGTGCAGGAGGTCCGCGAGCACTTCGGCGAGAAGGTCGTCCGAGCCGTGGTCCCCCGCAACGTCCGATTGTCCGAGGCACCCTCGTTCGGGCAGCCGATCACGACGTTCGATCCTCGTTCCCACGGTGCCATCGCGTACCGCGACGTGGCCAAGGAGGTGCACGATGGTTCGGCGCAGCGGTCTCGGTAAGGGCTTGAGCTCGCTCATCCCGCCCGGCGAGGTGGGATCGGAGGCGGGCGACGAGGCCGGCGGCTCGTCGGTGTTCGTCGATGTGCCGATCGCTGACATCGTCCCCAACCCCAACCAGCCACGCGTGTACTTCGACGAGGAGTCGCTCGCCGAGCTGTCCTCGTCGATCGCCCAGATCGGCGTGCTCCAGCCGATCCTGGTCCGACGGCGCGACGAGGACACGGGCGCCACCTTCGAGCTGATCGCGGGGGAGCGACGCTGGCGTGCTGCCACGCGCGCCGGCCTGGCGACGATCCCGGCGATCGTCCGCACCGGTGACGACCAGGCCTCGGTGGAACAGGCGCTGGTCGAGAACCTGCACCGACAGGACCTGACAGCCCTCGAGGAGGCTGCCGCCTATCAGCAGCTCATCGAGGACTTCGGGCTGACCCACGAACAGGTCGCCACCCGGGTGGGGAAGAGCCGCTCGGCGATCTCGAACACGCTCCGCCTGCTCGGGTTGCCGCCGACCGTGCAGCACCTGCTGGCCGACGGACGCATCAGCGCCGGACACGCCCGGGCCCTGCTCGGTACCCCCGACCGCACGCTCCAGGACGAGCTGGCGCGCCTGGCGGCCGAGGACGGGTGGAGCGTGCGCGGTGTGGAGGAGGCGGTGCGTCGCGGGACCACGGCGCTGCCGTCACCGGGCGTCGGCGAACTGCCGGCGGTCGTCGATGAGCCCGACGTCCCCGAGGCCCCCGGTGGACGCGCCCCGATCGACGGCGCCGGCCTGACCCCGGCCACCCGTCTCCGTCCCCCCGGCCTGCTCGAGCTCGAGGAGTTGCTCGCCCACCACCTCGAGACCCGCGTCGGGGTCCAGATGGGCGCGCGGCGCGGCAAGGTCACGATCGAGTTCGCCGACCTGGAGGACCTCGAGCGGATCTATCGCCGGATCATCGGCGATCGCGACGACGTCTGAGGGCCTGCCTCGATCAGCACTTCACCGTCACTGTCCACAGGAGGTGGAGAAAACGGGGGATGAACGTGCGGCAACGGTCGACGGACCTCACAGGATGGGGACGAACCTGTGGATAACCTTTTGACCTGGGACGATGTGGTCTCGACCAGGTGAAACCGGCGTCTCAGGCATGGGTCGACGGTCGCGGCGTGGCATCGGAGCCGAGCGGACTCGCCGCCCAGTCGGCCAAGCCCTCGACCACCGAGGACGCGATCGTGGGGATCGCATCGATCACCGACTGGATCGGTCCGAGGGTGCACACGATCGCGGGCATCCGGGTCTCGCGCAGCACGGTCAACCGGACGCCGGCCATCCGCACGGGGAGCGCGGGGAGCCGGTCGTCGAAGACCCGGGTGACGTGCTGGGCCAGGGAACGCCCGCCCACCGACTCGAAGGCCGGCACGGCGTAGTACCAGATCGTGGAACGGTCGTCGGTGCTGGCCTCGAAGCCCACGTAGACGGTGGCTGCGTACCGGTTGGCCACCGAGGCCTGGGCCGACGCGTCGGGCTCGTCGGTCGAGGTCACGATCGCGCCCCGGTGCCGCAGCCCGTGGGTGATCTGGCGGGTGAGGGCGCTCAACCCGCCGAACTGCCCGATCACGACCCGCAGGTCGTCCAGGGTCCGAGCCCCTGCCGTCAGCGACTCGAGCTCGCGGACCGCGGCGATGCCGGGGCCCGTGCCCGTCTGACGGCTGAGCAGCTGGAGGGCACGGATGGTGGCGCCGCCGCAGATGCCGTCGATGGGCAGCCCGCAGTTGCGCTGGAAGTCCTCCACGGCGCGCAGCGTGGCGGGCCCGAAGATCCCGTCGACACGACCGCAGTCGAAGCCGAGTCGGCCGAGCATCGACTGCAGCTCGGCGACGTCGTCACCGCGCAGGTTGGGCGCGGTCAGCACGAGCAGGCGTTCACCGAGTCGCCACGTCGCCTCGACGAGCGAGTTCCAGGTGTGCTCGTCGCAGGTGCCGCTGGCGCGCAGGCCACGCGAGGCCTGGAAGGCCTGGACGGCGACACGGGTGTCGTCGCAGAAGCGGCCGGCCTCGGCGCTCGGCGCCGGGAACCCGGCGGCTGCCAGCCGACGCTGGAGGTCGCGGATGGGCTCGCCGCGCTGGCCGGGGCTCAGGGGGAGGTGGTGAGGAATTCTTCGAGCTCCTGCAGGAGGGCGCCCTTGCCCTTGGCCCCGATCAGGCGCTTCTTGACCTCGCCGTCGGCGAAGATCAGCAACGTGGGGATGCTCATGACGTGGTAGCGCATCGCGATGTCGGGATGATCATCGACGTTGAGCTTGCCGATCGTGACCTTGCCCTGCAGCTCGCCGGCGAGCTCCTCGAGCACGGGGGCGATCATCTTGCACGGCCCGCACCACTCGGCCCAGAAGTCGACGACGACGGGCGTGGACGAGCCGGCGACGGTCTCGTCGAAGGTGGAGGTCGACAGGTTGACGATGCCCTTGGCCATGGTGAGCGGATCCTCTCGTGGGACTCGGCGAAGTGTACGGGGGGAGAACCGCCCTCGGCGGTCGGCTATTCCCCGGCGGGGCCGGGCAGCCGACCGGGCGGCCTCAGGCGCTGGCGGGCGCGGCGTGGACGTTGGCCTCGAGCCAGCGCTCGGCGTCGATCGCCGCCATGCACCCGGACCCGGCGGCGGTGATCGCCTGACGGTAGGTGTGGTCCTGGACGTCGCCGCAGGCGAAGACCCCCTCGACGTTGGTGTAGGTGGAGCCGGGCTGGGTGACGAGGTAGCCGGTCTCCTCCATGTCGAGCACGCCGGTGAACAGGTCGGTGTTGGGCTTGTGGCCGATGGCGACGAACAGCCCGGTCACCGGCAGCGTGGAGCGCTCGCCGCTGTGGACGTCTTGGACCACGGCCCCCTCGAGCTTGTCGGCGCCGAGCAGGTCGACCACGGTGTGGTTCCAGAGGAACTCGATCTTGGGGTTCGCGAAGGCGCGGTCCTGCATGATCTTGCTGGCCCGCAGCTCGTCGCGCCGGTGCACGATCGTGACCTTGTCGGCGAACTTGGTGAGGAAGGTGGCCTCTTCGATGGCCGAGTCGCCGCCGCCGACCACGGCGATGTGGTGGCCGCGGAAGAAGAACCCGTCACAGGTGGCGCACGACGAGAGCCCGTGCCCGATGAGGCGCTGCTCGGACTCGAGACCGAGCCAGATCGACCGGGCGCCGGTGCTCACGATGACGGCGTTGGCCCGGTACTCGGTGTCGCGGACCATGACGCGGAAGGGCCGCTCGGAGAAGTCGACCGCGGTGACCTTCTCGGTGAGGAACTCGGCCCCGAAGCGCTCGGCCTGTGAGCGGAAGTTCATCATCAGCTCGGGGCCCATGATCCCCTCGGGGAAGCCCGGGAAGTTCT
>CAYRXQ010000240.1:0-4914 GCA_964428115.1 uncultured Ilumatobacteraceae bacterium
GGTCCGGGCCCAGTAGTCGAGCTGGCGGTAGGTGATGCCGACGATCCGCGCCGCGTGGGTGCCGCTGTAGCCCGGGATCTCGGCGGCATCCTCGACCGCCGGGAGCGGGTCGTGATCGGCCGGGTGGTCGGGGTGCGCTGTCGTCATCGTGTCGTCCTCGTCGCAGTCGTCGTGGCCTGGGCGCACAGGCTCGGGCCCGGCGCGACACGACAGGCGTGGAATTACGCCGACGTGAGCGGCCGATGCTACGGCCCAGCGCGCGGCTGGTCAACGGCACGCGTGAGCGGGCCGGTGCGGTTCAGCTGGCGAAGTCGTCGGGGCTGACGCTCTCGATGAAGTCGTGGAACTCGTCGATGATCTCCGCGGCCTCTTCCTCGGGCTCGGGCGCCGGCTCCTGGCCGACCTCGTCGACGAGCTCGTCGGCCGCGAACAGGGGTGCCCCGCTGCGGACCGCGAGGGCGATCGCGTCGGAGGGGCGAGCCGAGATGACCAGCGGACCGCTCGCCGTGCTGAGGTGCAGCTCGGCGTAGAACGTGTGCTCGCGCATCTCGGTGACCACGACGCGCACGATCTGGGCCCCCAGGGCCTCGATGGCCTGCACGAACAGGTCGTGGGTCAGCGGACGTGGCGGCACCACGCCCTCGAGGGCGTAGTGGATGGAGGTGGCCTCGGGGTTGCCGATGTAGATCGGCACGAGACGGTGACGCCCCTCCTGCTCGCGCAGGAGCAGCATGGGCGTGTTGGCCGGGATCTCGACCCGGACGCCGACGAGCTCCATGGGGATCACGGGGTCGATGGTACCGTCTCGCCGCCCGGGGGCACAGGCGGATGCGTCCGTGATCGACCGGGCACAGCGATCCACAGGAGGGGCGATGTCCGGCAAGGTCGTGGTGGTCGGGGCCTCGGGGCTCGTGGGGCGAGCGGCGATCGAGCGGTTCGCCGCCGACGGCTGGGAGGTGGTCGGGCTCTCGCGGCGCACCCCTCCCCTGCCGGCCGGTGTCCAGCACCTGGCCGTCGACCTCACCGACCCGGCCTCGGTCGAGGCCGTCATCGACGAGATGGCCGACGCCACCCACCTGGTCTACGCCGCGCTCGAGGAGCGTCCGGGGCTCTTCGCCGGGTGGCTCGACGCCGAACTCATCGAGCGCAACGGCGCGATGCTGTCGAACCTGGTGGTCCCGCTGTCGGCCCGCAGCACGACGCTGCGCCACGTCTCCCTGCTGCACGGCACGAAGGCGTACGGCTTCCACCACCCCTCGGTGGGGCTCGACGCCGTGCGGGTCCCGTTGCGCGAGCGCGAGCCGCGTCGCGAGCACCCGAACTTCTACTTCGTGCAGGAGGACCTCCTGCGCGGGCTGCAGACCGCCGGGGCGCGCTGGGGGCTCACGGTGTTCCGTCCGACCGTGGTGGTCGGCGACGCCGAGGGCGTGAACATGAACCCCTTCCTGCCCCTGGCGGCCTACGCGACGATCCTGCGCGAGCTCGGCGAGCCGCTTCGGTTCCCCGGTCGCGGCTGGCGGTCGGTGCGCGAGATGGTGTCGGCCGAGATCGTGGCCGCCGCGCTCGCCTGGGCGGCCGAGGCGCCGGCCGCGTCGGGGGGCACGTTCAACCTGACGAACGGCGACGTGTTCTCGTGGGCGGCGGTCTGGCCCGCCCTGGCCGATGCCTTCGGGATGGAGGCGGGGTCACCCGCCCCGGTCCGACTCGCCGAATGGCTCCCGGCCCACGACGAGGTGTGGGCGTCGGTGGTCGAGCGCCACGGCCTGAACGCCCCGTCGTCCACCACCGAGCTCGCAGGGGCCAACTCGGTGGTCTACGCCGACTTCGTGCTCGGCTCGCTCGGCCCCGACCCCGACGGTGACGATCGCTCGGCCGGGCCACGTCCACCGGCGATCCTCAACAGCACGATCGCAGCGCGACGGGCCGGGTTCCACGACTGCATCGACACCGAGGACGCACTGGTGGCGCTCGTGGAGCGCCTGCAGGCCCGTCGGGTGATCCCGCCGCGCTGAGCGCGTCGATCCCGGGCGGACCGGGTGGACCGGTCTCAGCCCTCGACGACGCGGCGCAGGGCCGATCGCGTCATCGCGCTGCGCAACCGGCCGCCGAGGTCGTCGAGCTCCTGGACCTGTCGCACGGCCTGGGCGCGCGACTCCGGGTTGCGGTGCCGCAGGCGCGGGGTGACGAGCTGTTCGTAGAGCCCGACCTCGCGGTCGGCCGAGGTGCGAAACGAGCGCAGGTGGCGGGCGTCCACCCCGAGGCGGAGGAACTTCGCGGCGATCTTCGCGATGGTGACCGCGTCCTCGTCGTAGAGGGCGTCGGCACCGGTCCCGCGCGCGGCGACCACCCCGTACTCCTCGAGTTGGGCGAGCTCGCGCTCCTCGATGCCGGTCATCGCGAGCAGTTCGCCCCGATCGAGCACCACGCCGGGGAGCATCTGGGGGACGACCGGGGTGTGGTCGTGGGTCGGGCCTGCCGACGGGTCGCCACCCACCGGACGGGCCTGGTCGAGGTCGACCACCGACGAGGTCCGGTCGCGGACCGATCGGCGGGCCACCACCGGCCGTCGTCCTGCGGGATGGGAGGCGACCGACGCATCGGGCACCTCGCCGTCGGCCCCGTGCCCGTCGGTCGGGTCGTCGCCATGTGCGGTGCCGTGGCCGTTCGGGAGCTGGTCGTGGGGATCGTGGGCGTCGTGCGGGTCGTGATCGCGGTCGTGCCCGTTGCCGTTCACCGAGGTGGCGCCCTCGGGGAGCTCGGGCCGGTCGACCTCGCCGGTGGGATCGATCTGCCCGGAGTCGAGGCGGTCCTTGATGACCCGCAGCGGGAGGTAGTTCTGTCGCTGCTCGCGCAGGATCACCCGGAGCAGCTCGATGTCGGCCTCGTAGAACTTGCGGTACCCCGATGCGGTGCGCTCGGGGGCGATGAGACCCTGGCTCTCGAGGAAGCGGATCTTCGAGATCGTGACGTCGGGGAACTCCTCGAGCAGCAGGCCGAGGACCTCGCCGATCGAGAGCGCGTCGGTGTCGTGCAGCTCAGGCATCGGACCGCTCGAAGAACACCAGACGGAACTTCCCGATCTGCAGCTCGTCGCCGTGGTGCAGGGTGGTGCGATCGATGCGCTCCTGGTTCACGTACGTGCCGTTCAGCGAGCCGGCGTCGCGGACCACGTAGCCCTCGTCGGTGCGCTCGATCTCGGCGTGGCGGCGCGAGACGGTGATGTCGTCGAGGCTGATGCCGCTCTGCGGATGGCGTCCGAGGGTGGTGAGGTCGCCCGAGAGCGTGAAGCGGTCACCGGCCTGGGCACCGGCCCGCACGATGAGCACGCCGACGCCACGCTCGAGCTGCCCGACGGGCACCACCACGTCGTCGTCGGGGCCGGGGGCGTCCTGGAGCGGGTCGACCGCCGGCAGCGAGATCGTGCGATCGTCGAGCGAGTCGAGGGGCGATCCGCAGCTCGAGCAGAAGTTGCTGTCGGGTGGGTTGCGGTGGCCGCAGTGGTTGCAGAAGACGGTCGACATGGGAGCGTGATCAGCCCTCGGTGCTGCTGCGATAGGCGTCGGCGTCGAGCAGTGCATCGATGGCGGTGGCATCCTCGGGTCGGATCACGCAGACCCAGCCGGCGCCGTAGGGGTCACTGTTGACGAGCCCGGGCTCGTCGTCGAGCGCCTTGTTGACCTCGACCACCGTGCCCGACACCGCGGCGTAGAGCTCGGAGACCGACTTGGTGCTCTCGACCTCGCCGAGGCTGGATCCTGCGGTGACCACCGCCCCGACCTCGGGGAGCTGCACGTAGACGACGTCACCGAGGGCGTCCTGGGCGTAGTCGGTGATGCCGAGCACCAGGGTGCCGTCGTCGCTGGAGCGGACCCATTCGTGGTCGGTGGAATAGCGCAGGTCGGCAGGCACGTCCATGGGGGCCAACCGTACCGGTCGAGCGACCCCGACGACAGACCCGATCGCTCAGCTCGGGCCGGCCCGGTGCGTGCGGATGCCCTCGCGGATCTTGGGCACGTAGGCGAACGCGGTCACGTAGCTCAGGACGACGCCGGGCACGGCCAGGATCCAGGAGGCCACCTGGAACCACTCGGCGCCCGGCATCTCGCTCGCTCCCATCAGGAACCCGGGGACCGCGAACATCAGCAGGAACGTCGCCGTCTTGCCCAGGAACGTCACGTCGAAGCGCTCCATGCCGTAGACGAGGGTCGCGATCGCGACCGCCGCGCCGAGCACGATCTCGCGCGCCAGGATCAGCACGCTGATCACGATCGGTGCCGACCCGTCGATCACGATCGCACCGAGCCCCACGATGAAGAGCAGGCGGTCGACGGTCGGATCGAACTTCTTGCCGAACTCGCTGACCTGCCCCAGGCGTCGGGCGAGGTAGCCGTCGACCCAGTCGCTGGCCCCGAGTGCCCCCAGCAGCCAGGCTGCCGCCGCCCGCTCCTCGAGCCCGAACAGCAGGTAGAGGAAGACCGGCAGGCACAGCAGGCGCACCAGGGTGATCAGGTTGGGGAGGGTCCAGATGGCATCGACCTCGCCGGCGGGTGTCGCGCCGTCGCCGCGGTCGGCGTCGGCGAGCGGCGGCACCGGTGCGGTCATGGCCAGATCGTAGGGTGGGTGCCCGATGACCACCATCTTCACCCGCATCATCCAGGGCGAGATCCCGGGCACCTTCGTCTGGCGCGACGACCGGTGCGTCGCGTTCCTGTCCATCAACCCGATGGCGCACGGGCACACCCTGGTCGTGCCGATCGAGGAGGTCGACCACTGGGTCGACGCCTCCCCCGAGCTCGCCGCCCACCTGTTCGAGGTGACGCGGGTGATCGGCGTCGCCCAGCGCCGGGCGTTCGGCTGCGAGCGCGTCGGGGTGATCCTGGCGGGCTACGAGGTGCCCCACACGCACGTCCACGT
>CAYRXQ010000241.1:0-4884 GCA_964428115.1 uncultured Ilumatobacteraceae bacterium
GATCGTCCACGTCGGTGGGGAGTGCACCGGGCGCGGCCGGGACATCCATGATCGCCGCTCCCGAGCAGGCGAGCTGCACGAACGTCACCGAGGTGCGCGGGTCGGATCGCTCCAGCTCCGCTGCGGCGAGGGCCGGACCGGCGGTGGCCGACCGGTGGCAGGCGTCCTGCTGCCAGTCCTCCGGCGTGAGCGACGCAGGCAGCGCCGGACGGTGGGGTGTCCCCTCACCGGAGGCGATCGAGTCGCCGATCGACACCACCAGCAGATCCTGGGGGAGGACGGTCTGCGTGACCGAGGCGGTCGCGCCGCCGTCCTCGAGGATCTCGAGCTCGACCTCCACCGGTTCGCCGTCGCGCATCGAATGGGTCACCGTGCAGGTGGTCGTGTCGTCGAGCACCACGCCGTCGACGGTCCAGGAGTAGCTGGTGATCACCCGGCCGGCCGACGGCTTCGACCCACACGCGTCGAGGGTCACCTCGAGGTCGATGCGGTCGACCAGGATCACGTCGAGACCGGGATCGTCGAAGGGATTGGCGGGTTCGGGCCACTGATCCTCGTCGGGGCCGTCGACGTAGCGGTCGGGAACGCGCCAGTCGAAGCGGGCGACCAGCCGGTCATCGGGGTCGACGACCAGCCCGAGTTCGGTGCTCTCACCGACACCGGCCGGGACCGGCGCCGAGAAGGTCCGGCCGCGATCCGCGCTCGACGACACGAGCGCGAACCCACTTCGTGTGTCGATCCACGACACGGCCACGATGCCCGCGGTGGCTGCGAGGTCGCCGCTGAACGCGCCCGGGCCCGACACCGGGACCACGGGACCGAAGCCGAGCACAGGATCACGCTCGTCGGCAGTCCGGACGGCCAACCCGCCGCCGGCCACCACACCGAGCACGTGTGCCGCATCGACCGCTGCGGCGACGCCGACGGCGCCGAACCCGGGGCCGAGATCGATCGGGTCACCGACCGAGGTGGTCGCTGCGGTCACGGCCGCCGAACCGCCGGTGTCGGGATCCACCAGCCAGCTCATGACCATCGTTCCGCCCGACGCCGCGAGCCGCGGCGCCGTCCCCAGGTAGGCCTCCCGGGCGAAGAACGTGGCGCCACCATCGACCGTGCCCCGCAGCTCGAGCGGCCGACCGCTGTAGGTCGACCACGCCGCCCACGTCCGGGGACCGTCCACGGCGACCTCGACGGCGAGGGCACTGCCCTCGTAGAGCAGCGTCGGCCCGCGCCAGGTGCGACCTCCGTCGATGCTGTCCACGAGATACGGCGCGGTGTCGCAGACGGAGCCCCCGGCGCCGCACCAGGATCCGCGAAACGTGATTGCCACGTGATCGCCGTCGACGGCGAGATCGGGGTCGGTCGCGCCACCGTCGTGGCCGGTGAACTGCCCGGTGACCTGGAAGGTCCGGCCCCCGTCGGTACTGCGCCGGTAGACGATGGACTGGGCGGGCGAGTTGTCGCGCACCACGTGATGAAAGGTCCCCCGGCCGTCGGCAACCACCTTGCCGAGGACGGACGTGTCGCTGCCCGCGCGCGTCGACTCGACCGTCTCGAACGCACCGCTCGGATCGGCCGCCTCGGCCGGAGGCGGCGCACCCACGCTCGTGGCGAGCGGTACGACCGCGGCGACGGCGAGGATCATGACGAGGGCCCGGTGCCGGGCCGAGCCGCTCACGGCCGCTCCTCACCGACGCAGGTGAGCACCGCCGGGACGACACGGTGCGTCGGGAGCCCCGCCGCCTCGTTCGCCAGGCGGATCGGCTCGGCGCCCGCGCCCTCGAACAGGCACAGGCAGGTCTCGTCACCGGCCACGACCACCGATCGCACGTAGCGCACCCCGTGGGCGGTGAAGTGCGCCGCCAGCTCGGCGATGCGGCCGAGCAACGCCTCGACGTCGGCGGTGGTCCAGCCCACCAGGTAGCGCTCCACCACGAAGATCTCCATGGCGGCCGACGGTACGAATGGCTGCGGCGCGGCCGCATCGGGGAAAACCACACGCGGCCGAGCGCCGGCGACGCTCTCGGCACCATCGACCCGAGCGGCTGACCGGCAACTGGCTACCAGATGATCTGGTAGTCTTCTGCCATGCGGACGACCATGGATGCTGCCGGTCGGGTGGTGATCCCGAAGTCGCTACGGGAAGCGATCGGGCTCGGCGAGGGCGGCGAGATCGAGATCCAGCTCGTCGACGGCGTGCTCGTGGTCGCACCACCGACCGTGCGCAAGCGCCTCGAAGACCGCGACGGGCGCACCACGATCGTCCCCGACGAACCCCTCCCACCGCTGTCCGACCGGGTCGTGCGCGAGGTGCTCGACACCATTCGACGATGATCGCCGCCGACACCAGCGTGCTCGTCCCGGCGTTGCTCGCCAGCCACGAGTTCCACGTGCCCTGTCACGAGGCGGCGGCAGTGGTCGACGCAGCGATCGGTCATGTGCTCGTCGAGACGTATGCCGTCCTGACGCGGCTCCCGCAGCCGTACACCGTTCCGCCCGTCCAGGCGAGCGCCGCCCTGCGCAGCTACAGCTCCAACGTGCTCGCACTTGCCGGCGACGAGGTGGCCGATGCCATCGACGGGTTCGTACTCGCCCGCGCGAGCGGCGGCGCCACCTACGACGCCCTCATCGCCGCGACCGCGAGCCACCACGGTGTCACGCTGCTCACCCGGGACGAGCGGGCGGCCGCAGTGTACGAACGCCTCGGCGCCGAGGTCGTGTGGGTGTCGACCTGAGCCCTCGGGCGATCGATCCACCGCCCGGCGGTCACGCAGGCCGCGCCGGCCGCGCGGACGCCGACGGATCGAGGGCGATCAGCGGCTGAGCCGGAGGATGCGGCGGGCACCGTTCGCGACGACGAGGAAGATCACCGCGCCGGCGACCAGGTCGGGGACCGCGGAGTCGGTGAGCGCGACACCGATCGCCGCCACGATGACCAGACCGTTCACCTTGATGTCGGTCGCGGTGAAGATCCAGCTCGCTTCCAGGTGCACCTCGCCGGTCCGGACGCGGTGCAGCGCCACCAGGGTGACGACGTTGCCGACGAGCGCAAGGAGTGAGACGACGATCATCGGGGTGGTGTCCGGCACCGTGTCCGTTGTGACGAAGCGGCGGACCACCTCGGCGAGGCCGGCGACCGCCAGGCCGAACTGGACGTAGCCGCTGGCCCGTGCGAGCTGCTTCTTGCGCGCCGCGGCGGTGCCGACGGCCAGCAGGCTCAGCGCATAGACGGACGCATCCGCGCCCATGTCGAGGGCGTCAGCCACCAGGCCCATCGACCGGCTCAGCAGGCCAACCGTGAGCTCGCCGACGAAGAAGCTGGCGTTGATGACCAGCGCGAGCACCAGCGCCGGCCGCTCGCTCGCGCCCGCTGGTGCGACCGTGCCTCCCCCGCCATCCTCGAGGTGGGTCGTGCCCAGGTCGAGGGTCTGCAGGGCCGCGTCGACCTCCGCCGTGTCGAGCGTGTGCTCGATGGCGACCTCGCGAGCGCCGAGGTCGATGGTGACGCCGGCGACTCCGTCGAGGTCCGCGACCGCCAGGCGAACCAGCTGCTCCTCGGCCGCGCAGTCCATCGCCGCGACCCGGAATCGGCTGACCGTGACCGGACGATCGCCATCCGGTGGTGTCGGTGGCTCACCCATGTCCACTCCCCGTATCTCGGTAGCAGGCGGGCGTACGGTAACCCGCGCACCTGGACGCCCCTGGCGGGACGTGTGCCGCACGAGTCGGGAGTGTCAGTTCAACGGTGTCGGTGTGGCCGAGGGCCGTGGTGGCGTTCGATGCTTGCGGCGTAGTCCCGGCCGCGTCGAGGCTCGTCCGGATTCCACCCTGCCGATGCAAACCGCCTGGAGGTCACGGAGGTGCTGCCGGCAGAACGCAAACGATGGCCGAGCTGACGGCCGGCTGCCGCTTGTGGATCCGAACGGTTGCATTGAGACCGTCGATTGCGCGCGACCGCGTGCCACGCACGGTTCCAGATCGTGCGATACGGCAGGACCCCGTAGGAGCCGTTCCCGCAGGTCAGACCCTTATCGCGGAGGTCCCACGAAGGCGGGACCTCCGCGCGAAGCACCGCGCGAACTACCGCGGATCGCGTCCATACGGTGCACTGCGAGCGAGGACGCCAAGAGGCTACCGGGCTGAGGTCGATGGCTGGCCGACGATCAGCCCTTGCCCAGATGAAGGTCCATGCTTCTTGTTCTGGTGCGATCGTGCCCATGAGCGCCCGGGTCGAACACATCCAGCAGGTCGAGGCCGAGCTCGCACCGTACGAGGAGGAAGCCGCTCGGCAGCGCGCGGTGGCACTCGGGTTGCGGTTGCGTCTCAGCGAGTTGCGTGCCGGCAACCCGGATCCGACACCGCTGCCCGAGCTGACGTACTCCGACGCGGTCGTGGAGGTGCTCCGACAGGACCGCGGCGTGCTGTCCCCGCAGCAGATCCACGATCGGCTGGCCGAGGCGGGACGTGACGACGAGCCCCGCAGCCTCGGAGGGATCCTCCAGGCGCTGAAGAAGCGAGGCCGTGTTGAGCGGGTCGCACGCGGCCGGTGGGCCATCGCGGGAGGGCGGTAGCCGCCCGCATGCCGTTCAGGGGAGTTGGTGTCGCTATCCCGGGTCAGCACGGCCACGGTAGGGTCGCCGGCCCCGTATGGGTCAGCGCGCCGGGTGACGACTCGGTCCAAAGGGGTGCACGAGTTCTCAGACGGTGCGGTAGGCGGCGAGGTAGGGATCGAGCACCTGGTCGCGTACCGCCTCCCAGCGACGTACGAGCACACGGTGCGGGATCCGCGGGTGATCCGTGGATGGTGAGAGACCCAGCCCGTCGAGCCCCGTCATGACGGCTCGGGGGCTGGTCATGTCTGCCAAGCGAAGCCTCTTCAGATCG
>CAYRXQ010000242.1:0-4875 GCA_964428115.1 uncultured Ilumatobacteraceae bacterium
GGGCGAGCTCGTCGAGGTCGTCGGTGAGGTGGCCGGGCATCGCCGCGGCGATCAGGTGCCGTCCGACGGGGGCGTAGGTGGGGGCGACGTTGGACATGACGGCGACGTTGAGCACGGGCCCGCGGCCGGTGCCGTCGAGCACGATCAGGCGCTCCCGGGTCGGCGGCTCCTCGGCGGCGAACCAGACGCAGCCGACCGACTTGGAGTCGACGAGCGGCAGGCCGAGGAGGTGCGCGGCTGCCGGACCCTCGCAGGCCACGACCACGGCGCGCGCCGGTTCGCGGCCGCGGCTGCTCTCGACCCAGCGATCCCCGACCGCCGAGACCCGCACCGACAGCTCCACGGTACCAGCGGGCAGTCGGGCGGCGAGTTGCGCCGGGATCGCCCCCATTCCGGCGGCCGGCACCGCGGCGTCGCCGTCGGCGAGCATCCGGAAGATCACGTCGAACATGCGCCGGGACGCCCCGAGCGTGGGGTCGAGCTGGATGCCGCCCACGAGGGGGGTGAAGAAGCGCTCGATGATCGCCGAGGAGAAGCCGCGATCCCGGAGGGCTTCCTGGGTCGGGACGTCCCGCCCGCGCAGCAGCGCGGCGGGGTGGACCCGGCGCACGTCGTGGCGCAGCTTGGCGATGCGGAGCTTGTCGCCGAGCGTCCCGATCGGCGCAGTGGCGGTGGACCAGGCGCGACGTGGTTCGCGCAGCGGGTCGGAGACCACGGTGCCGCGCCCCTCGCGCCAGACCAGCGCCCCGGGCTCGAAGGCCCGCAGATCGAGTGCGGCCACGTCGAACTGTCGGTGCAGCTCGGGATATGCGGTCAGCATCACCTGGAAGCCGCGGTCGAGGAGGAACCCGTCGACCACATCGGTGCGCACCCGGCCACCGACGTCGTCGGAGGCCTCCATCACGCGCACCGGGATCCCGGCGGCGTGCAGCGTCGTCGCGCAGGCCAGGCCGGCGAGGCCGGCGCCGACCACGACCACCGGGTGGTCGCCGGAGGACATCGAGGTCATCGGCCCAGCAGGGCCCGCAGCGCGCCCTCGAGCGTGGGGTGCGCGAACGCGTAGCCGTCGGTCTGCAGCACGCCCGGGAGCACCCGCTGCCCGGTGAACAGCAGGGAGTCGGCGAGCTCGCCGCCGAGCAGGAGCTTGGGCCCGAAGGCGGGGATCGGGAGGACGGCCGGGCGCTTGAGGACCGTGCCCAGGGTGGACGCGAACTCCTTGCCGGTCACGGGTGCCGGCGCGGTGAGGTTGACCGGGCCGCTGACCTGGCTGTGCAGCAGGTGCACGATCGCGCCGATCTCGTCGTCGATCGAGATCCAGCTCTGCCACGGCGCGCCGGAGCCGAAGCGGCCGCCGAGGCCGAGCTTGAACAGCGGGAGCTGCTTCTTGAGGGCGCCGCCCTCGGGCGACAGCACGATGCCCGTGCGCAGGTGCACGACCCGTACGCCGGCCGCCTCGGCCATCGCGGTGCTGGCCTCCCAGTCGCGGCACACGTCGGCCAGGAACCCCTCGCCGAGTGCTGAGGTCTCGTCGAGCTCCTCGTCGCCACGCGGGCCGTAGATGCCGATGGCCGAGCCCGACAGCAGGATCCGCGGGCCGGTCTCGCACGCAGCGATGGCCTCGCTCAACAGGTTGGTGCTGCGGGTCCGGCTGTCGCGGATCTCGGCCTTGTAGGCGTCGGTCCACCGGTGATCGCCGATGCCGGCGCCGGCCAGGTGCACCACCGCGTCGATGCCCGCGAGGTCGGCGGGTGCGAGCACGCACCCGTCGGGATCCCAGGTGATCTCGCCGGCACCCGCCGCCCGCCGGACGACCCGGACCACCTCGTGACCCTCGCTCACGAGTCGGGACCGCAGCGCAGTCCCGATGAGGCCTGACGATCCGGTGATGGCGATGCGCATGTCCGCAGGGTACGGCGTCACCGGTGCAGGTGCGTCACGGTGCCCGGCTCGAGGTGGCAGCGCTCGGTGGTCAGCCGATCGCGCTCTCGACGAGCTGGTCGAGGATCACCTCGTCGGCCGCCCCGAGGAGGATCTCGGTGGTGCCGTCCGCGGCGATCGCGGCGAAGGCCGGCTGGTACGGGATGCCGAAGCGGTCGTAGACGTCGCCGGCATCGTCACTCAGCTGCGGGAACGTCAGCCCATGGCGGTCGACGAACGACTGGAAGTCGCCCTCCGACCCGGTCCACGCCACGCCGATCACCTCGACCTGACCGGCCCACCGTTGTGCTGCCTCCTCGACCGAGGGGGCTTCGCTGTTGCAGGTGCTTCAAAACGGTGCCCAGAACCACAGCAGCACCGGTCGGCCGGCCAGCGTCGCCAGGTCGAGCTCGCCGCCGCCGACGAGGGCCGAGGAGAACTGCAGCGCCTCGGGGACCGGCACCGGGTCGGCATCGCCCTCGGTGGCCGGGTTCGTCGCCGCCGACGTGTCGGAGGATGCGTCGGTGGCCGGGGAGGTCTCGCTGCCTGCCTCGGCGGTGTCGGCCGTGCCGGCGGTATCGGCCGACTCGGTCCCGGCGCTCGGTGCGCTGGTGACCGGAGCGGGCGTGGCACCGCTGGCGCCGTCCTCGGCCGCGTCCCCGCCGCAGGCCGACAGCAGCAGGAGGCCGGCCGCAAGGGCGGCGACGCTGCGTCGGGGTCGGGGGGACCGGAGCACGTGCGCACCGTACCCCGTGGCCGAGCCGGGTGTCTCGCGGAGCCGGCCGTATCCTCCACCGGCGATGAAGACCCGCACGTTGCTCCTGCTCGCCCTCGGGTGCGGGATCGCGATCCTGGCCGCCGGGACCGTGCTGCTCCTGCAGCTGACCGGTCGCGACGCCGTGGAGCCCCCGACCCCGATCGGCGTGGCGGCCGAGGTCGGCGATCTCGGGATCACGGTCCTCGCCGTCACCGAGGCGGCCGGCCGGCTGGCGGTCGAGGTCGAGATCGGTGGGGTCGACGATCCGCAGGCCATCGAGGACCTGCGCGTCGTGGCCTCGGGACGTCCGGCACCGCGGCTCACCGACGACGACCCGGCACCCTCGACGGCCGGGCTCCCCGCGTGCACCGGCGTGACGGTCGCCGCGACCACCTGCGTCGTCGTCTTCGACGTCGCCGCCGCCGACGGGAGCTCCCGGGTGATGGTCGTCGAGCGCGGCGACGAGCAGGTCCGCTGGGACCTCACCGCCTGACGGCAACCCGGCGGGCCCTCCCGGCACCACCCCCGACGCGGGCGCGCGCAGGCCCGCTACGGTGGGGCAGCGATGAGTGAGCACTTCGACCTGGTGGTGATCGGCGGCGGCCCCGGCGGCTATTCGGCCGCCCTCTACGGGGCGTCAGCCGGTCTGAAGGTGGCCCTGATCGAGAAGGACGCCCTCGGTGGCACCTGCCTGAACCGTGGCTGCATCCCCGCCAAGGCCTTCCTCGAGACCGCCGCGGTCAAGCGGCACGTCGACCACGCCGCGCAGTTCGGCATCAACGCCGGTGCACCGAGCGTCGACTTCGCGGTCACCCAGGAGCGCAAGCAGTCGATCGTCAACGGTCTGGTCGGCGGCATCGCTGCCATGTGCAAGGGCCGCAAGGTCGAGGTCTTCAACGGGGTCGGCTCCCTCGGTGCCGGTCGTGTCGTCGGCGTCGCGATGGCCGACGGATCGAGCGCCTCGATCACCGGCGACCACGTGCTGCTGGCATCGGGTTCGGTGCCCCGCCTGATCCCCGGCTTCGAGCGCGGCGGCCCGATCCTCACCAGCGACGAGGTCCTCGACCTGCGCCACGTCCCCGCCCGGGTGGCGGTCATCGGCGGCGGTGCCATCGGCTGCGAGTTCGCCTCGACCTTCGCCGACCTCGGCGCCCAGGTCACGATCCTCGAGGGGCTCCCCAAGATCCTGCCCGGGGTCGACACCGACGTGGCCAACGTCGTCGTGCGCAGCTTCAAGAAGAAGAAGATCGACATCCGCACCGGGGTCAAGGTCACCGGCCACACGCCCACCGACTCGGGCGGCACGACCGTCCAGTTCGGCGACGGGGAGCACCTCGAGGTCGATGCCGTGGTCGTGTCGGTCGGCCGCCGCCCGTTCGCCGACCAACTCGGGCTCGAGGGCACCGGTGTGGTCGTGACCGAGCGTGGCTTCGTCCAGGTCGACGAGTACTGCCGCACCGGCGAGCCGGGCGTCTACGCCGTCGGCGACCTGATCGACACCCCCCAGCTGGCACACGTCGGCTACGCCGAGGCGATCCTCGTGGTCAAGCACCTGCTGGGCGAGTCGCCCCTGCCGATCGCGTACGACCGGGTGCCGTGGGCCATCTACTGCCACCCCGAGGTGGCCTGGGCCGGGCCGGGCGAAGACGCCGCGAAGGCCGCCGGCATCGAGGTCGTCGTCGGCAAGCACCCGTTCAAGTTCAACTCCCGGGCCCAGATCCTCGGCGAGACCGACGGCCTCGTGAAGGTCATCGCCAAGAAGAACCCCGACGGCACGGCCGGGCAGGTGCTCGGCGTCCACATGGTGGGCCCGTGGGTGACCGAACAGCTCAGTGGCGGGTACCTCGCCGTGAACTGGGAGGCCACCGTGGCCGAGGTCGCCGAGTTCATCCAGCCCCACCCGAGCCTGTCCGAGCTGTTCGGTGAGACGATGTTGTCGCTCACCGGTCGCAGCTTCAACGGCTGACCGTCCCCACTCCGCTCGACCGCACCCCGCTCGACCGCACCCGTACCACCGAAAGGCACGTCACGACATGGCCGACGTCACCCTGCCCCAGCTCGGCGAAACCGTCACCGAGGGCACGATCACGCAGTGGTTCAAGCAGGTGGGCGACACCGTCGCCGCCGACGAGCCGCTGTTCGAGGTGTCCACCGACAAGGTCGACACCGAGGTGCCCTCGCCGGTCGCCGGGGTCGTGCTC
>CAYRXQ010000243.1:0-4870 GCA_964428115.1 uncultured Ilumatobacteraceae bacterium
GAGCGCGAGCCCGCCACTCACGTAGTCGTTGTGGACGTGGGTCTCGAGCACATGGGTGAGACGGATCGATGCGCCGTCGAGCACGGCCAGCACTCGATCGATGTCGCGCTGCGGGTCGATCACGACCCCGACCGAACCGTCGTGCACCACGTAGGAGCGGTCACCCAGCGACGGGGTCTCGACGATCAGGATCTGCACGCTCATGTCGCCTTCACGAGGTGCGTTCGGGCTCGATCTCGCCCTCACCGCGCACGTCTGCGCCGTGCTCGGCCATCTCCTCGAAGTGGGTCGCGACCTTCTCGACGTCGACGTCGGCGGCCGCACGCTCGGCAGCCGCTTCCTCCTCGGCGGTGGGCATCCGGTCGGCAGCGGCGGGCGGGAAGTGCTCGGTGTTCGTCATGGTGACGTGGTACCCCGGTCGGGTGGTCGGCAAACGTGCGACTCCAGCACCGCGAGCCGAGCCTCCACGTCCGCCAGGCGCTGTGCCAGCGACGGGCCAGGCTCGTCGACTCGAGCCACACGACCCGGCGCTGCCTCGTTCACATCGGGCACGCCGTCGCCGAGCAGGTGCGCCCAGCGATCCTGGCTCTGACCAGAGGCCCGCCCGATGTTCGCCACCAAGGGATCGAGGCGCTCGGCCAGCTGCGCCAGCACTCCCTCGATGTCGTCGATCGACGCGAACCCGGTTCCCTGTGAGGTCGCGTATCGCTCCGTGCGGGTCTTCAACTCGCTGGCCGACTGCGGACCTCGCAGCATCATCACCGCAAGCAGTGCCAACTGGTCGCTGTCGAGTCCGAGGGCGTCCTCGAGGATGTGGCGGTGCTTGTCGGTGCGGCCGCTGCTGTTCATCCGAGCGAGCCCCTTCTGGCGCACGAGCAGCATCGCGTCCATCACGGTCCGCTCGCTGTAGTCGGTGACCGGCTCGCGGTTGGACTTCTGGTTGCACGCGAGCACGAGCGCGTTCGTCGAGAGCGGACAGTGCTCGGGCGTCGTCGCCTGCTTCTCGATCAGGCAGCCGAGAACACGGACTTCTTCGGCGGTGAGCTCCATCCGGTCACGGTAACCCCGACCGCTGTTCGTCCTCGGCCGTGTCTCGGTGGTGGAGCGATCACCGGCTCGTCGGGCGGGCTCGACGACGGCGCGTGCTCACTATGGTTCGTGCATGCGAACCGGACGGTGCCTGTGCGGCGAAGTGACCTACGAGCTGGCGGGTGATCTGATCGCCACGGCGATCTGCCATTGCAGCCACTGCCAGCGTCAGAGCGGCGGTGCGTTCTCGGTGAACCTCGTCGCGCACGAGTCCCAGCTCACGCTGCACGGCGAGTTGGCGACCTACGAGGAGCGGGGCGAGCTCGGCGACGACGTGTACGTGCGCCGACGGTTCTGCCCGTCGTGCGGGTCGCCGATCGTGTCCGAGCTGGCCAAGTCGGCCGGCGTCGTCGCGGTCAAGGCCGGCACGCTCGATGACACCAGCGAGGTGGTCCCCACGGTCGAGGTGTGGTGCGTCGACAAGCAGCCGTGGGTGTCGCTCCCCGGCATGGCCGTCTCCCTCGACCGCGAAGGCTGAACCCGAACGCTGCACGGCGACCGGTGCGATCGCCCGTCAGGGGCGGATGCGTCCCGTCTCGTACGCCCACATCGCGATCTCCACCCGATTCCGGGCACCCAGCTTGGTCATCACCGCGGCGAGGTGCGTCTTGACCGTGCTGAGGCTGATGTGCAGTTCGTCGGCGATCTCGGGATTGGTGCGGCCGCGCGCCACCGTGAGCACCACCTCCTCCTCGCGCTCGGTGAGCGGCTCGACGGGTTGGTTCGGCGACACCGGCTCGGCCACATCGGAGAACGCAGCCAGGAGGCGTGCCGTCACGCTCGGAGCGATGAGTGCGTCACCTGCAGCCGCCGCGCGTACGGCCTGGACCAGCAGGTCGGGGCCGGCGTCCTTGAGCAGGAACCCGCGCGCGCCGGCCTTGAGCGCGCCGTGGACGTACTCGTCGGTGTCGAAGGTCGTGATCACGATCACGGCGACGGGATGGTCCACCCCCGGGCCGGCGAGCTGCCGGGTGGCCTCCACACCGTCGAGCTGCGGCATGCGGATGTCGAACAGACACACGTCCGGGCGGAGCTGGCGCGCCATCGTCACCGCCTCGCGACCGTCGGCCGCCTGCCCGACCACGTCGATGTCGGGCTGGCCGTCGAGGATGATCGCGAGGCCCGCACGGACGATGTCCTGGTCGTCGGCGATGAGCACGCGGATCATGAGACGGGCCCGAAGCGGGGGATCATCGCCCGCACGATCCAACCGCGGTTCGGGCCTGGCCCGGCCTCGAGCGTGCCGCCGAGGAGCGTCGCGCGCTCCGTCATGCCGACGACACCGAACCCCGCCCCGCTCGAGCCGAACGGAGTCGTGTCGCCGTCGTCGCACACGGTCAACCGGACCGCGTCGGCATCGCCGCACACCCGGATCTCGACATGGGTCGCATGACGTGCATGACGTGCGACGTTGGTGATCGACTCCTGTGCGATCCGGTAGACGGCTGCCTCGACGGCGGGACGAAGATGGTCGAGGTCGCCGGCGAGCTCGACGTCGATCTGCGGGCCGTATGGGCGCGTTCCGCTCGCCAGCGTCGAGATGTCGGCGATGCCACGCTGGGGGACCATCTCGGGTGAACGGTCGTCGGCACGCAACAGCCCGATCATCGAGCGCATCTCGTCGAGTGCACGCGACGCCTCCTCCTCGATGACGGCCAACGCCGATGCAGCCCCGTCGAGCGACCCGGTGGACGCCAGGAACCGGCCGGCCTGGGCCTGGACGGCGATGCCCGACACGTGGTGGGCGACGGTGTCGTGCAGCTCGCGGGCCAACTGTTCGCGCTCGTGCATCTTGGCCTGATCGAGCCGTTGCGCCAGGACGGCGCTCCTCGAGCGGATGGACACACCCAGCGCCATCGGCAGCGAGATCACGATGATCCCGCCGATGACCTCGCCGGCGTTCGCCGAGTCGGCGAAGAACCCGAACACGATCGCGCCGAGCACGAGGATCGAGCCGATCATCATCTCCCGGCCCGATCCCCAGCGGAACAACGAGTAGGCGAGGATCAGCACGAACAGCGACGAGTAGAGCTCGAGCGGCCGCTCGTCGAACACCAGGACGCCCACGGTGACCGCGTGGATCACGCCGAAGGTGATGGCCAGCATCGCGAGCGGGTGGGTCCGCCGCCACAGCACGGTGAACGGCAGCGCCGTAGCGATCACCAGCGACACCGGCCGCCACACCAGGTCGGTGTGCAGCACTGCCTCCATCGCCACGCCGGCGAGCAGCACGGCCAGCAGCACCCAGTCACGGTCGACTCGTGCGGGTGCACCCGGGGCGCGGGGTTCGGCTCGGAGCGCTCGCAGACCTCGGGTGTTCACGGCGCCAGCGTAGAACGTGGTCGCGATCGGCGGATCGGCCGATCGGCCCATCCCGTCTCCGTCGATCGGGCGATTCATCTCTGGCCGATGTCCCGATGCCGCGGGTGACGCATCCCGTCACGCTGACCATCGTCATGTCGCGTGCATCCCGTGCCGGCAGCAACCTCGAGGAGTCATCGTGTCGTCTGCTCTGTACCGATTGGGCCGATTCGCGGCCCGCCACCCGTGGCGAGTCGTCGGGCTGTGGTTGCTCGCGGCGCTCGTCGTCGTGGTCGCATCGAACGCCTGGGGGCGCGACCTCGAGGACTCCTTCGAGGTGCCCGGTGTCGATTCGCAACTCGCCGTGGAGCTGTTGTCGGCGGCGCAGTCCGACCAAGCGGGGCTCACCGCCCGCATCGTGGCGCTGCCACTCGATGGCACCTGGGTGGGCGCCTCGCCCGAGGAGCGCAGCGCGCTCACCGACCTGCAGGCGGCCGTGGAGGCCCTCCCCCAGGTGATCGGCACCAACGATCCCGCCGGAGCGATGGCTGCCGGCGACGACGTCGCGATGTCATCGGGCGTGCTGTCGCCCGACGGCTCGGTGGTGCTGATGCAGGTGCAGTACCCGGTGCTCGACGCTCTGACGGCAGCCGATCTCGAACGACTCGAGGCGGCGGTCGACACGGCCCGATCGGGCGGCGTGCTGCAGGTGGAGGCGGGCGGTGATCTGTTCTTCGCCTTCGACGAAGCCGAGGCGGGTGCCGAGCTGGTCGGCATCGTCGCCGCGATCGTCATCCTCCTGCTCGCGTTCGGCTCGGTGATCGCGATGGGGTTGCCGATCGGCATGGCGATCTTCGGCCTCGCTCTCGGCATCAGCTCGATGTCGCTGGTGACCTATGTGATCGACATCCCGTCGTGGGTGCCCGACATCGGCGCGATGGTGGGGCTCGGCGTCGGCATCGACTACGCCCTGTTCGTCGTCACCCGCCACCGTGAGTTCCTGGCTCGCGGCCTCTCGGTGGAGGAGTCGGCCGGGCGCGCCGTGGCCACGGCCGGGCAGGCCGTCGTGTTCGCCGGGGGAACGGTGATGATCGCGATCCTCGGTCTCGCCGTGGCCGGGGTGCCGTTCATCACCGCCGCAGGGGTCGCCACGTCGTTGATCGTGCTCATCATGGTGCTCGCCTCGATCACCCTGCTCCCCGCATTCCTGGGCCTCGCCGGTCACTGGATCAACCGGGTCGGCATCCACCGTCGCGGCGTGCATCAGGGCCCGGCGGTGACCGAGCGATCGCGATGGGCTCGCTGGGGCACCCACGTCTCGGGACACGCGTGGATGTACGCCGTCGGCGGCACGGTGCTGCTCGTGGCACTCGCAGCACCGGTGCTGTCGCTGCGCTTGGGCTTCCCCGACGAGGGAACGCTTCCCGAGTCGACCACGCAACGCCGTGCGTACGACCTCGTCGCCGACGGGTTCGGCCCC
>CAYRXQ010000244.1:0-4862 GCA_964428115.1 uncultured Ilumatobacteraceae bacterium
CCCTCCGGTCGGCGGACGCGTCGGGGTCCTGTGCTATCCCGTCGGGATCCGACCTTCGTGGTCCGAGCCATCCGAGGAGTACCGATGTCCGAGTCCGAGTCGCTGGTCCTGCGATCCGATGCCGACGGCGTCGCAACGCTCACGCTGAACCGTCCGGGGAAGCTGAACGCGCTCGATCCCTCGTTGTTCGTTGCGCTCCGCACCCATCTCGACGCGATCGCCCAGGAGATCGACCAGGTCGGGTGCGTGGTGCTCACCGGTGCGGGTCGAGCGTTCTCCGCCGGACACGACCTCGGGGCGATCGCGTCGAAGGAGCATGCGCCGACCCCGCACTTCGAGCCCGAGACGGTGGACGCGATCGAGGAGCTGCCGCAGCCGGTGATCGCCAAGATCCACGGCTACTGCTTCACCGGCGCACTCGAGGTGGCGCTCGCGTGCGACCTGTTGGTGGCCGCAGACGACGCTGTGCTGGCGGACACGCATGGCGCGTGGGGTCTGGCCCCGGCGTGGGGAATGTCGGTGCGACTGCCCGAGCGGGTCGGCCGGGGCCGGGCCAAGGAGCTGATGCTCACCTCGCGTCGCGTGACCGGAGCGGAGGCCGAACGGATCGGTCTGGTCGACCGGGCGGTCCCGGCCGCCGATCTCGACGAGACGGTGCGGGCGCTGGCGGCCGAGATCACGGCCAACAGCTGGGGCACCAACCGGATCTACAAGCGCCTGATCGCTGACGCCGACCGACTCGGCCGCGCCGAGGCGCTGCAGGTCGAGCGCCGCCTGCCCTACGGCCTCCCCGACGACATGGCCACCCGCATGTCCCGCCGCCCCTGACCCGGTGTCGAACCGGTGTCAGACACGCTGCAGCTGATCGCGCTGCAGGTCGGACGGTCCACGTCCCACCGCCCTCGGATCCCGGACTCGAGACGTTTCGTTCAGCACCGACCTGACCAGCTGCCATACGATGTGCAGCTCGTGGACCGGCTCGACGATCTGGCATTCCGAGAGTCGGTGTTCGCCTGGCTTCGTGCCCGGATGTTGACCCAGGGCTCGTTCACCCGGGACGAACTCAGTCGTTTCGACTATGCGGGGGCGGTCCATCGGCTCGTGGGCACGATGACCGGGATCTGGCGGGTACGCGCCCACTCCGATGCAGCGATCAGCATCCTCACGGCCTACGTACCCGAAGGCATGAATCGTCCGTACGACGACACCGTCGGCCACGACGGCCTGCTGCGGTACAAGTACCGAGGCGTCGATCCCAATCTGGCCGACAACATCTGGCTGCGGATCGCCATGGAGCACCACCTCCCGCTCGTGTGGTTCGTCGGCATCGGCCATGTGCCCGGGACCAAGACTCAGGTGTTCGCCCCCCAGTTCCCCGTCTGGCTCGTCGCCGAGGAGCAAGAGCAGCACCAGTTCGTGGTGGCGCTGGAGGAGGGCCAAGGCGCACTCCCCGCTGGGGCGTCGGCGGAGGTGGTGGACATCACCCGTCGCTACAACGAGCGACTCGTTCGTGAGCGCGTGCACCAACCGATGTTCCGTACGGCGGTGCTCCACGCCTACGAGCGTCGTTGCGCCGTGTGCAGTCTCCCATTCGTCGAGTTGCTCGACGCCGCACACATCAAGGCCGATGCCGCTGGCGGCGCTGCCCGGGTCACGAACGGGCTGGCGTTGTGCAAGATCCACCACGGTGCGTTCGATGCCGACATCATCGGCATCTCACCCGACTACGTCGTCCGTGTTCGAGAGTCGGTGCTGCGAACCTTCGATGGGCCGACCCTGCAGCACGCCATCAAGGAGATGGACGGTGCGCGGCTGCGTCAACTTCCGCGAGCCCGTTCGGATCGGCCCGATCGTGAGCTGCTCGCCGAGCGGTTCGAGCACTTCCAGCAGGCCTCCTGACCCGTCTGGGGCCGAGCGCGCCGAACCGCAGAACGGTGCCGCACGCGCTGCAGGTCGCCGCACTCACAGCGGGTTCCCGGTCGACTCATGCAGGGACGTCGGGGAAGCAGTCGGCACAGGGGTGGTCGGCCATGAAGCTCAGCACGTGGACGCGACGATCCTCCGCGAAGCCGAACACTCCGGCGATCGTGGCGAGCAGCAGCTCGGTCACCTCCTGCCAGTCGTCGCGGACCAGCGGCAGCATCCAGTTGACGGGCAGACCGTCGCGGTCGTCGCGATGCGAGCGCGGCGGGAGCCAACCCAGGTAGCAGAGCAGGGTGTGGTGGTCGCGCGTGAGTCGGGAGCTGTCGCGGAGGTAGACGTTGCTCGACGCCTCGGCGTGGCAGACACCGTGACCGATCAGCAGCTGGACGTAGCGATCGGTGACATCGGGTTGCTCGATCACGATGACCTGTGTGGGGCCGTGGCCATGGCGTTGCAGCAGCCGCAACAGTGAGGCACCCCACTGGTGCCAGCCTCCGCCCTGCGACGGCACGACGGCGAACTCCGTCGGTGCGGGCGACTGCCGCCGGAAGCGCTCGCACGCCGCGCACTGCTGGTCGTGATCGGCCGACCGGGGTGTGGTGTGGGAATGGTCCATCGACGTCCTCCTCGTCTCGTCACCTTCCATCCTCGCGAGGGGGTGTGACGGGGACTCGGGCTACGGGCGGGGTTGGAGCTGCAGCGCTCGAGCCGCAGCGTGTCTGACACCGCTCCGGATGCCGGTCCGTCGACCGGCCCGACCCTCCGAGTAACCCGGCCGTCGGACCCGCCTCGTAGGGTCCGCGGTGGGGCCGGCCGCGAGTGCGCCGGCAGGTGCGAGAGGGGATCGACATGGAAGTCCGGGGATCGAACGCGGTCATCACGGGCGGGGCGTCGGGGATCGGGCTCGCCACGGCACGCGAACTGGTGGCCCGCGGCGCCAACGTGTTGCTCGCCGACGTGGAGCAGGGCGCACTCGACGCGGCCTGCGCCGAGCTCGGCGCCCAGGGGTTCCTGCTCGACGTGCGTGATCGGGACGCCGTGCTCGCACTCGCCGACACGGCCTTCGACCGGTTCGAGCGAGTCGACATCGTGTTCAACAACGCCGGGGTGGCCGTGGGCGGGCCGATCGCCGAGATGACCCACGCGGACTGGAAGTGGATCATCGACGTCGACCTGTGGGGACCGATCCACGGCGTGGAGGCCTTCGTGCCGCGCATGATCGAACAGGGCGGCGGTGGGCACGTGGCGTTCACCGCCTCGTTCGCCGGGCTCGTCCCCAACGTCGGCCTCGGCCCGTACTGCGTGGCCAAGTACGGCGTGGTCGCCCTGGCCGAGGTGCTCCGCAAGGAGCTGCGCGAGCACGGCATCGGCGTGTCGGTGCTGTGCCCGATGCGCGTCCGCACCGACATCGGCTCCTCGGAACGGAACCGCCCCGAGGAGCTCGGTGGACCGCAGAGCTCGCCGACCGTCGAGGACCAGAGCGAGGACAACCCCGACCAGGCCGGATCGGTGCTCGACGTCGCGGACGTGGGCCGGATGATGGTCGATGCCATCGTCGACGACCAGCTCTACGTGGTCACCCATCCCGAGAGTCGGACGTTCGTGCAACGCCGGTTCGCGCGGATCGACGACGCCTACGAGCAGCTGGCACGGCGATCCCACGACGGGTCGTGAGCGAGTTGCCTGAGCCGCTGCCGCGTGTGCTGGCCGCCGCCTGGCTCGCACTCGCGGCAGTGGCCGCGCTCGTGGTCCCGATCGCGCTGGGCGCCAGTCTCCCGGTGCTGACCTTCGTCTGGCTGCTCCTGGGCTCGGTCGTGCTGCGACGCACCCGGTCGACCGCCGCGCTCGGCCTCGTGCGGGTCCCGCGCCGTGAGCTCCTCCGGGTCACGGTCGTGGCGACGATCGCGATGACGCTGCTGTTCGGCGCTGCCGAGGCGCTCACCCACCCGTACCGGGAACTGCTCGAGCTGATCCGGGAGGAGTCGACGCCGGACAGCACCTTCGCCTGGGTCATCGACCACGGGCGTGGCTGGGGTCTCGTGGGCTTCGCCCTCTACGGCGGGTTGGTCACGATGTTCGCCGAGGAGATCGTGTTCCGCGGTGCGTTGATGACCCGGTTGCGGCCTCGGGGCGTGTGGGTGGCGGTCGGCGGCACGACGGTCGCGTTCGCCGCGGTGCAGGCCCTCCCGGCCGCGCTCTTGCCGGCCGCTGCTGCAGTGGGGTTCCTGCTGATCGACGCCGTCCTCGCCGTCGGCGTCGTCGGTGGGATCGCGGCCTACCGCACTCGCTCGATCTGGCCGGCCCTCGTCGCGATCACCGTGGCGAACGTCGCCGTCCTGGCCGCCGTGGCCTAGCTGCGACCCGGTCACCACCAGCCGGTGTCGAACACGCTGCGACCGGCGGCGCTGCGGCTGACCGACCTGCCGCGCGACCAGCTGCAGCGTGTCTGACACCGGGGGTGGGCGTGGCATCATCGCCGGCGGTGTCGGGGAGACAGGTCGGGGGGCAGGGGGGCAACGGGCTGGCGCACGTTCCCGCGCTCGACGGTCTGCGGGGTGCGGCCGTGGTGCTGGTGGTGCTGTTCCACC
The DNA here is from genome assembly GCA_964428115.1 of uncultured Ilumatobacteraceae bacterium. Taxonomy (GTDB): domain Bacteria; phylum Actinomycetota; class Acidimicrobiia; order Acidimicrobiales; family Ilumatobacteraceae; genus CAYRXQ01. The sequence continues at coordinate 4,512 of CAYRXQ010000244.1, forward strand.
AGGGCTTCTCCTGGGCCCGCGGCGGGTTCGTCGGCGTCTCGGTCTTCTTCGCGCTGTCCGGGTTCCTCGTCACCGCGCTGCTGCTCGACGAGCGGGCCCGCACCGGGCGCGTCGACCTGCGGGCGTTCTGGGCGCGCCGGGCGCGTCGCCTGGTGCCCGCGGCGCTCGTGGCGGCGGTCCTCACGACGATCGCCTGGATGGCGGTGCGCGACGAGACGCTGCCCACATCGATCCACGGCGACCTCCTCGCCGTCCTCACGTCGAGCACCAACTGGTGGTTCGTGGTCGAGGACCGCTCGTACGGCGATCTGTTCCGCAGCCCCAGCCCGCTGCTGCACCACTGGTCGCTGG
>CAYRXQ010000245.1:0-4848 GCA_964428115.1 uncultured Ilumatobacteraceae bacterium
CATCATGTCCGACCGCGTCGACGTGGTGGTCACCGACGGGTTCACCGGCAACGTCGTGCTGAAGACCCTCGAGGGCGGCATGAAGGCGGCGATCGGCGGGCTCATGGCCGCGTTCGCCTCCGAGGCGCACTACCGCCCGCACGCCGATGCGCTGTTGCCCGCCCTGTTGCCGCTGTACGAGAGCCTCGATCCCGAGACCTACGGTGGGGCCGTCCTGCTCGGCGTCGACGGGGTCTGCATCATCGCCCACGGCTCGTCGAGCGAGCGGGCGATCGTGAACGGCCTCCAGGTCGCTCGCGCCATGGTCGAGGACGGCATCGTCGACCAGATCCGCGCCGCCATCGCCGCCGACTGATCCACCGGACCGCCGGTCGGCTGCGCCCCGAGCGCTACGCTCAACGGCCGTGCCTGCCGAGACCCACGTCGAACAGGGCCCGATCGGGCGTGACGAGATCTTCGAGATCGTCCGCAACCATCTGGCCGACATCCTCGAGATCGATCCTGCCACCATCAACGAGGGGCAATCGTTCGTCGACGACCTCGAGGCCGATTCGCTCGCCCTGATCGAACTGGTGGAGGCTCTCGAAGAGGAGCTCGCCGAGCGGACGGTGGGGTTCCGCATCGAGGACGAGGACCTCGAAGACCTGAAGACCGTGCGCGACGCGGTCGACTACGTCCACGAGCGCGCCAAGGGCTCCTGACCCTGGACCGCCTCGCGGCCCGCGTCGGGCACCCGTTCGCCGACCCGTCGCTGCTGCGCCGCGCGATGGCGCACCGGTCGTGGGTCGCCGAGACCACCGGTCAGCCGAGCAACGAGCGCCTCGAGTTCCTGGGCGACGCCGTGCTCGGGTGGGTGGTCGCCGACCTGGTGTTCCACCGCTTCGCGAACCTTCCCGAGGGTGCGCTCACCGACCTGCGCAAGAGCGTCGTCAACGCGATCGCGCTCGCCGAGGTCGCCGCCGAGCTCGGAATCGGCGACCACCTGCTGCTCGGCAAGGGGGAGGACGCCGCCGGAGGCCGCGAGAAGCCCTCGATCCTGTCGGACGCGTTCGAGGCCGTGCTCGGCGCCGTCTACCTCGACGGGGGCGCCGCCGCCGCGTTCGAGTTCGTGGAGCGAGCGATCGGTCCACGTCTCGACGCGGCCGTGCTCACCATCGACCGTCTCGACCACAAGTCGGCGCTGCAGGAGCTGACGGCGCGGCTCGACCTCGGCCCTCCCTCCTACGAGGTCCGCTCCGAGGGTCCCGACCACGCCAAGCGCTTCTTCGCCGTCGTCGAGGTGGCCGGCCGGGCGTTGGGCGAGGGGGTCGGCCGGTCGAAGAAGGCGGCCGAGCAGGTCGCCGCCGCGGCGGCCTGCGACGCGCTCGACCGTGCCTGAGCTTCCCGAGGTCGAGACGGTCCGGCGCGGCCTCGACCGTTCCCTGGTCGGCCGACGGATCACCCGCGTCGAGGTCGGGCGCGACCGCGTGGTGCGGCGCACCTCGGCCGATGAGCTCGTCCACGGGCTGCTGGGCTGTCGGGTGCTCGATGCCCGGCGGCGCGGGAAGTACCTGCTGTGCGGGTTGGATTCGGGCGACGAGCTCATGATCCACCTGCGCATGAGCGGGCAGGTGCTGGTGGAGCCGGCCGGCCGCGCCCGCCCGGCGCACACCCACGTGGCGGCCTCCCTCGACGACGGCAACGAGCGGTGGTTCGTCGACCCGCGCACCTTCGGCGAGGTCGTGGTGTTCGACCCGACCCGGGTCGGCGTCGCGGTCCCCGAACTTGCGCGCCTCGGCATCGACCCCATCGCGGACGACCTCACGCTGGGGCACCTCCGCAGGATCCTGCGCGCTCAGCACCGGCAGCTCAAGGCGCTCCTGTTGGATCAGCACCTGGTGGCCGGCATCGGGAACATCTACGGCGACGAGATCCTGCACGCCGCCCGGCTGCGTCCCGATCGTGCGAGCGACACCCTGGCCCCCGAGGCCGAGCGGCGGCTGCACCGCTCGATCGGCGCCGTGCTCACCGCCGCGATCGACGCCGGCGGGTCGACGCTGCGCGACGCCCAGTACGTCGACCTCGACGGTCGATCCGGGTCGTTCCAGGAGCAGCACCGGGTGTACGGGCGGACCGGCGAGCGATGCAGCACCTGCGGCATCGGCTGGATCCGTCGCATCGTGATCGCCCAACGATCCACCCACTTCTGTCCCTGGTGCCAGCGGTGACCCGGCAGGCCGGGCTCCGCGACCAGTAGCGTGCTCGCTCGCCGTGTTCCTGAAGAGTCTCACCCTCAAGGGCTTCAAGTCCTTCGCCGACGCGACCACCATGACGCTCGAGCCGGGCGTCACCGTGGTGGTCGGTCCGAACGGTTCGGGGAAGTCCAACGTGGTCGACGCGATCGCCTGGGTCCTCGGCGCGCAGGCCCCCAAGGCGGTGCGCAGCCAGAAGATGGACGACGTCATCTTCGCCGGCACCGCCAAGCGCCCGGCGCTCGGTCGCGCCGAGGTGAGTCTGACGCTCGACAACACCTCGGGCGTGCTCGGCGTCGAGTTCACCGAGGTGACGATCAGCCGGATCCTGTTCCGCACCGGTGAGAGCGAGTACTCGATCAACGGGGTGCCCTGCCGGCTGCTCGACGTGCAGGAGCTCCTCTCCGATGCCGGGGTCGGTCGCCAGCAGCACGTCATCGTGAGCCAGGGCCAGATCGACGCGGTGCTGAACGCACGACCCGAGGAGCGCCGCTCGATCATCGAGGAGGCGGCCGGGGTGCTCAAGTACCGCCGCCGCAAGGAGAAGGCCGAGCGACGGCTCGAGGCCACCGAGGCCAACCTGCTGCGAGTCCAGGACCTGTTGCGCGAGGTGCGTCGACAGCTCCGACCACTCGAGCGCCAGGCCGAGGCCGCCGCACGCCACGGCGCGCTGATGGAGGAGCTGACCACGCTGCGGGTGTTCGCGGCGGGCCGAGAGATCGCCGGGCTCCGAGCGACCCTGCGCACCCTGGCCACCGATCGGGCCGGCTCGGTCCAGGCCGAGCGCGACCTCAAGTCCCGTCTCGCCGAGCTCGACGTGCAGGTCATCTCGCTCGAGTCGGAGCTGTCGGCACAGGGGGCCACCGACGTCGCCGATCGCCTCGTGCACGTGGAGCAGCTCCGCGAGCGTGCCCGTGGCCTGCGCGCGGTGATCACCGAGCGCCGCCGCTCGCTCGAGCGCGACCACGGCCAGCTCATCGACGCGGGTGTGGTCGCGAACCTCGAGGCCGACGTCGCCCGGTTCCGCGACGAGCTCGTCGCGGTCACCGTCGAGCTGACCTCGTTGGCGCCCGACGCCGATCGGCTCGAGGCCGACGAGTCGGTGCTGCGCGCCGAGCGGGAGCGGATGGCCGACGTCTTCGCGAGCGACCCCGGCGGTGCCAAGGCGGCCAGCGCCGCGGCCGAGGTCCGTGGCGAGCTCCGGTCGGTCCATGCCGGCGCCCAGCGCAGCGAGGCCGATCTGCGTCGTGCCGAGGAGCGCGCGACCGTCACCCGCGACCGGATCCAGCGGCTCGCTGCCGAGACCGAGCGGCTGCGCGGCGAGTGCGCCGAGGCCGAGGGTGTCGAAGCCCCGCTCGTGGCCGAGGTGGAGCAGGCCGAGCAGCGCCGGGTGGCGGCCGAGTCCGCGGTCCAGCTCGCCGGTGAGGCGCGCCAGAGCGCCGCCGAGCAGGCCTCGCGCTGGTCCTCGCGGGTCGAGGCGCTCCAGCTGGCTCTCGACGCCGCCCACGCCCGGGCCGGGGCCGAACGACTGGCCGGGGTCGACGGGGTGCTCGGCACGCTGCTCGACGTCGTCGAGATCGATGCCGGGTGGGAGCCCGCCGTCGAGGCGGCACTCGGCGAGGCCCTCACCGCCGTGGTGGTCGACGGCACCGACCGGGCCCGAGCGGCCCTCGACGCGCTGCGTCGGTCCGACACCAGCGGCGCCGTCCTGGCCCTCGGCCCACGGCCGCCGGCCCCGGCGACCCCGTCGGTGGGCGATCCCGTCCGCCCGCACGTCCGCTCGACCCGGGCCGACGTGTCGGCCGTGCTCGACGCGCTCGTCGGTGGAGCGGTGCGGGTCGACGACATCGAGCTCGCCCTCGATGCGGTCGCCGCCCATCCCGACGCCGTGGTCGTGACCATCGGGGGCGACCGGTTCGGTCCGACCGGGTGGCGGGTGGGCGCGGCCGGCGGCGGCGCGACGGGCGCCGCGCTCGACGAGGCCCGGGAGCGAGCCAACGCCGTCGCGGCCGAGCTCGCCGCCGCGGAGCGGGCGCTGCAGGACGCACGGGCCGAGCAGGAGGCTGCGGTGGCCGCCGAGCGCGAGCTCACCCGACGGCTCGACCAGAACGACAACCGGTTCAACGCGGCCTCCGAGGGGTTGGCCCGGGCGCTCGCCGAGCGGCGGGAGCTCCAGGCCGAGCTCGACGGCCTCGAGTCGACGATCGGCGAGCTCGCCGCGGTCGTGGCCACCGAGCAGGCGCGCGCCGGCCAGCTCGAGGCGCTGCTCCCGGCGCTCGATGCCGACGAGCGCGCCGAGGCCGACGCGGCACGAGCACGCGGTGAGCTGCGCGCCGAGTTCGAGGCCCGGGCCGCGGTGCTGGCCTCCCGCCGCCGCGACCTCGAGGTCCGCAACGCCGGCCTGCACGAACGACAGCAGTTCCTCGAACGCCGGATCGCCGAGACCGAGCGTCGCCTCACTGCCGACACCGAGGCGCGCCTGGTCGCTGCCGAGCGGCGCGAGGTGGTCGCCCGGTCGATCGCGGCGATCGACCGGCTGGCCTCCGTGGTCGAGGACCGTGCCGTGGTGATCGAGGTCGAGCACGGGCGGCTCAGCGAGATCCGTCGCCGTCAGAGC
>CAYRXQ010000246.1:0-4800 GCA_964428115.1 uncultured Ilumatobacteraceae bacterium
GCATGTCGGCGAGCGTACCCGACCCCGGTTACCCGCCGGTAGCCGCAGCCTCGCGTGCGATCGCCGCCGCGGCCACGAGCGGGCCGCCGCTGGTCGCGGGCAGCGGGAGGACCCGGATGCCCGCGAGGTGCGAGAGTCGGGCACGCTGCTCGACCTCGCGGCTGATCGCCTCCATCAGGGGAGCCCCGAACACCGACACGATCGGTCCGCCGACCCGGATCTCGGTGGTGTCCACGAGGGCCGCGAGCGATGCCAGCGCTCGTCCCACCATGATGCCGCTGCGCTCGATGATCGCGACCGGGGTGCGCGGCAGCGGCCGACCGGTGTCGGCCTCGATCGCCGGGATGCTCGCATAGGCCTCGAGGCAGCCGAGCGCCCCGCAGGTGCACAGTCGACCCTCGGGCTCCACCACGACGTGACCGATGCGCCCGACGCCGCCCGAACGACCCCCGGCGAGCCGGCCGTCCACGACGATGCCGGCATCCACCGAATCGCCCAGGTGCACGGCGATCACGTCGTCGAGTCCGACCGCCGAACCGCACCAGCGCTCCGCCAGCACCAGGCCGCGACCCACGCTGTCGAGGGCCAGCGGCACGCCGATCGCCTGCTCGAGCTCGGCCCGATCGGGGAACCCGTCCCAGCCCGGCGAGTTGGGCGCGACGATGCGACCGGCCACGTGGTCGACCGCACCGACGAACGCGACGCCGCATCCCACCGGACGGACCTGGTCGGGGGCGGCGGCCACGACGCGGCGCACGAGCCGGATCAGCGTCGGCCAGACGTGGCGCGACGGGGTGGCGACCCGATCGCGCACCAGGACCTCGCCGCTGTGGTCGACCACCCCCGCGGCCAGTCGCGAGGGTGACAGCGCGATCGCGAGGAACCGACCGGCGGCCACGGGCGGATCGGGGTGCAGGACGTCGGCCACCGAGACGACGGTACCCGACGGGTCGGGCGCACGACCGGACGGCAGAACCTGCGGCGTCTACCCTTCCGGCCGTGACCGACGCCGCGACCGCCGCCGCCCCGACCGTGCCGGCCCGGACGTTCTCCTCGCTCTTCGACGCGATCGCAGCGAACGTCTCCCAGGTGCTCCATGGCAAGCGCGAGGTGGTCGAGCTGGCACTCGTCACGATGCTGGCCGAGGGACACCTCCTGGTCGAGGACGTGCCGGGCGTAGGCAAGACCAGCCTCGCCAAGGCCTTGGCGGCCTCGATCGACTGCACCTGGAAGCGCATCCAGTTCACACCCGACCTGCTCCCGGCCGACCTCGTCGGCGTCAGCATCTACGAGCGGTCCTCGGAGTCGTTCCGGTTCACCCCCGGCCCGATCTTCGCCAACGTCGTCCTGGCCGACGAGATCAACCGTGCCTCCCCCAAGACCCAGTCGGCACTCCTCGAGGCGATGGAGGAGCGCCAGGTGACCGTCGACGGCACGAGCCACCCGCTCGCTCCCCCGTTCATGGTGATCGCCACCCAGAACCCGGTGGAGCAGGAGGGCACGTACCGTCTGCCCGAGAGCCAGCTCGATCGGTTCCTCGTCCGCCTGGCGATCGGCTATCCGGGCCGTGCCGCCGAGCTCGCGATCCTCGACGCGCAGGGGTCGACCACCGCCCTGCGCCAGCTCCAGCCGGTCGTGTCGGGCGACGAGCTGCGCCGCATGATCGCGGCGGTCAAGACCGTCCACCTCGCCCCGGCGCTCAAGTCGTACCTCGTCGACCTCTCCGAGGCCAGCCGTCGGCATCCCTCGATCGAGCTCGGGCTGTCGCCACGCGCCACCCTGCAGCTGGCAGCGGCGTCGCGGGCCACGGCTGCCTCCAACGGCCGCGACTACGCGACCCCCGACGACGTGAAGGCCGTGGCCGTCCCGGTGCTCGCCCACCGGCTGGTGCTCCGCTCGGGCCACGGTTCACGCATGTCGACCGCCGACGTCGTGGGCGAGCTGTTGGCCGAGGTGCCGGTCCCCGTGGGGGGCTGACGTGCCCACCCGAGGCGGTTGGATGGCCCTGGTGGCCGGCGCCGCGGGGGTCGTCCTGGGCCGGGTCTTCGGCATCGTCGAGGCCTACGTCCTGGGCACCGCGGCGATCACCGCCACGGTGCTGGCCGTGATGGTCGTGACCGTTCGTCGACCCGAGGTGAGCGTCGAGCGCTGGGTCCACCCGAGCGTGCTCGCCGTCGGCGACACCGGCCGGGTCGACCTGCGGATCGCACCCGCCGCGCGGCGACGCACCCCACCCCTGGGACTGACCGAGCAGGTCGGGGGCGACCGCACCGCCCGCCTCGCGGTGAGCGGGCTGCGCCCGGGTGACGAGGTCACGATCGGCTACCGCGTGCCGGCCGAGCGCCGCGGCATCCTCGGGATCGGGCCGCTCGTGGCGACCCGCACCGACGTCCTCGGGCTGGCGACCACCCGGCGCGGCGTGGCCGGCATCGACGAGCTCGTCGTCGCACCCCGCACCGTCGACCTCGCGATGCCGGTGTTGGGCCACGGCTCGCTCGGCCGCCACCTCGAGGCCCGGGCGCGGCGGCTCGGCGCCGGGGAGTTCCACGGGCTGCGCACCTATCGGCCCGGCGACGAACCCCGCACGATCCACTGGCGCGCCTCGGCACGATCCGACGAGCTCAAGGTCAAGGAGCTCACCACCGAGGGGGTGCGCCGCTGCATCGTCGTGCTCGACCGCGACACCGCCGCGTTCGGGGATCCCGAGACGTTCGAGGTCGCCGTCAGCGTGGCGGCGAGCCTGGTCGCCTCGGCTGACCGGGCGGGCCTCACCACCCGGTTCGTGAGCGGTGGGGCGATCGACCTGCGCGGCCCGGACGTCGCGGTCACCGCGGCGCGGGCGCTCGCCGAGATCACCCTCGGGCCATCGCTCGGCCTCCTGGAGCGCGACCCGGGTGACGGGCTCGGGCTCCTGGTGCTCGTGACCGCCACGCCCGCCACGCGGGCCTGGCGCTCGCTGGATGCGATCCTCGACCCGGCCACCACCCGGATCGGCGTGGTCACCGCGTCCGGCGACGCCCAGGTCGGACCGTTCACCCTCGCGGCTCCCGACCTTTCCACGTTCGCCGCCGGCTGGGCCCGGCTGACCACCGGTGGTCGACCCGGGCCGGCCTCGGGCGACGGCCCCGCAGCACGCGACCGGGTGGTCCTGCGATGAGTGCGGCGCCGCGGTCACCCGGGCGCGAGGTGACCGCCTCGCTCGCGCTGGTGGCGTGGGGGCTCGCGCTCGCCGCCGGCTTCGCCCGGACGTTCTCCGGGTGGCCGTTCCTCGCCGATCTCGCGGTGCTGGTCGTGATCGGCCATCTCGCGCCGGCCGGTCTGCGTCGGTGGGGTGTCCGGGCATTCGTGTCGGTCCCCGCGACCGCCGTCGTGCTCACCTGGCTGTTGGGCGTGCAGCACTACCGGACGACCCTGAGCTGGACGCTGCCGACCCGCGAGACGTGGCGGATCTTCACCGACGACCTGGCACTCGTCGTCGACCAGTTCCCCACCGCGGTCGCCCCCGTGGAGTACGGGGCCGGGTGGGCCGTGCTCGCAGGGATCGCGATCGCGATCGTCGTGGTCCTCGCCGATGCGTTCGTGTTCCATGCCGAGGCGCGCGGCGAGGCACTCGTGCCCGGCGTCATGCTGTTCGTCTTCGTCGCCGCCGTCGGTGCGCCGCGCCTGCAGGTGGCGACCACCGTGGCCGTGGTGCTCACCGGTGTCCTGGTCGTCGCGAGCACCCGCTGGCTCCACGACCGGACCCGCCGTGCCGAGCCGGTGGGCCGCCGGTCCCGGCCGTGGTTCGTCACGGCGTCGCTCGGCACGGCCGGTGCCGTGGCCCTGGTGGCCGGCGTCGTCGGGCCGCGCCTCCCCGGCGTCGGTGAGGAGCCGATCGTCGAGACCCGTGGCCGCGACGGTGGGGTCACCGAGGTCCTCAGCCCGTTGGTCGACATCCGCGGCCGCATCGTCAGCCAGTCCTCCTCCGAGCTGGTCCGGGTGCGCGCCAGCGAGCCCGCCTACTGGCGGGTGACGACCCTGCCCGAGTTCGACGGCACCACGTTCCGGCTCCCGAGTCGGCCGCTGGTGCGGGCCGAGGGTGACCTGGGGACGGCGCCCACCGGGGCCGTGGAGATCCGCCAGGACATCGAGATCGTGGGGCTCGGCGGCCAGCTGGTACCGGCCGCCGCGGACCCGATCGCGGCCTCGGGGGCCGACCTGCGCTGGAACGCCGACACCGGCACGTTGGTCCGCGTCGGCGACCCGCTGGTGCGCGGCGAGCGGTTCACCGTGGTGTCCGCGTCTCCTCGGGTCCAGCCGAGCGAGCTCCGGGCGACCTCGTCGGTGGCGGTCCCCGATCCGATCCACCTCGCGCTCCCCGAGGACTTCCCCACCGACGTCCGCGACCTCGCCGCGACCCTGACGGCGGACGCCGCCTCGGGCTACGACGCCGCACTCGCCCTGCAGGACTGGTTCCGCAGCGAGTTCCGCTACAGCCTCGACGTGCAGCCCGGTCACGGCACCTCGGCCATCGAGTCGTTCCTGCGCGAGCGCGTCGGGTACTGCGAGCAGTTCGCCGCCACCTTCGCGGCGATGGCCCGCTCGCTCGGCCTGCCCTCCCGGGTGGCCGTCGGCTTCACCCCCGGGCTGCGGCTGCCCGACGGTGCGTACTCGGTGCTCGGCAAGCACGCCCACGCCTGGCCCGAGATCTGGTTCGACGGGGTCGGGTGGGTGCCGTTCGAGCCGACCCCCGGCCGCGGTGCCCCCGGGACCGAGCAGTACACCGGGGTCGCGCCGGCCCAGGACACCACCCCGGCCGGG
>CAYRXQ010000247.1:0-4792 GCA_964428115.1 uncultured Ilumatobacteraceae bacterium
AGCTCTCGGAGGGCGGCCGCGACACGATCCTCGTCGGCAAGCGCGAGGTCAACTCGCGCGCCTACTGCGCGGCGTTCAACTTCCGCGGCGCCGACCAGCAGAAGAAGGTCGGCGCGCTCTCGGGCGGCGAGCGCAACCGGCTGCACCTCGCCAAACTGTTGAAGAGCGGCGGCAATCTGCTGCTGCTCGACGAGCCGACCAACGACCTCGACGTCGACACCCTGCGCGCGCTCGAAGAGGCGCTGCTCGAGTTCGCCGGCTGCGCCGTGGTCATCAGCCACGACCGCTGGTTCCTCGACCGCATCGCCACGCACGTCCTGGCCTTCGAGGGCGACAGCCAGGTGCGCTGGTTCGAGGGCAACTTCAGCGAGTACGAGGCGTGGCGCCACAAGGAGCTCGGTTCGGCCGCCGACCAGCCGCACCGCATCAAGTTCAAGCGGCTCGCGGGCTGAGCGGCCGCACTATGACGTCCGACGCACCTTCGGTGGACCCTGTCGAACCCGTCGGGCCTGTCGAGCCCGGCTCGACCGGCGAGTCCGACGTCGAGCTCGCCGTCCGCCTCGCCGTCGAGGCGGGTCGACTCCTCGTGGAGCTGCGCGAGCAGCTGGCCGACGACGGCGCCTTCCACTGGCAGGTGATGGACGCCGGCGACGCGGCCAGTCAGCGCTTCATCGAGGACGAGCTGGGCCGACTCCGGCCCTACGACGCGCTCCTCTCCGAGGAGGGCCTCGAGGACCCGCGCCGGTTCGCCGGTGGCCGCGTCTGGATCGTGGACCCCCTCGATGGCACCCGCGAATACGGGGAGCCCGGTCGCCACGACTGGGCCGTCCACGTGGCGCTCTGGGAGGACGACCACTTCGTGGCCGGAGCCGTGAGCCTGCCGGCCCTCGACCTGGTGCTCGCCACCGATCCGGCACCGGCGCTCCCCGATCCGCAGCGCACCCGACCGCGGCTCATCACCTCACGCAACCGCGCGCCCTACGCAGCGGTGCTGGTGGCCAACGCGCTCGAGTGCGACGCCGTCCGGCTCGGCTCGGCGGGCGCCAAGGCGATGGCCGTCGTGCTCGGCGAGGCCGACATCTACGTGCACGACGGGGGCATGTACCAGTGGGACACGGCGGCCCCCGCCGCCGTCGCCGAGGCCGCCGGGCTGCACGTCAGCCGCATCGACGGCTCGCCGATCGTGTACAACGCCCGCGACCCGTGGCTCCCCGACGTGTTGATCTGTCGGCGCGAGCTCGCCCGACCGGTCCTCGAAGCGCTGTGGGGATGAGCGGCACCTCGCTTGCTGCGGGCCGCAATCCGCGGACGCGACACGGGCGGGGACGGCCGTGGAGCTGAAGGCCACCCGCTACGAGGTGGTCGACCGCGTCGCGACGGTGTGGTTGCACCGGCCGCAGCGCCACAACGCCTGGACCGGCCGGATGCATGCGGAGTACCGCTGGATCATGGCTCGGCTCGATGCCGATCCCGCGGTGCGAGTCGCGGTGGTGACGGGCACCCCGCCGGCGTTCTGCGTGGGCGGTGACAGCCAGGCCCTGCAGGGGCACGCCGAGCGCGGCGGGTACGACACCGGGCTCCCCGAGGAGCTCGCCCGGCCCGGTCATGGGGTCCGGCCGGAGTGGGACCACGACTTCGCCTGGCACTTCGGCCTTCGCATCCCGGTGATCGCAGCGGTCAACGGCGCGTGCGCCGGGATCGCGCTCGCCCTCGTCGCCTGTTGCGATCTGCGGTTCGTGAGCGGTGCGGCCAAGTGCACCACCGCGGCGCCGACGCTGGGCCTGCCCGCCGAGTACGGCCTGAGCTGGCTGCTCCCCCGACTGGTCGGTCCGACCCGGGCAGCGGATCTGCTCCTGTCGGGGCGGGTCGTCACCGGCGAGGAGACGCGCGACTGGGGGCTGTGGAACGAGGTCCTGCCCGACGGCGACGCGACGCTGGCCGCGGCCACGGCGTACGCCCGTCGTCTCGCGACCAGCGTCGGCCCCACGGCGCTGGCCACCACCAAGCGACAACTCGTGCACGACCGGTTCCACGACGACGTCGGCGCCTCGATCACCTCCTCGAAGCTCCTCATGGACACCGCCATGCGCACCGCCGAATACCGCGAGGGCGTGGCTGCGCTGCTCGAGCGGCGGCCACCCCGGTTCGACGACTAGCCTCGGTGTGTCGCCGAACACCTGGCGGCGTGACGACGGGGGTCACGGTTGGACACCACCGACAACGCGAGCAGCAACGGCGGCGGTGACGGCGCGGGGGTCGACCACGCGAGCACCCTCGGCGAGCTGACGGGTGCGAGACCGCACCGGCCGGTCCGCTCCGCTGACGCCGCCTCACCCCTGCTGCTCGGCGGGATCGCCTCGGCAGCCGCCGGTCTGGTGCACGGCGTGGCAGCGGGTGCCCACGACGACCACGTCACGCTGGCCCGACTCTTCGTGACCCTCGCGGTCGGCCAGCTCGCCGTGGGCGTCCTGGCCATGACCCGCGGCGCGCCGCGGGCTCGCAGCACGGCGGCGGCCCTCCTGCTCGTCAACCTCGCCGCCGTCACCGGCTGGCTGGTCACCCGCTTCGTGGGTGTCGCCCGGGTCACCGGGCTCGAGCAGCCCTCCTCCCCCGGCGTGGCCGACACGCTTGCCGCCGGCCTCGCCGCCCTCGCCTGTGTCACCGCAGCGGCAGTGCTCGCCCGCGGCGACACGCTGACCGCAGTGCGGTTCCCGTTGGTCGGCCCAGCCCTCCTGGTCGGCGTGCTCATGGTGCCGGCAATGGTGTCGGCCTCCTCGCACCGCCACGACCACGGGGACGCCGCCGGACACGGGGCCGCCGCGCACGACGACGGCCACGACCACGCCGGTGACGTCGACGACCTCGGCGATGCCGACGGCCACGGTCACGACGACGGCACGACCGACCCGCTCGGGCTCGTCGCCGCGATCGTCGACGGCGACACCGACCACCCCCACGACGGTGCCGATCACGACGAGGCACACGCCCACGTCGACGACGGCGACCACGCCGACGACCACGCCGCACATGCCGCAGCCGGCCACCCCGACGACGACCATCACGCCGAGGAGCACCCTGCGGGAGAGCCCGCCACCGACGCGACCGGCGAGTCGGGTACCGACCACGACGACCACGACGACCACGACGACCACGACGTCGACCACGCGGCGGACGCCGCGTGGCCCCGCCCGTGGGATCCGGCGCTGCCGTTCGATCTGTCCGGGGTCCCCGGGGTGGGGTTCGCCCACGAGGCCCGAGCGCGAGCACTGCTCGAGGCCACGATCCTCACGCTCCCGCGCTTCGCCGACGTCAGCACGGTCGGTGCGCTCGGCTACCGCTCGATCGGCGACCAACGGACCGGGTTCGAGCACTTCATCAACACCGGCTACATCGGCGACGACCACTTCCTCGACCCCGAGTACCCCGAGTCGCTCGTGTTCCGGGTCGACGGCCCCGACCCCACCGACCGGACCCTCGTCTCGGCGATGTTCATCGCGAACCAGCGAGCCGTCGACGACCCCGAGCTGCTCGACTACGGCGGGCCGCTGATGCAGTGGCACGTCCACGACAACCTGTGCTGGGGGCTCGACGAGGACGGCGTGCCCAAGGTGATGGCCGTGACCGACGACAACGACGGATCCTGCCCGCCGGGCACCGTGCTCGCAGGTGGCGACAACCCGATGGTGCACGTCTGGATCACCCCGCACGAGTGCGGGCCGTTCGCCGCGCTCGAGGGTCACGGCGCCGGCCAGGTGGCCGACGGGGTCGCGAGCCGTGTCGACCAGTGCAACCACGACCACTGAGCCGGCCGCACCGGCGGCTGTGACGCTCGTGGCACGAGGGGCGCGAATGGCCCCACGACCGCCATCATGAAGCCATGAACGCGCCCGCCCATGCCTCCGGCACCGGACCCGCCACCGCGGTGCCCGCCGATCGATCGTGGGGCGCCTTCACCGAGACCGCTCCCTGGGTGCTCGATCGTGACGAGGTGGTCTGGCGGGACACCGCCGAGCGCCTGCGCGTCGCCGCTCAAGCCGACGTCCCGCGGCTGACCGCACCGTCGTTGCTCCCGCCCGGTGTCCGCGTCGTCACGGTGGTCCGCCACCTGACCACGGCCCTGGCCCCCTGGTTCTGGCGTCGTCGCCGTGGCCGGTACGCCGGGCCCGAGGACAGCCGCGCCGACGTCTCACGTCGGCTCCGCCTCGCTGCCGAAGCACTGGGCCCGACCTACATCAAGCTCGGGCAGATCATCTCCTCGGGTGAGGGCCTGTTCCCGGCCGAGTTGGTCGAGGAGTTCAAGAAGTGCCGCGACCAGGTGCCCGCCGAGACCTTCGACGTGGTGCGCCGCACCGTCGAGGCCGATCTCGGCGGCCGCCTCGAGGACCTCTTCGCGTCGTTCGACGAGGCGCCGCTCGCAGCCGCGTCGATCGCACAGGTCCACGCCGCTCGCCTGCACACCGGCGAGGACGTCGTGGTCAAGGTGCAACGACCCGACATCGCCCGGGCCGTCGAGCACGACCTGCGTGCGATGGCCTGGCTGGCCCCCCTGCTCGTGGGACGCATCCCGATCGCCGCGCTCGCCAACCGGCCCTGGTCGAGGTGTTCGCCGAGACGATCGTCGAGGAGCTCGACTTCCGGATGGAGGCGGCCAACATGATCGCGGTCGCCGAGATGCTGCACGACCTCGGCCAGGAGGGCTACGTCGTGCCGCGCCCCCACCCGCACCTCGTCACCCGGCGGGTGCTGGTGATGGAACGTCTGCGCGGCTTCAACTTCGACGACGTGGCGGGCA
>CAYRXQ010000248.1:0-4280 GCA_964428115.1 uncultured Ilumatobacteraceae bacterium
TGGCGTTGGCGAGGTGCGGGGTGTACACGAACTCGTAGCCACCGTGCTCGTGACGGGTACGGCTGTAGTCCTCCATCAGCTTGCGGATGATCGCGCCCTTCGGGTGCCACACCGCGAGCCCGCCGCCGAGCTGGTGGGGGAAGCTGAGCAGGTCGAGCTCGACCGCCAGCTTGCGGTGATCGCGCTTCTCGGCCTCCTCGAGACGGTGGAGGTGCTCCTCGAGCGCCGCCTTCGACTCCCAGGCCGTGCCGTAGATGCGCTGCAGCATCGGGCCCTTCTCGTTGCCGCGCCAGTAGGCGCCGGCCACCTTCTGCAACCGGAAGTGACCGAGCCGACCCGTGGACGGGACGTGCGGGCCGCGGCACAGGTCGACGAAGGCGTCGGTGTTGCGGTAGACGCTGATGGCACTCCCCGGCGCCACGTCGACGGCGTCGGTCTCGTCGACCCGGGCGTCGGTGTCGACGTGGCTGACGCGCTCGATGATCTCGCACTTGTACGGCTGGTCGGCGAACAGCTCCAGCGCCTCGTCGACCGAGACCTCCGAGCGCACGAAGGGCTGGTCGGCGGCGATGATCGCACGCATCTCGGCCTCGACGGCGGCGAGGTCGTCGTCGCTGAACGTCTTGCCGCCCGGCAGGTCGAAGTCGTAGTAGAAGCCGTCGGTGATCGCGGGCCCGATCGTGAACTTGGCGCCCGGGTACAACCGGGTCACGGCCTGGGCCATGACGTGTGCCGTCGAGTGCCGCAGCACGTGGCGACCGTCGTCGGAGTCGGCGGTCAGGATCGACACCGTGCTGCCGTCGCCGAGCGGTGCCAGCAGGTCGCTCTCGGCGCCGTCGACGACCGCCGCGATGGCGGCCTTCGCGAGCCGGGAGCCGATCGACGCGGCGAGGTCGAGTGCGGTCGACCCGGCCGGAAGCTCGCGGGCGGAACCGTCGGGGAGGGAGACCGTGTTGTTCGACATGGCCCGGCCGAGTCTACGAGCGACCGTGCCGCGCCGATCGGTGGATTCGCTCAGCCGGCGCGGGCGAGCTCGGGTGCCGACTCGGCGCGGCCGATGTGTTCGACGCGGGCGACCTTGGCGGTGATGACCGACTCGGCATCGGCTGGCGTGCCCGCGTACCGGTCGACGTACTCCTGGCCGGTCATCTCGCGGATCTCGAACATGACCTCGTCGATCATCGATCGCCATGCGAGGTGCTCGGGACCACGGCCCGCGTACCGCTCCGGACGGATCGGACGTCCGATGGTGATGGCGCACGACCGGAACAGCTTGGGCGCCTTGGCGTCGGGCGGCTGGATCGCATCGGTCCCCACGATGCCGACCGGGTAGATCGGGCAGCCCACCTTGGTCGCCAGGCGCGCTGCACCGGTGCGGCCCTTGTAGAGGAGTCCGTCTCGACTGCGCGTGCCCTCGGGGAACATCCCGAACAGCTCACCACGGCGGAGCACCTGCTCGGCGGTGTCGAGCGCCGCCTGGCTCCGGTCGCCGCCGGAGCGGTCGATGGGGATCATGCCCATGGCCGGGAAGACGTGCCGCGTCTTCCACGAGTCCATGTACTCGGCCTTGCCCACGAAGCTGATGTTGCGCGGCACGGTCAACATCAGGAATGCCGAGTCGAGGAACGAGATGTGGTTCGGGCACAGGATCGCCGGCCCGTCCGCCGGGAGCCGCTCGAACCCGTCCACCTCGATGTCCCACAGCCGACGGGCGACCGGTCCGAGGACGGTGCGACTCCGTCGCTGCAGGGAACCGGCACCGGAGGTCACGAAGCCGGAGCGTAGGCGACCCCGGGTCGTCCCGCCAGGGGTCGATGGTCGCGACCAGGGACGATTCGGGGACGGGGCTCCAGGACCGTTGCCGATGCTCAGAGCAGGACGCCGAGCAGGTCGGCCGCAGCCCTCGTCGACTCGCCGCGAGCCGCGGCGGCGTCGACCGCTGCGACGGCGCCGGGGCTGTCGAGGTCGTCGTCGAGCCGCGCCCGTACGACCTCGAGCACGTCGCCCTGGTGACCGTCGGCAGCCGCGCGCCAGGCGGTGAGCCGGCGGTCGTTGCGCGGCATCAGCTCCTCGTCCCACTCCCACTCGGTGCGGTAGTGGTGCTCGATGAGCCCGAGCCGGATCACCATCGGATCCCACACCTCGCGCAGCTGGTCGACGAACACGAGGTTCCCGAGGCTCTTGGACATCTTGTGCCCGTCCTTGGAGATCAGTGCCGTGTGCATCCAGTGCTTCACGAAGGGCTCACCGGTGGCGGCCTCGGACTGCGCTCGCTCGCACTCGTGGTGCGGGAAGATCAGGTCGGCCCCGCCGCCGTGCAAGTCGATGGTCGTGCCCAGCTCGCGCAGTGCGAGCGCGCTGCACTCGATGTGCCAACCAGGGCGACCCGGCCCCCACATGGTGTCCCACGACGGCTCGTCGGGCGCTGACGGGTGCCAGAGGACGAAGTCGAGCGGGTGCTCCTTGTGTGGATCGTCGACCTTGCCGCCGCGCATCCGGGCGTACTCGATCATCTCGGCGGGCGTGTAGTTGCTCACCGAACCGAACGAGTCGAACTTGGAGACGTCGAAGTACACCGACCCGCCCGCCTGATAGGCATAGCCCCGGTCGAGGACCATTCCGATGAACCCGCGGATGTCGGGGATCGCCGAGGACGCGCGCGGCGAGGATGCCACCGGCAGAGCGTTCAGCGCCGCCATGTCGCGCTCGAACCGAGCCTCCTCCCCCGCTGCCAGGTCGAGGTAGTGGACGCCCAGCTCCCGGGCCTTCGCGAAGAGCGGATCGTCGACGTCGGTCACGTTGCGGACGCACTTGACCGTGTGGCCGCGGTCGATGAGCCGCCGGGTCAGCACGTCGTAGGAGATGAACGTGGCGGCGTGGCCGAGGTGCGTCGCGTCGTAGGGCGTGATGCCGCAGGTGTACATGAGCACCTGCTCCCCCGGCTCGAACGGGACGATCGCCTGGCGGGCCGTGTCGTAGAGGTGCATCGGGGCGTCGAGCATCTCAGGACGACGCGCGGGGATCGCGCTTGATCCCGGTGAGCTTCGGCGCGACCCGGGTCTTGTAGCGCACGTTGAGCTGCAGCAGCACCGCCGTGAAGGCCTCGATCGCGGTGGCGTTCGACAGCTCACCGGCATCGAGCGGGCGGCACCCGGGGATCTGCTCGACGATCCGCGACACCGTCGAGACGGCGTCGTGATCGTCGCCGCAGATCAGCACGTCGGAGTCGATCGGGTGACCGATGAGCCCGAGCTCCTTGGCCGGAAGGTGGTGGAACGCCGCCACCACCCGACACTCCGGGACGGCCGCCTGCACGTGGGCCGCCACGCTGCCGCGCGGCGGGACCAACGGCTGGAACTCGTGACCCACCCGGACCAGTGCATTGGCCATGCTCACCACGATCTTGCCGCGCAGCAGGTCGACGTGGTCCTGCGCGGTGGTCGCCGCCGAGTCCCACGGCGTGGCGATGACCACGAGGTCGCACGAGGCCGCCGCCTCGTTGTCGCCGAACCCGAGCCGCTCCCCCAGATCGGGGAACTTCTCGACCATCCCGTCGCGGGCCTCCATCGCGCGGTACTTCGACCGCGACCCGATCACGACGTCGTAGCCGATGCTCGCTAAACGTGCTGCGAGCCCGCTCCCCGCGGGGCCGGTCCCCCCCAAGATTCCGATGCGCATGCCGAGAGCCTGACACATCCTCACGGCACGCACCCAGGAGAACGGCCCGCCGTCCGCGGCGTGCCGCGGACCCCTCGGCTACCGTGCGCGGCATGGGTCTGCTCGACGGCAAGAAGATCGTGGTCACCGGCGTCCTCACCGACGCCTCGCTGGCCTACGGGGTGGCGCGCATCGCACGTGCCGAGGGCGCCGAGATCGTCCTCACCGGTGCCGGTCGGGCCCTCAGCCTCACCCGCCGCACGGCCCGCAAGCTGGGCGACGACATCGAGGTCTTCGAGCTCGACGTGACGGTCCCCGAGCACGGCGTGGCCGTCCGCGAGGCCCTGGCCGAACGCTGGGGTCGCGTCGACGGTGTGCTCCACTCCATCGGGTTCGCCCCCGAGTCGTGCCTCGGCGAGGACTTCCTCGGGGCGCCGTGGGAGGACGTGGCGGTCGCGCTGCACGTCTCGGCCTACTCACTCAAGGCCCTGGCCGATGCCTTCGTCCCGTTGATGCAGCCCGGTGGCGCGTTCGTCGGGCTCGACTTCGACAACCGCCAGGCCTGGCCGGCCTACAACTGGATGGGCGTCGCCAAGTCGGCGCTGCAGAGCGTGTCGCGCTAC
>CAYRXQ010000248.1:4290-4785 GCA_964428115.1 uncultured Ilumatobacteraceae bacterium
CCAACCTGCTCTTCGACGCCGATTCGGTCCTGATCAGCGAGTACGGCCTCGGCCCACGCGGCATCCGCTCCAACCTGGTCGCGGCGGGGCCGATCAAGACGATCGCCGCCAAGTCGATCCCCGGCTTCTCCCTGTTCGAGGACACCTGGGACGACCGCGCGCCGCTCGGCTGGGACGTCAACGACTCCGAGCCGGTCGCGCGAGCCTGCGTCGCCCTGCTGTCGGACTGGTTCCCCGCCACCACCGGCGAGATCATCCACGTGGACGGCGGCTACCACGCCATGGGCGCCTGAGGGGCGCGCCGTGGCCGACACCGGGTGGAGCGCGGCGCGCAACGACGCCGTCGTCGACGCGGCACCGCACGGCATCGTCGAGGCGGATCCGGTCAGTCGACGGTTCTCCTGGTGCAACACAGCGATGGCCACCATGTTCGGGTACACGGTCGAGGAGTTCCTCGAGCTCACCGTCGCCGACATCCACCCACCCGACGCGATG
>CAYRXQ010000249.1:0-4780 GCA_964428115.1 uncultured Ilumatobacteraceae bacterium
GTGGATCACTGAAGTTCGCGAGGTGGCCGCTGGCCTCCCAGACCTGGGGCGGACCGAGGATCGCGGCGTCGATGAGCACCACGTCGTCGCGCTGTTGGACCATCGCCCGGACCCACGCGTCCTTCACGTTGCGCAGCAGCAGCGACCCGAGCGGGCCGTAGTCGTAGGTGGACCGGAAGCCGCCGTAGATCTCGGCCGACGGGTACACGAAGCCACGTCGCTTGCAGAGGTTGACGATCTGGTCGAGCTCGGTCGCGGGCATAGGACCGCCAGGCTAGGGGCGCCCGACCGGCCGCGGTCCAACGCGTTCGCTCCGACGGCCCGACGCCCAGGAGCGCGGCTCAGCGCTCGAACATGGCAGTGGCCCGCAGGCGGCGCTCCACGTGGTGCTCGAATGCCCGCGTGGCGAGGGTCGTCACCTCGTGGGTCAGCGGCGACTCCTCGCGGGCGAGCGCCTGGTTGAGGCGACCGCCGAGGATCTCTCGCAGGATCTCGAGTGCTCCCGGCGACAGGCTCACCCCGGAGCGACACGACCGGCAGACCGCCCCGCCCTCGGCCAGGTCGAAGGCCACCAGCGGGTGGTCGTCGCCCGAGCCGCCGCAGCGCACGCACGTATCGAGCTCGGGGCGCACACCCCCCGCCGCCAACAGCTTCCAGAAGAACGCCGGCACGTTGAGCGGCGACGGACGCGCCGCGATCGTGCGGAGCACGCCGACGAGCATCCGGTAGAGCTCGGGGTCGGGTTCGCGCTCCAGCGACAGCTGGTCGACCGCCTCGACCGCCGCCAGGCCCTGGGAGGCGCGGTCGAGCGAGGAGAGCAGCGGGGCGAGCGGCTCCACCGACTCGGCCTGGCTGACGATGTCGAGCTCGCGGCCGCGGTAGAGCAGCAACCGGACGTGGCTCATCGGTTCGAGTCGGGCGCCGAACTTCGACCGGGTCTTGCGGACTCCCTTGGCCACGGCGCGGACCTTGCCGTGCTCGGCGGTGTGGATCACCACGATCCGATCCGACTCGCGCAGCTTGTAGGTCCGCAGCACCACCCCCGTGTCGCGGTAGAGCTCGCTCACGGCCGTCACGGGGTCACGCGTCGATCGATCGGGTGCCGATCGCCCACCCGTCGCACGGTCATCCGTCGAGCCCGCCGAAGCGTCGGCGCCGACCGGCGAAGTCGTGCAGCGCCTCGGCCACGTGGTCGACGGCCAGCTCGTCCCATCGGATGTCGACGAACACCAGCTCCGCGTAGGCGAGCTCCCACACCAGCGAGGGTGGGAGCTGCGTCGACGGCCCCAGGACCACGACCAGATCGGGTTCGGCGTCGGCGGGCGCATACAGCGCGGAGGCCACGTTGGCCTCGTTGATCTCGACGGCCGGGTCGAGCGACGCCATGGCGTCCGCGAACCTTCGGCGCCCGTCACCGCAGGGATCGACGATCACCTCGCACCCGCCGACCCGACGCGTCCAGGGCGCGAGGTCGGCCGGATCGCTCCCGGGCTCGAAGGCGCGCAGTGTGAGCCAGGCGGCGCCGGCATCCGACGCGAGCGCGCCCAGCTCGGCCACCCGGCGGTCCCAGCGGTCGTCGCCGAGGTCGGCCCACTCGCGGAACGTGCCGCCCACCACCATGAGGTGGCGCAGCGTGGCGATCGGTCCGACCGGGGTCGGGCTCGACACGGTGGAGGCGGACCGGACGCTCACCCGTCCATCCTCCCACGTCACCGGTCGCTAACGTGAGCGTCCTGTGACTGCCCCGACGTCTGTCCGTGCCGAGGCCGGGCGACCCGGCCATCGGGGCCCCCACGTCGCCTGCATCATGGACGGCAACGGCCGATGGGCCGAGCGTCGGGGCCTCCCGCGGACCGAGGGCCACACCGAGGGCGAGGAGAACCTGGCACGCATCGTGCGCCTCGCCGTGCCCCGCGGCGTCGGCTGGCTGACGGTGTTCGGGTTCTCCACCGAGAACTGGGTGCGACCACGTGCCGAGGTACGCCACATCCTCGGGCTCCACGAGAAGCTGTTCGGCCGGGTCCGCGAGCTCAACGACCTGGGCGTCCGGGTGCAGTGGATCGGACGGCCCTTCGACTCCCCCGAGGCGCGCACCCCCCGCTACGTGCAGCGGGCCATCAACAAGGCGATCGCCGACACGGCCCAGAACACGGGCATGGTGCTCACGGTCGCGTTCGACTACGGGGGCCGCGCCGAGCTGATGGCAGCGGTCAGAGCTGCCCGGTCGAGCGGGGAGCCGATCACCCCCGAGTCGATCGCCCGTCATCTGCACCTGCCCGAGCTCCCGCCGGTCGACGTGCTCGTGCGAACCAGCGGCGAGCACCGCGTCTCCAACTTCATGCTCTGGCAGAGCGCCGGCGCCAAGATCCACTTCTCCGACGCCACCTGGCCGGAGTTCGACGCCGCCGAGCTCGACGCGGCGCTGTCGCTGCTGACGTGATCGACGACCTGGCGCGGGTGGTCGCCGCGCTCCCGGCAGCCGAGGAACGGCCCGGCCAGCAGGAGATGGCGGCCAAGGTCGCGGCCGCGATCGGCACCGGACGGCACCTGGTGGTCCAGGCCGGCACCGGCACCGGCAAGTCGCTCGCCTACCTCGTGCCGGCGATCGTCTCGGGCAAGCGCGTCGTCGTCGCCACCGCCACCAAGGCGTTGCAGGACCAGCTCGCCACCAAGGACCTGCCGTTCCTCGCCGAGCACCTCGACGTCGAGTTCGACTGGGCGGTGCTCAAGGGTCGCAACAACTACCTGTGCCTCCAGCGACTCGCCGAGGTCCAGTCCTCGGCCGACGGTCGGCTCGACCTCGACGGCGGTGGCGCCGAGGTCTCCCCCGTCGTCGCCGCCGAGGTGCGACGACTCGCCGAGTGGGCCGTCGACTCGCCCACCGGCGACCAGGCCGAGCTCGACTGGACGCCCTCGGACACCGCCTGGCGATCGGTGGCGATCGGCAGCGACGAGTGCCCTGGCGCCGACCGCTGCCCGCTCGGCGCCACGTGCTTCGCCGAGCGCGCCCGGCGGCGTGCGGCGGCATCGGACGTGATCGTGGTCAACACCCACCTCTACGGGCTGCACGTCGGCAGCGACGGCGCCATCCTCCCACCGCACGACGTGGTCGTCTTCGACGAGGCCCACGTGCTCGAGGACGTCATGAGCGACACCGTGGGCGTGCAGATCGCGCCCGGCCGCTTCGTCACCCTCGGTACCACCGTGCGCCGCATCGTCGAGGACCCGGCACTCATCGGATCGATCCTGGATCTGGCCGAGCGCTTCCGCGGTGCCCTGCGCGACCACGTGGGGCGCCGGCTCCCGTCCCCGACCCCGCCCGAGGTCCGCGACGCGCTCGTGGATGCCCGCACCACGGTGCAGCGCACGCTCGAGGTCCTCGCCGGCATCCAGACCACCGACGAGGACGCCAAGCAGCGACGCCTGCGCGCCCAGACGATGACCGCCCGGACCATCGAGCAGCTCGACCTGGCCCTCACGGCCCACGACGACCACGTCGAGTTCGTCTCGGGTTCGCCGGACTCGCCACGCCTCGAGATCGCACCGCTCGACGTCGGTCCGCGCCTGGCCGAGGCCGTCTGGGGCTCGACCACCGCGATCCTGACCAGCGCGACCATCCCCAGCTCGCTGCCGACCCGGGTCGGCCTGCCCGCCGACCGGAGCGAGGTCGTCGACGTCGGCAGCCCCTTCGACCACGAGCACCACGGGCTCCTGTACTGCGCGATGCACCTCCCCGATCCCCGCTCACCCGACTTTCGCGCCGCGGTGCACGACGAGCTCGAGGCACTCATCACCGCGGCGGGTGGCCGCACCCTGGCCCTGTTCACGAGCTGGGCTGCGATGGACCGCGCCGCGGAGGCGCTGCGCGACCGGCTCCCGTTCCGGATCCTGACCCAGCGCGACCTCCCCAAGCCGGCCCTGGTGGCTGCCTTCGCCGCCGAGGAGTCGACTTGCCTGTTCGCGACCGCCGGGCTGTTCCAGGGGGTCGACGTGCCCGGGCGCACGCTGTCGCTCGTGGTGATCGACCGCCTGCCGTTCCCGCGGCCCGACGATCCGCTCCTCTCGGCGCGACGCGAGCTGCTCGGTTCGGCCGCCTTCGCGACCATCGACGTGCCCCGCGCCGCGATGCAGTTGGCGCAGGCCGCCGGTCGCCTGATCCGCACCGCCGAGGACCGCGGCGTGGTCGCCGTGCTCG
This sequence comes from uncultured Ilumatobacteraceae bacterium, assembly GCA_964428115.1. Lineage (GTDB taxonomy): Bacteria > Actinomycetota > Acidimicrobiia > Acidimicrobiales > Ilumatobacteraceae > CAYRXQ01. Next base: position 4,196 of record CAYRXQ010000249.1, read on the forward strand.
ACCCACGGCTCGGGACCGCCCGCTACCGGTGGGACATCATCCGTGCGCTCCCGCCGATGCGGCGGACCCGCCACCGCGCCGACGCCGAGGCCTTCCTGCACGAGATCACGGCCTGAGCCATCGAGGTGATCGGAGCGGCTACGGTCGCCGCCGATGGGGGAACGGGTCCGGTTCGAGGTCGACGACCGTGGCATCGCGACGATCACGCTCGACTCGCCGGCCAACCGCAACGCGCTCTCACGCCAGCTCGTGGCCGAGGCCCACCTGGCCCTCGACGAGGCCGAGGCGGCCGGTGCCCGTGCGGTGGTCCTGACCCACGTCCCGCCGGCGTTCTGTGCCGGCGCCGACCTGAAGGAGCGGGCCGCGGGACCACCCGACTCCTCGGAGTTCGTCCGGCTGCTGCAGCGTCTCGGCACTACCGAACGCCCGACGATCGCAGCCGTCCAGGGCGTGGTCCGCGCCGGCGGCATCGGTCTCATGGCGGCCTGCGATCTCGTCGTGGTGCACCCCGAGGTGACCTTCGCGCTCACCGAGGTCCGCATCGGCGTGGCCGCAGCCATCATCTCGGTGCCGATCCTCGCGAGG
>CAYRXQ010000250.1:0-4738 GCA_964428115.1 uncultured Ilumatobacteraceae bacterium
CGAACTCCAACGGGTCGTCGCCGAGCACCGAGCCCGTCGTCGACGGTGACGACCCCCACCTCGCGTTCCCCGCCCTCGGTCCGCCCGACGGCGAACCGATGCTGGTCGGGCTCGTCAACACCGAGGGCGTCCCGGGCCTCGACTTCCCCGACATCCGCGAAGCCATCGAGGGGGGCGCCGCGTACCTCGACCAGCACGGCGGGATCGGCGGGCGCCCCATCCGGTTCGAGACCTGCATCACGAACGGCTCGCCGGAGGCCTCGCAGTCGTGTGCCCAGCAGCTCGTCGGGACCGGTGTCGAGCTGGTGCTGCTCGGACTCGACCTGTTCCCTGACTACGCCACCTACACCGCGGCCGGCGTGCCCGTGATCGGCGTGCTCCCGATCCTGCCGGGCGACTACCTCGCCGACGCGCTCTTCCTCACCGGCGGGAATGCCACGGTGATGGCCGCCGTCGCCGTCGCCGCGCAGCAGCACTTCGGCGCCGGCACGGTCGGCATCGTCAGCGCCGACAACCCGGGGTCGAACTCCTCGGCGGCGGCGCTCACCGCCGCGCTCGACCTGCTCGGCATCGAGCACGTCATCGTGAAGGGCGGCGACAACGAGACCGACGCCGGGTTCCAGGGCCTCGTGCGCGAGGCCGCCTCCGACGACCCCGACCTCCTCGTGTCGCTGTACTCGGATGCCGGTTGCATCGGCATGATGCGCGCCCGGGCGTCGCTGGCGATCGACACGCCGGTCATCGCCACCGGCATCTGCAGCAGCACCGAGGTGCTCGAGCAGGTGGGTGACGACGCGGTCGGCTGGAGCTTCGTCGGCGTCTCCACCCGTGCCGACACCCCGGCCTCCCGGCTCGTGCAGGAGATCATGGCGCCGGTGCTCGGGGTCGCACCCGACGAGGTCGACCAGTCATCGCTCGGCCTGGGCGCGCTCGGGCTGTTCCTGGTGATGTCGCTGGCCGTGTACGGCAACCAGATCGCGGACGAGGGCGGCGAGGTGACGGGAGCATCGATCCGCGACCTGCTCGCGACCGCCGACGACCTTCGGCTGTGGCCCGGGAACTCGCCCGTCGACTGCGGTGCCTCGCCGGCCTACCCGTCGATCTGCTCGTTCACCTTCCCGTTCGCCGAGTACCTGGCCGGTGGCGAGGTGCGAACCATCGATGGGTTGGAGGCGGTCTCGGTGCTCGAACACCTGCCGTGACCCGGCGTCGGGGTCGGTCGAGGTGAGCGACTACCTCTTCTTCCTGCTGCTCGGCACCGGTGCCGGGGCGATCATCGCCGCGCTCGGCCTGGGCCTCGTCGTCACGCACGAGGGTTCGGGGATCGTGAACCTCGCGCAGGGAGCGATGGCCACCTGGGTGGCCTTCGTGTACGCCGATCTGCGCCGGGGCGCCTACCCGTTCCCGATCCCGGGTCTGCCCGATCGGTACCACTTCGGCGGATCGTGGGCCGAGGACGTCGGGTTCTGGTGGGCGCTGGGTGGCGCGCTCACCACGGCCGCGGTGCTGGGCGCCGTCGTCTACCTCGTGATCTTCCGTCCCCTACGCCGTGCCCCGGCACTGGCCAAGGTGGTGGCCGGTGTCGGGCTGGTGATCATGGTGCTCTCGCTCGTCGAGCGGCGGTTCGCGAGCGGCTCGTCGATCCGGGTCGCGCCGATCCTGCCCCGTGAGCCCGTGCGGTTCACCGACGACATCGTCGTGCCGCGCGACGGCCTGTGGCTGGCGGCGATCGTCATCGCCCTCGGCGTCGTGCTCTGGGCGGCACTGCGCTTCACCCGGATCGGCCTGCTCACCCGGGCCGCCGCCGAGAACGAGAAGGGCGTCGTGCTGTCGGGTCGGTCGCCCGACGTGCCCGCCGCGATGAGCTTCGTGGTCGCCGCCGTGGTGACCGGGCTGATCGCCGTGCTGGCGGCGCCGATGCTGCAGCTGGGGTCGGGTGTCTACACCTTCGGCTACCTCGTCCCGGCCCTCGGCGCCGCGCTGCTCGGCCGCTTCCGCAGCATCGGCATCACCGTCGCCGCCGGTCTCGCCATCGGCATGGTGCAGTCGACCTTCACCAAGCTCCAGGGCGACCTCTCGTGGTTCCCGGAGTACGGCGCACGCGAGGGGCTGCCCTTCCTCGTGATCATCGTGACCATGGCGCTACGCGGTGAGGTGCTCCCCGAGCGCGGGTCGGTGTCCACCTGGCGGCTCCCCGCGGTGCCGGCGGTCCGGCTGCGCGGCGCCGCCCTGGTGGTGCCGGCCCTCGCGCTGGCGGGGCTGCTGTGGGCGGGTCCGCTGTGGCGGGGTGCACTGATGACCTCGATCATCGGCACCGTCATGGCGCTGTCGTTCGTGGTGCTGTCTGGCTATGCCGGCCAGACCTCGCTCGCGCAGTCGGCGTTCGCCGGTGTCGCGGCGTTTGCGTTGGCGAAGCTCGCCACCTCGTGGGGGGTGCCGTTCCCGCTGGCGCCGATCCTGGCGGTGGCGGTGGCGACCGCCTTCGGTGTGCTGCTCGGCCTGCCGGCGCTGCGACTGCGGGGCACCGACCTGGCGATCGTCACCCTGGCCGGGGGCGTGGCGATCAGCGAGTTCGTCTTCAAGAACCCCAAGTACGTGGGCGACGCATCGACCGGGGGGGCCAAGGTGCCGAATCCCGAGCTGTTCGGCTGGGACTTCGGCCTGGTGGCCGGAACCGAATCGTCGCGACCCGTCTTCGGCGTGTTCCTGCTCGTCGTCGCAGTCGGGCTCGTGGCGGTGGTCGCGAACCTCCGCAACAGCGCGACGGGGCGTCGCATCCTCGCGGTGCGGTCGAACGAGCGAGCGGCCGCGGCGGCGGGCATCCACGTCGCCGGAACCAAACTCGTCGCGTTCGCCGTGTCGGCGGGGTTGGCGGCCGTCGCCGGCGTCCTCAGCGCGTATCGCTTCGGGTCGGTGAGCGAGGCCTCCTTCGGCGTGATGGCCTCGCTGACCGCGCTCGCCTTCGCCTACCTCGGTGGCGTCGGCAGCGTCGGTGGCGCCGTGGCGGCCGGGGTGCTCGTCCCCTCGGGGGTGATGTTCTTCGGTCTGTCACGGCTGTCGGGTCAGGTCGGCCCATGGGACGCGTTCATCGGTGGCGCGCTGCTCGTTGCGATGGCCGTCGCCCAACCGGAGGGCGTCGCCGGGACCTTGCGCGCGCTCCGTGCGCGCTGGCAGGCCCGAGCCGTGAGGGCGTCGGCATGAGCGCCGTGCTGCAGACCGAGGGCCTCTCGGTGTCGTACGGCGGTGTGCACGCCGTCGCCGCGGTCGACCTGTCGATCGCGGCCGGCGAGCTCGTCGGGCTCATCGGCCCCAACGGCGCCGGCAAGACCACGCTGATCGATGCCGTCACCGGCTTCGTGCGGTGCTCGGGTCGCGTGACCCTCGCCGGTCGTGACGTGACCGACCTGGCGCCGCACCGACGGGCCCGTCTGGGGATGGCCCGGACGTTCCAGTCGCTCGAGCTCTTCGACGACCTGACCATCGCCGAGAACGTCGCGGCGGCGATCGAGCGACCCACGTGGCACGGCGTGCTGCGCGATCTCGTGCGACCCGGCTCGGCGCCGGCCGGGGATGCCGTCGCCGACGCGCTCGGGTTGCTCGGCCTCACCTCGGTGGCCGACCGTCTGCCCGCCGAGCTGGGCCACGGCGAGCGACGGCTCGTGGCGTGTGCGCGCGCCCTGGCGGGACGGCCGTCGCTGATCTGCCTCGACGAGCCGGCGGCGGGTCTCGACACCGCCGAGTCGCAGACGCTGGGCCGTCACCTCCGGGCGATCACCGAGCGCGGGTCGGCGATCCTCCTCGTCGACCACGACATGTCGATGGTGCTCGAGGTGTGCGACCGGGTGGTGGTGCTCGAGTTCGGCCGCACGATCGCCCAGGGCACACCCGACGAGATCCGGCGCGACCCGGCCGTGATCGCCGCGTACCTCGGTCGCGCCGCCGGAGGTGACGCAGCATGAGCCGACCGGTGCTCCAGGTGCGCGACCTGTCCGCGGGGTATCGGGGCGTGCCCGTGGTGCGCGGTCTGGACCTGGAGGTCGGGGAGGGCGAGGTGGTCGGCCTGCTCGGCCCGAACGGGGCCGGCAAGACGACGACCTTGCTCACCGTGTCGGGCCTCGCCGATCGGCTCGCCGGCGAGGTGGTGGTGCTCGGCCGGGACACCCGAGGCATGCGTCCCGCGGCGATCGCGCGTCTCGGGGTGGCCCACGTGCCCGAGGATCGAGGTCTGTTCGCGAGCCTCACGGTCGCCGAGAACCTGCGGGTCGCGACCCGCCGATCCCGGCTGGATGTGCGGCGCGCGCTCGACCACTTCCCGGCGCTCGAACCCCTGCTCGGCCGTCGTGCCGGTCTCCTCTCGGGTGGTGAGCAACAGATGCTGGCGCTGGCCCGAGCGCTCGTGGCAGAACCGAGGGTGCTGCTCGTCGACGAGATGAGCCTCGGCCTCGCGCCGGTGATCGTGGAACGGCTCCTGCCCGAGGTGCGCCGTGTCGCGAGCGAAGCCGGCGTCGGGGTCCTCCTCGTCGAGCAGCACGTCGACCTCGCACTGTCGGTCGCGGATCGGGCGTACGTGCTGAGCCACGGTGCACTCGTCGCCACCGGGAACGCAGCCGAGCTCGCGGCCCGACCCGAGCTGTTCTCGCGCGCCTACCTCGGCTGAGCGGTGTCGGCTGAGCGCCGTCGATAGTACCCGAGGTCGCTCCCTGCGTCGAAGGTCAGTGCGACCACGCGCTGGTCGGTG
>CAYRXQ010000251.1:0-4732 GCA_964428115.1 uncultured Ilumatobacteraceae bacterium
AGGCACAGCTGGTCCATCATCTCGACCGCGGCGGGCACCATGCCGGCAGCGATGATGTCGCTGACCACCGAGGCGCCGTCGTCGACGGTCGTGAAGTCCATCAGCATCGTCCGCACGGCGGGCGGGTCGGGGGTGAGGCGGACCAACACCTTGGTGGCCACGCCGAACATGCCCTCGCTGCCGACGAAGACGCCGCGCAGGTCGTAGCCATCGGGTTCGGGATCGGCACCACCCAGCACCGTGACCGTCCCGTCGGGCAGCACCACCTCGACCGCGAGCACATGGGAGGCGGTCACCCCCTCGGCCAGGCAGTGCGGCCCGCCCGAGTTGTTGGCGACGTTGCCGCCGATCGAGCACGTCTGCTGGCTGCTCGGGTCGGGGGCGAAGTGCAGCCCGTACCGGGCCGTGTGGTGGGTCAGGTCGAGGTTCAGCACCCCGGGCTCCACCCACGCCGTCCGGTTGACCGGGTCGACCTCGAGCACCCGGTCCATCTTCGAGGTGGCGATCACGATCGCGCCGTCGAGCGGGACCGCCCCACCGGCCAGCCCGGTGCCCGAGCCGCGTGCGACGAAGGGCACCCCGTGGTGGTTCGCGGCGAGCACGCAGGCGCGGACCTCCTCGGTCGAGACCGGGAGGCACACCACCGCGGCGCTGCCCTCCATGTTCGAGGCGTCACGTCGGTACAGCGAGAGCTCGGTGGCGCCCACCCGCACACGTGCCGGATCGAGCGCAGCGCGCAGCTCCTCCACCAGGGCGGTCGAGGCGCCCCCGCTCGGAGGTTCGGCGGCGTCCATCCGTGGTGGAGCGGTCGAGGTCACGACGCGCGGTCGCCGCGAAGCACGATCACCCGCCCGGTCTCGACGGGACGGCCGTCGACGAGCACCGTGTCGAGTGGGCCGACGTGGGCATCGAGCGTGTCGATGCGTCCGTCACGGCGGGCGCGCAGCTCGGCCTCCTTGGCCCGCATCGCATCACGGCCGTCGCGCACCGCGTCGGCCACGCCGCGGGCCGTGTCCTTGGCCCGGTCGGCGGCACCGCGCGCCACGTTCGCCGGCGCCAGTCGGTCGGCCGTGCGCTTGACCGTGCGCTTCGCATAGCCCGCGCCGGCGACACCGGCGGCGACCCCACCCACGAACCACGTCATCCGCTTCATCATCGACCACGCCTCCTGTTGCGACCGTCCACTTGGATCACTTCCACCCGCTCCACCGACATGCCGCCGTCGCTGCGGCCACGGAGCCGACGCATCGCCCGCGAGGTCCCGGTCGCGAGCCCGGCGGCCTTGATGACGGGCGCCGAGAACGCGGTGCGAGCGACGCGTCCGGTGCCCGACATCGCGTCGCCGATCGCCTCGGCGGAGCCGAGGACACGATCGAAGCGCTCGAGGTCGGCGCGGGCGGTCTCCATGGCGTCGCGGGCGTCGTCGGTGGTCGAACGCAGCTCGGCGAGCAATGGGCGGGTCTCGCTGCGGAGCGCGTCGACCTCGCCGCGCAGGTCCCGGAGGGCGTCGAGGACCCGGACGAGCACCACGACGAGCGCCGCGAACCCGATCGCGCAGAGGACGGCGGCCAGCAGCACCGCGAGCTCACCGGCGGTCACGGCTGTTCCTCTCCCATGCGACGCTGGATCTCCTCTTCGAACCCGTGCGAGGTGGGCACGTACCACTGACGATCGATGAGCACGTCGGGCAGGTACTGCTGCTCGACACGACCACCGGGGTGATCATGAGGGTACTCGTAGCCCGCGCCGTGCCCCAGTACTTGCGCTCCCTGGTAGTGGGCATCCCGTAGGTGCACGGGCACCTCGGCGATCGCACCGTCACGAACCTCGGCCCGAGCATTCCAGATGGCCAGCGCAGCGCGGTTGCTCTTGGGGGCCGTGGCCAGGTGGATCGCCGCCTGCGACAGGTTCAGCTGTGCCTCGGGGAGCCCGACGTGCTCGAGCGCATGCGCGGCCGCCACGGCGATGAGCAGTGCCTGCGGATCGGCCAGTCCGACGTCCTCGCTGGCGAAGATGATCATCCGACGAGCGATGAACCGGGCGTCCTCACCGGCCTCGAGCATGCGGGCCAGCCAGTGGATCGCCGCCTGCGGATCCGAACCGCGCATCGACTTGATGAAGGCGCTCACCACGTCGTAGTGATCGTCGCGGCCGTAGCGCAGCGCGCTGGTGCCGAGGGCGGCTTCGACGTGGGTGATCTCGACCCGGCCCGGGTGGGCCAGCGCGCAGGCGACCTCGAGCGCCGTGAGCACCTGACGGCCGTCGCCGCCGGCGCGATCGGCGAGCAGGGTCGTCGCGTCCTCGTCGGCGGTGGTGCCCTCGGCCATCAATCCGCGCCGGATGAGCTCCTCGATCGCGGCACGGTCGAGCGGCTCGAGTCGGAACAGCGTCGAGCGGCTCCGCAGTGGGGCGTTCACCTCGAAGAAGGGGTTCTCGGTGGTCGCACCGATCAGGGTCAGCGTCCCGTCCTCCACCGCCGGGAGCAGGGCGTCCTGCTGCGACTTGGAGAACCGGTGGATCTCGTCGAGGAACAGGATGGTGCCCTGGCCGCGCTCGCCGAGGCGCTGCCGCGCCCGCTCGATGGTCTCGCGGACGTCCTTGACCCCGGCCGAGACCGCCGAGAGCTGCTCGAACGCTCGCGCCGTGGAGCCGGCGACGGCCAGGGCCAGGGTGGTCTTGCCCGTGCCAGGCGGCCCCCAGAGCAAGGCCGAGGTCAGTCGATCGGCTTCCACCAGTCGTCGCAGCGGCCGCCCGGGCCCCACCAGGTGGTCCTGCCCGACGACGTCGTCGATGGTCCGCGGACGCAGGCGGGCCGCCAACGGCGCCTTCGACCGCAGCCGCTCCTCGGCGGCGGCTCCGAACAGGTCACCCATCGAGCGTCCCGCCGCCGGGAACCGCCGGTCCCGCGCCGCGACCGATCCATCGGCCGAGCTCCTCGTAGGCGGGACGTCGGAACGCGACGACCTCGTCGAGGAGCTGCGCGAAGGAGGTCCATCGCCACGCGCCGAACTCGTGCTGATCGACCTCGGGCACCACGTCGTCGCCGCGGACCTCGAAGGCGAACCATCGGTGGACCTGTCCGAGCCGTCCGTCGCTCGGTGCGTCGTAGGCCTGCGCGATCCAACCGGGGGTCGCGTCGACCAGTCGGACGGTGTCGGGACCGAGACCGGTCTCCTCGGCCAGCTCTCGCCAGGCGGCGTCGACGGCACGCTCGCCCGGGTCGATGCCACCTTGTGGGAGCTGCCAGGAGCCCGGGTGATCACAGCGTTCGAACGCCATGACTTCGAGGCTCGACCCCACTCCAGCGCTCGCCGCTGCTCGTCCGACCGAGCGCACGTGCGCCAGCGCACCGGGTCGCATCACGACCAGGCCGACGCCGGCACGGAAGTGAGGACGGGCTCGGTCGGCCATCTCAGCGGCCGAGGGAGCGGAGGCGATCGGCCACGTCGACGAAGCCGGCATCGTGATCGGCCACGAGCCGGAACCAGCGCCGGGCGGCGACGGTGTCGCCGGCCCGGTCGTGCAGGTCGGCCAGCACGTACCACTGCCGCAGGTGATGGTCGCGCACCTTCTTGGGCGGCTTGGCCGAGTCGGTCAGGAACCGGATGGCACCAGCGAGATCACCGCGGTCGGCCAGGGATCCGGCGACGACGATGCGCGCCTCGGCCATGACGTCATGTGGCGGGGAGGCACGCTTGATCGCCTCGTAGACCTCGTCGACGTCGTTCCACCGGCGCAGTGCCCGATAGGTGTCCGCCAGCACCGGCAGGAGCTCGACCGAGGTGTGCAGGGAGCGCGCCGTCTCGAGCGAGGCGGCAGCCTGCCGCCATCGACCCTGCCGGTAGTTCGCGAGACCTGCGACCTCGTGGACTGCGGCCACCGCAGGGAGCTCGCGGACCAGCGGGGTGACGAGGCGCCGTGCCTCGTCGTACCGCTCGCGATCGAGGGCGGTGGAGGCCGCCGCCAGACGCTCGACGAGACGCTGGCCGCGCTGGTCACCCACGACACCGACGACCTCGGCCGCCACCTCGGGGTCGACCCGGGTGGGATCGTCGCCGCGGCGCGATCGGCTCGGCCCGTCGGTGGCACGACGGGTGGCCGCGACGGCTTCGTCGCGGACCGACCCCTCGTCGATCCACTGCTCGACCTCGCGCTCGGCGATCCGATCTGCGGGGTCCTGCGGGGGCTTGGGAACTCGCGGACCGCGAGTCGCCCGCACTTCGGCGGCGCGACGTTCGGCATCGGTGCGTGGCTCCGGACGACGGTAGGTCTGCTCGCCGCGGCCACCGGCCGGGCGCCCACGACCGGGACCGGACGGCCCACGGCTCGCAGCGCCGCCGCGACCCGAGGACGGTCCACGGCGGTCGCCGGATGATCCCGACCCGCCGGCGGGACGACCACCCGACGAGCGGCCTCCCGCGGGGCGCGCTCCGGACGGACGGCCGCCACCGGAACGACCGCCAGAGGGCCGACCGTCACGGGCGTCGCCGTCGACCGACGACCGCGAACCGGACGGACGTCCGCCCGAGGGACGACCGCGACCGTCGCTGCGCGTCGAGCGGCCGTCGGTGTCACGTGGGGGGCGCCGATCGGCACCCCCACGCGACGCACTCCCCGTGCCCCCGGGACGTCCAGACGATCGACCCGCACCACCCGCTCGGCCGGCGGAACCCGGGCGATCCGAGCGCCCCGCGCCCGTGGACCGACCGCCGTCACGGCCGCCACCCGAGGG
>CAYRXQ010000252.1:0-4731 GCA_964428115.1 uncultured Ilumatobacteraceae bacterium
CTCCTCGTCGGTGGTCGCCGAGAAGTCGTCGTAGAACTGCCCGACGGCGCGGAAGTCGGTCGGGGTCTCGAGCGCGACGTACTCGTCGGCAGCGTCGGCCAGGTGCTCGGCCCATCTCCAGGGCGCCACCGGCACGGCGAGCACGACGTGACGAGCACCGTGCTCCCGGGCGACCAGACAGGCGGCCCGCGCCGTGGAACCTGTGGCGACGCCGTCGTCGATCACGAGCACGGTGCGACCGTCGAGTGGGACCATCGGTCGCACGGCACGGAACCGGACCGAGCGGCGCTCGAGCTCGGCGCGTTCACGTGCTTCGACCGTTGCGACCTGGTCGTCGGTGACGTGCGCCCACCGCAGCGAGTCCGGGTCGAGGACGCGCACCCCGTCCTCGCCGATCGCACCCATCGCGAGCTCCGGCTGCGCCGGGACGCCGAGCTTGCGGACCACGATCACGTCCAGCGGCGCGCCGAGCGCAGCGGCGACCTGCGCGGCGACGGGCACCCCGCCGCGGGGCAGCCCCACCACCACGGTCGACGGGTCGCGGTAGCGCTCGAGCGCCACGCCGAGCCGACGGCCGGCTTCGATGCGATCGACGAACCTCATCCGAACACCTCCCACGCGCCCACTCTCAGCTTCCGACACAGGGCGGCAGCTCGCCCAGGGGCGATGGTCACGACCCGGCTCGAGTCGTCAGGGATGTGACCGGGCCGCGCCGATCTCGGTTGCTGCGGGCAGCGTCAATCGGAAGGTCGCACCGGTGCCCGAGCCCTGCGAGGAGCCGGTCACGTCGCCGCCGTGGGCCCGGGCGAGGCTGCGGGCGATGGTGAGACCGAGCCCACGTCCGGCGTGTGCCGGGCGTCCGACCGCGCCCGGGTTCGGGGCGCGGTAGAAGCGCTCGAAGATGTGGTCGAGCTCCTCGGCGGGGATCCCGGTCCCGGTGTCGACCACGTCGACCCACACCCGCGCCCCGTCCTGCGCGGCGTCCACCGTCACGGTGCCCCCGGCCGGGGTGTGACCGAGTGCGTTGCCGAGCAGGTTCGAGAGGACCTGTACGAGTCGGTCGTGATCGCCGCGAACGGGCAGCGGACCGGCCATCCGGGCGGGATCGGTGACGAGGGCCACCTCGGCATGATCGAACTGGGGGCGCAGTCGCTCGGCCGCGGCGATCGCGAGGGCGCCCAGGTCGAGGTCCTCCGACTGCAGGTGCAGGGTGCCCTCTTCGGTCCGCGACAGCAGGGTCAGGTCGTCGACGAGCCGTTGGAGACGGGCAGCCTCGTCGGCGACCGACGTGTACACCGCGTCGGACGGGGTGACCACCCCGTCGATCAGCCCCTCCATCTGCCCGCGGATCACCGTGATCGGCGTGCGCATCTCGTGGGTGACCTCGCCGAGCAGCTGGGTTCGTCGCTGCTCGGTGGTCGCGAGGTGCTCGCCGAGGCGGTTCACGTCACGTGCGAGGGAGGCGAGCTCGGTCTCGACCGGCACCGGCACCGTCACGGCGTAGTCACCCGCCGCCATCTGGCGAGTCGCCCGGCCCATCTCGTCGATGGGGCGCAACAGCCGGCGCCCGACGAACATCGCCACGATCGCGGCAGCCAGGAGCGCAGCGGCGACGCCGGCGAGGAGCGCCGGGAGCAGCGACTCGTCGAGCGCCGTTCGGAGCTCCGCCTCGGTCACCTGCTCCGTTCGCCCTTGCCCCTGCCCCTGACCCTGCGTGCGTCCGTAGGCGAACCCGCCGATCCGGTGGTCGTAGACGGTGCGGGTCACGACGGTGCCCACGATCAGCATCGCCGTGGCCCCGGCGGCGACGACCACGGCGTACGAGAGGAACAACCGGGTGCGGAGCCGTCGTGGGATCGGCGACCAGCTCATCGCGGTGCTGCCGAGAGCTTGTAGCCGACACCGCGCACGGTGCCCACGAACCGGGGGTGCTCGGCGGTGTCGCCGAGGGCCTTGCGCAGGTTGCTGACGTGGACGTCGACGAGCCGCTCGTCCCCGTAGAGATCCCAGCCCCAGACCCGCTCGATGAGCTGGCGGCGACTGAACACCCGGCCCGGCGCGCCCGCCATCGCCGCGAGCAACTCGAACTCGAGACTGGTGAGCTCGACGGGCTGGTCGTCGACACGCACCTCGTGCCGCTCGACGTCGACCTCGAGGCCGTCGAAGCGCATCATCTCGTCGTCCGGGTCGTCCCCGGCGCGTCGCCGTCGGAGCACGGCGCGGACGCGGGCGACCAGCTCCCGTGGGCTGAAGGGCTTGGTGACGTAGTCGTCGGCGCCGAGCTCGAGCCCGATCAGCTTGTCGGTCTCCTCGGCTCGCGCCGTCAAGAGGATCACGTAGACCTGCGACGTCCGGCGGATCTCGCGCAACACGTCGAACCCGTCGATGCCCGGGAGGCGGAGGTCGAGCACCACCAGGTCGTGGGCGCGCTCCTGGAACCGGCGCAGTGCGTCCTCCCCGTCGGCGGCCTCGTCGACCTCATACCCCTCGGTGCGCAGGTACTGGCCCACCAGCTCTCGGATGCCGGCCTCGTCGTCGACGACCAGGATCCGCTCGTGGGGCACGTCGCCCATGGTACGAGGCGACCGCAGGTGTCTCGGCCCGGGCGCGAGGCCACCGTCGGGAGGTTCATCCCGACGGTGGTCCGATCGTTCGGCCGGAGTGGCGGGAACGGTCAACCGTTCCCCATCCCGCCCTGACGGTTCTGCTCCATCGATCCGGCAGGTTCGCCCTGCTCGACCTGGCGGTGCTCCTGGGTCCGTTCACCGGTGCAGGTGCCGTCGCAGGTCCCGTCCTCGCGGTGCTCCTGCGTGCGCTGCGGATCCGGTGCGAGCTGGGGCTGCTGCTCGTGGGCCATCACACGCTCATGAACCTGCTCCTGCGCCCGCTCCTGCGCCTGCTCCTGGGTCGCCAGGCACTCGGAGTCGCGGTCCTGCGTCATCAGGCGCTCACGGTCCTGCTGTCGCTCCTGCACGACGAACTCGTCCTGGTCCTGCACGACGGCCTGGACCTGGTCCTGGTCGCGGGTCTGGTCCCGGTCCCGGATCTGGTCGCGCTCCTGATCGCAGTCCTGGTCGCAGATCGTGACCGGCGGCGTCGGATCCGGTGTGTCGTCCTGTGCGACGGCGATGCCCACGGGGACCGCGAGCAGGCCGACGGTGGTGAGTGTCAGCAACATCTTCTTCATGACCCCTCCTTCCGATCGGGATGCCAGATCGCTGTCCCGACCTCCGGTCGGGGTTCACCGTCCTGGCATCGCTCTCCTTTCACCTCCCACATGCGCCTCGCGGTGTTCAGCCGAGATCGCGAGGGGCATGAAGATCCGATGAAGGCGACGGCGTCGATGAACGGACCTCGGGAGTCGCTCAGCCGGTGGGGGTTCGGCCCCTTGCAGCGAGGCGTCGAGGAGCGCACGCTGAGGACATGAGGACCCGTTGGGTTGCGTGTGCGGTGGCGCTCGCCCTTGCGGGGTGCGGCACGCCTCCCCCGACCCAGGCGCGAGAGGCCCTGGGTGCGGCGCCCGGCACGACGCCGCCAGCGACCGACGAGGACCTGTCGGACGGTGTCGACACCCGGCACGGGGTCCACGCCGGCGTCGCCTGGACGCTGGAATCGTGGCTCGACGAGCCGCCCGGCGGCACGCCCTCGCTGTGCCTCGACCTCGGCTGGGACGACATCGCCGACCACTGGGAGGCCTGCTATCCGCTGTCGTACGCCGAGGACCCACTCGCATGGACCAACCCCACACCGCCGCCCCTCGACGGCAGCCGAGCAACGTTCGTCGTGGGCCTCACGCTTCGTGAGGCGGCGACGGTGCGAGCGGTGCGTGGCGACCTGGTCGTGGCGGAGGGCCCGGTCTTCTCCGGCGGCCAGCTGGTGGCCGATCGGGTGGGCTTCGCGCTGCCGCTCGACCTCGGACTACGGGAGTCGATCGTCGAACCGGCGGTCCTGCCGGTCGAGTCGCCAGACGTGCTGATCGGTGTCATCGAGCCCCTCGAGATCGTCGCCCTCGACGCGGCCGGCGTCGAGGTGGCCCGGGGCTTCTCCCCCGCCAGCACGCCGATGCCGATGGTCTGCTTCTTCGGGCCGACGCCCACACCGTCGCCGGCGTGGTACTGCGCGCCGTTGTTCGACGAGCTGATCCCGGGCTTCATGATCGAGGACTCGGTGCTCTGGATGACGACACCGTCCGCCGCCGTGTCGGTCGACCTGCTGCTCGACGGCGTCCTGGTCGCGTCGCGCTCGACCGCCGAGGTGCCGCTCCCGGCCGGCATGACCACCGTCGCGCCGCGCGTCGCCGTGTTCGACATCGGCGACGCCAGTCCGTGGCGCTACGAGGTGGTGACCCGCGACGCCGCCGGCGCGGTCGTGACCGAGCTCGACCTCGCGACCTGGTTCGGCGGCGGCAGTGACGACGGCGACGAGGGCACCATCCCCGGCACGCGCTGAGGTGCGGTGGTCGCGACCACCTGTCGGTGACCGAGCCCACGGTCGGGCGCGCCATCTACGTTGACGGCGTGAACGACCGGGTCAGGATCGCCAGCCTCGGCGGGGTGATCGGGCCGTCGGGGTTCATCGGCGCGTGGGTCGTCGGCGCCGCCGTCACCGCAACCCCGTACTCCTCGATCGACGATGCCATCAGCCGATTGGCAGCGGTCGGCTCCGACACTCGCTGGTTGATGACCGCCGGATTCGTCACGTTCGGCCTCTCGCTCCCGGTGTACGCCTGGG
>CAYRXQ010000253.1:0-4670 GCA_964428115.1 uncultured Ilumatobacteraceae bacterium
CACGTCGCGCCCGGCGACCAGGGTGGCCGAACGGGTGGCGTGCAGGCCGGCGGGAACCCGACCCTGGTCGACGCGGGCTCCCGTGCCGAGCGCGGCCGCGAGCTCGCGCCAGACCGCCATCGCAGCAGGGGCATCCGCTCCGGCCAGCACCACGCACAGCGCCTCGTACTCACCGGGCAGCTCACCCTCGGCAGGCGGGTACACGTGACCGATCTCGAACAGTCGCACCCCCGACCGGCGGTGCGACTCGTTGAACGCGATCGCCTCGAGCAGGCCGGGCCGCAGCGAGGTGCGCAGCACGCTCTCCTCGGCCACGAGCGGGTTGGTGATCCGGATCGCCTCGTCGGGCAGGCCGACCCGGGCCGCGGTGTCGGGCGCGAGGAACGGGTTGGGCATCGCCTCGGACACGCCGAGACCGAGCAGGACCTCGCGGACCTCACGCCGCCGTTGCTGCACCAGCGACAGGTGGCCGTGGGTGGTCGACATCGGGACGGCCTTGCCGAGCCGGTCGTAGCCGTACAGGCGAGCGATCTCCTCGATCACGTCGACCTCGGCCTCGCAGTCGGGTCGCCACGAGGGAAGCAGCACCTCGAGCACGGCGTGCGGCTGGAGCGGCTCGTGGCCCGGGGTGTGGTCGTCGGGTTCGACCACGGGTGAGGCGAGGAAACCGATCGGGGCCAGCAGCTCGGCGATCGAGCGGTCGTCGAGCGAGGTGCCCAGGATGCGGTCCACTTCGGCGACCCGGACCCGGGCGTGGCGGTCGGGCGAGGGCAGCGAGGAGCCCCGGGCGTCGACGAGCCCGGCGTGCACCACGAGGTCGGGGCAGGTCTCGCGCAGCAGCTCGGCGAACCGGGCGACCGACACGTCGATGCCGTAGGGGTCGACGCCGCGCTCGAACCGCGCCGAGGCCTCGGAGCGCAGACCCAGGCGGCCGGCCGTCTTCATCACGCCCAGCGGCCGGAACCACGCCGTCTCGAGCGCCACCACGGTGGTGTTGTCGGTGATCTCGGTGTCGAGCCCGCCCATCACGCCGGCGATGCCGATCGGACGGTCGTGGGCATCGCAGATGAGCAGGTCGTCGTCGGTGAACGCCCGCGACTCCCCGTCGAGGGTGGTCATGGTCTCGCCGTCGCGTGCCAGGCGTACTCGGAAGCCGGCCCCGTCGAGGGTCTCCAGGTCGTAGGCGTGGTTCGGCTGGTTGCACTCGAGCATCACGTAGTTGCTGACGTCGACCACGTTGCTGATGGGTCGCATGCCAGCTGCGGTGAGCCGGCGCTGCATCCACTCGGCCGAGGGGCCGACCCGGACGCCCGAGAGGACCACCGAGGTGAAGCGGCCGCATCGGTCGCCGTCCGCGATCTCGACGGTGGCGACCCGCTCGGGTCCGACGGCGCCGAGCACCGGTGCCGGGGGACAGAACGCCACGCCGAGGCGCGCCGCGAGGTCGCGGGCGACGCCCACGTAGCCCCAGCAGTCGGGCCGGTTGCGGGTGAGGTCGAGATCCAGCAGGACGTCGGGGCGCAGCCCGAGCGCGGCACCGTAGGGGAGGCCGAGCTCGACGGATCCGGGCAGCACGAGGATCCCGCTGTGGTCGTCGCCGAGGCCGAGCTCACGGGCCGAGCACAGCATCCCGTCGGAGTCGATGCCGAGGATGCCGCGCCGCTCGATGCGGCGACCGTCGGGCATCTCGGTGCCCAGGGTGGCCAGGGGCACCACGTCGCCCTCGGCCATGTTGAACGCGCCGCACCACACGTGGCGCTCGACGCCGTCGCCGGCGTCGACGTACACCCGCTGGACCTTCGCGGCGTCGGGGTGGGACTCGAGCCGCAGGACACGGGCCGTGATCACCCCGTCGACCGATGCGCCGACGTGGTCGATCGACTCCACGGCGAGGCCGACCGAGGTCAACGCCTCGGCGATCGCCTCGACGTCGTCACCGCAGTCGACGTACTCCTGCAGCCAGGAGAGCAAGATCTTCATGTCGTCGTCCCTCCGGGCTCAGAACTGCTCGATGAACCGGATGTCGTTGGTGTACATCTCGCGGATGTCGGCGATCCCGTGGCGCATGACCGCCATCCGGTCGATGCCGAAGCCGAACGCGAAGCCGCTCCACTGCTCGGGATCGACGCCGCCGGCCCGCAGCACCTCGGGGTGCACCATGCCGCAACCGCCGAGCTCGAGCCACTCGCCGTTCGGGCGCTGGATGTCGAACTCGGCCGAGGGCTCGGTGAACGGGAAGTACGAGGGCCGCAGGCGAGACGTGAAGCCGGGCCCGAAGAACGCCTTGGTGAAGGCCTCGATGGTGCCGGCCAGGTGCGCCATCGTGATGCCCTTGTCGATGACGAGGCCCTCGATCTGGTGGAACACCGGCATGTGGGTGGCGTCGGGGGTGTCGCGCCGGAAGACGCGCCCCGGGGCCACCACGTAGATGGGCGGTTCCATCGCCAGCATCGCCCGGATCTGCACCGGGGAGGTGTGCGTGCGCAGCAGGGTCGAGCCCGGCTGTCCGCCCGGGGGGACGTGGTCGACGAACAGGGTGTCGAACTCGCCGCGTGCCGGGTGCCCCTCGCCCATGTTGAGCGCCTCGAAGTTGTGCCAGTCGGTCTCGACCTCGGGCCCTTCGACCACCTGGAACCCGAGCCCGATGAACACGTCCTCGAGGCGCTCCCAGGCCTGGGTCACCACGTGGGCGTGCCCACGCTGGGGAGCCACGGCGAACTCGGTGAGGTCGAGGCGCTCGGCCTCGACGCGCGCGGCGAGCGCCGCAGTGGCCAGTTCGCTGCGACGGGTCTCGAGGGCCTCGGTCACCCGGCGAACGGCCTCGTTGACCTCCTGGCCGGCGGCCTTCTTCTCCTCGACCGTCGGCAGCGAGCCGAGCGAGGCCTTGAGCGTGGCGAGGTCGCCCTTCTTGCCGAGCAGCGCGGGGTCGAGCGCGGTGATCGCGTCGAGCGAGTCGGCCTCGGCGACACGGGCGAGCGCGGCGTCGCGGGCGGCGTGGATGCGGTCGATCACGGTGGGTCCTTTCGAGAGCGGCGTGCGGGGATCAGCCCCGGGCGGACTCGTGGTGGACGACGCGTGCGTGCGCTGATGTCATCGACCCCGGGTCGGCCCGGGGCACCGAAATCGCTGCATCTGCACGAGTCGAGAGGCTAGACGGGCGGGTGTCGGGATCCACGATCGATTCGCGGCCTCGGCGCGACGAGGGTGTCATCGCAGCGCTCGCTGGCGTGCGGCTTCGAACACCAACACGGTGGCGGCCATCGCGGCGTTCAGGCTCTCGGCGCGACCCCGATGGTCGATGGTGACCCAGTCGTCGACGGGCGCGTCGTCGGCGAGGCCGTGCGCCTCGTTGCCGATGACCAGGGCGATCCGGCCGTGCCAGTCGTACCGCGTGTGCGGCGTGCCGCGGTGCGAGGAGGTGCCCACCAGTCGCAGCCCGGCCTGCCGGACCTCGTCGAGGTCGGCGACGAGACTGGGGACGTGGAAGAGGGCGCCCGCCGAGGCGCGCACGGTCTTGGGGTTGTAGCGATCGACCGATCCGGCGGTGAGCACCACGGCGTCGACACCGGCTGCCTCGGCCGAGCGCAGCACGGTGCCCGCGTTGCCCGGGTCGGCCAGGCGATCGAGCACCACCACGAACGAGGCGGTCGACAGGTCGACGGCGTCGGTCGGCATCCGCACGATGGCGAGGTTGGGCTGTGGTGCCTCGGTGGTGGCGACCTTCTCGAGCACGTGCGGCAACAGCCGGTGCTCGGGTGCGGAGGTGACCGGTGCCGCGTCGGTGCGCACGAACTCGGCTTCGATCTCCCAGCCGGCCGCCACGGCTTCGGCGATGAGCACCGGACCCTCGACCACGAACGCACCCTCCTCGAGACGCGCACTGCGGCGCCCCAGGAGGCGCCGCAGTCGCTTGATCTTCGGGTTGTCGAGGGCGAGCGGATCGCTCAGAGCGCCGCCTTGGCCGAGGCCACGAGCGCACCGAACGCTGCCGGGTCGTGCACCGCGAGATCGGCGAGGATCTTGCGGTCGACCTCGATGCCAGCAGCGTTGAGCCCGGCGATGAACCGGCTGTAGCTCATGTCGTGCTGACGGCAGCCTGCGTTGATCCGCTGGATCCACAGACGCCGGAACTCACCCTTCTTCGCACGGCGGTCGCGGAATGCGTACTGACCGCTGTGCAACACCTGCTCGTTGGCCGCGCGGAACGAACGGCTCTTGTTGCCGTAGTACCCCTTGGCCTGCTTGAGGACCTTCTTGTGGCGCTTCTTCGCCGCCACGCCGCGCTTGACGCGTGCCATGTCGTGTCTCCGTTCTCGTCAGTGCGGCGGGCTCAGCGCTCGGCCAGCAGTCGCTTGATCTTCTTCTCGTCGGTCGCGTGGAGGGCGGCGGCACCCCCCCCACGGGGGGGGCGGCCTTCGGGGCTGGGCCCACCCGCGCCCCCACACCCCCCCACCACCCCCCCCCGCGCGACCTCACGTCGAGGTGTATCCCCTCAGAATCGTTGTGAAAGCGCGCCATGGAAAGACGCCCCAGGAGGCGGCCTGACATCCGGCCTCGGACGGGAGGGAGCGAAGCGAACCCGGGGATGGGCGCTCTGGAGGGCTACGCGGCCTGACATCCGGCCTCGGACGGGAGGGAGCGAAGCGACCCCGAGGGTGGGTGGGGCCCCG
>CAYRXQ010000254.1:0-3748 GCA_964428115.1 uncultured Ilumatobacteraceae bacterium
CATCACCTTGCGCTCCCCCTCCACGGGGGCGAGCGAGGCGACCCGGACGATCTCGCGGGCCGGATCCTTGAGGATCGCGGCGCCCTCCCGCTCGACCTCACGGACGTCGGGGTGCTCGCCGGCCAGGACGAGCCGGGCATCGCGACCGGTCGCGTCGTCGCTGCCCGTCAGGAGCCGGGCCGCGAAGGCTCGTGCGGCGCGCTCCTTGGTGCTGCCGGGGGGCCCGACGAACAGGTAGGCGTGGCTGGGCACCTCGGCGGCTCGTCGGAGCTGCTCGACGGCGCCGGGCTGGCCGACGACGTCGCCCCAGACGCCGGTCATGCCGCGCTGGTGCTCGGGCGCAGGCCGTGCGCGGCCACGCGCTCGAGGATCTCGGCGGCCAGGTCGTCGATGCCGCGCGCCCCGGCCCGCACCACCACGAAGCGATCGGGGTCGGCGCCTGCCATCGCCCGGAACCCGGCCGCGACACGGGCGTGGAACTCGGCGTCCTCGCGCTCGAACCGGTCGAGCTCGCGGCGGGCGAGTCGCTCGGCGAGTACCTCGTCGGGCACGTCGAGGAGCACGACCAGGTCGGGCCAGGTGCCGCGCAGCGCCCAGTCGTTGATCCGCCGGACCTCGTGGAGCGGGAGGCCGCGGCCGTGTCCTTGGTAGGCGAGCGAGGAGTAGACGCTGCGGTCGGTGACCACGGTGCGGCCTGCCGCGAGCGCCGGGCCGACCACCTCGGCCAGGTGCTGGGCGCGGTCGGCGGCGATCAGCAGTGCCTCGGCGCGGGCGTCGAGGGTGGTGACGGCGGGGTCGTGGAGCACGGCCCGCAGCCGTTCCCCGATCGGCGTGCCACCGGTCTCGCGGGTCAACACGGCGCCGATGGCGGTGGCGAGCCGCGCGGCCTGGGTGCTCTTGCCGCACCCTTCCGGGCCCTCGAAGGCGACGTACCGCGGCGACATCGGGCGCTCACGGTACCGGACGCCTCCGCCGGCGCCCCGCACCGTGCCTCCCCTCCGAGTTCCGTGTCCGATCTGGCGTCACGTTGCGCGAGCTGCGCGGGTCAGTACCCCGGGGGTGGGGTCAGTCGGTGACGGGGTGGCCGGTGAGCTCGAGCTTGGTGGCGAACACAGCGGCCTCGGTCCGGCGCTCCATGCCCAACTTGGCGAGCAGGTTCGACACGTAGTTCTTGATCGTCTTCTCGGCCAGGTGCATCTCGTTGGCGATCTGGCGGTTGGTGAGACCCTCGGCGATCAGCGACAGGATGCGGCGCTCCTGGTCGGTGAGGCGCGACAGCCGCTCGTCGGAGGCGGCCGGGGCACGGAGGCGCTGCAGCACGCGCCCGGTGATGGCCGGGTCGAGCAGCGACTCCCCGGCGGCGACGCGCTTGACCGCCGTGAGCAGCTCGGTGCCCCGGATCTGTTTGAGCACGTAGCCGGCAGCGCCCGCCATGATCGCTTCGAAGAGCGCCTCGTCGTCGCTGTACGAGGTGAGCATCAGGCAGTTCGTGCCGATCCGGCTGCGGACCTCGCGGCACACCTCGATGCCGTTGCCGTCGGGCACCCGCACGTCGAGCACGGCCACGTCGGGCCGCAGGGCCGGGATCCGGGCCAGTGCCTCGGCGGCCGTGGAGGCCTCGCCCACCACCTCGATCTCGCCCGTGGCCTCGAGCAGCGCGCGGACGCCCTGACGGACGACTTCGTGGTCGTCCATCAAGAACGCCGTGATCTTCTCGTGCGCGGCCATCTCGACAGTGCATCACACGTGGGCGCCTCCACCAAGGGACCTTGGTCCCCAAGGCTCCGGCGTCCGACCGCGAGCCGACCCGGCTACGGTCGACGGTCGTGCCGCCGATGCTCGAGAACGCACTGCTGGTCCACGCCGTCGACCGCTCGCCCGACGGCGTGCTGATCGTCGCTCGCGACGGGGTGATCCACTTCGCAAACGGGTCGATGGCGCAGCTGGCCGGCC
Organism: uncultured Ilumatobacteraceae bacterium; assembly: GCA_964428115.1. Lineage (GTDB taxonomy): Bacteria > Actinomycetota > Acidimicrobiia > Acidimicrobiales > Ilumatobacteraceae > CAYRXQ01. The sequence continues at coordinate 1,954 of CAYRXQ010000254.1, forward strand.
GCGAGGCCGAGGAGTTCGTGGGCCGCTCGGTCGACGAGCTCGTACCCGAGGAGCTGCGGCTCGCGCACGCCGAGCATCGCCGAGAGTTCAACCATCGCCCCGCCCAGCGGCCGATGGGGTCGGGCATCGAGCTGATGCTGGTGCACCGCAGCGGCCGGCTGGTCCCCGTCGAGATCTCGTTGAGCCCGTTGATCCACGAGGGCGAGCAGTACGTGGTGGCGGCCGTCCGTGACGTCTCGGAGCGCAAGGAGGCCCAGCGTCGCCTCGCGGCGGCCACCGAGCAGCTGGCCCTGGCCCAGGAGCGCGAGCGGATCGGCCGCGACCTGCACGACGTGGTGCTGCAGCACCTCTACGGCATGGGGTTGACGATGCAGGCGGTGAGCGTGGCCGCGGCCGCCGAGGTCGGTGAGCAACTCGAGCCGCTCATCGACGAGGTCGACCGGGTGATCTCCGAGGTGCGCACCATCGTGTTCACCCTCGGCACCTCCGGGCATCGGGGGGCGCTCGGCAGTGAGCTCGCCGACGTGATGGCCCAGTCGAGCCGGGTGCTCGGCTTCACGCCGTCGTTGCGCCTCGCGGGGCCCGTCGAGACGGTGATCACCCCCGAGATCCGGACCGAGATGGTGGCTTCGATGCGCGAGGCGCTCGGCAACGTGGCCCGCCACGCGCAGGGCACCTCGGCGTCGGTGCAGGTCGAGGTCGAGGGATCCCAGGTCACGATGACCGTCACCGACAACGGTCAGGGACCGCCCTCGGACATCGACCGCGCGCTGTCGGGTGGACACGGCCTGGCCAACCTCGCGGCGCGCGCCGAGTCGCTCGGCGGGTCCTGCGAGCTGGGTCCCGCCGAGGGCGGCGGGGCCGAGCTGCGCTGGTCGGTCCCCTTCTCCGACTGACCCCGCAGGGCGACAAGGGTCTTTGGTCCCTTCTTTGCCCCCTCAGCGTCCTTGCATCCCGGTGGTGCGACCGGTCACACTCGCCGACGTGCAACAAGATGATCGTTCCTTCCTGGGCTGGGTCGCCGTCGTGGTGGCCATCGGCGCGCTGTTCCTCGGCGTCTTCGCCCTCGCTCGTACCGACGGGGGTGGCGGCGAATCAGCTGCCGGCGGTGAAGGTGCCGCCGAGATCTCCGTGATCGACATCGAGCTGGGGGCGATGAAGTTCGTCCCCGAGCACATCACGGCGCCGCCGGGCCGGATCCAGATCCGGGTGACCAACGTCGACACCCAGGTCCACAACATGGCCATCCTCGGCCAGGTCACCGCCGACCTGCAGCCCGGCGAGAGCGAGACGCTCGACCTCGGCACCCTCGACGTCGGCATCTACGACTTCCAGTGCGAGATCCCGGGGCATGCCTCGGCGGGCATGATCGGCGAGCTGCACGTGCTGCTCAACGCCACCCCCGGCCCGCTCGACGACACGACCGGTGGCCCCGACTACCTCCACGGCTACGCCAGCTGGGAGGAGATGGACACCGCGATGAACGACCGGGCGATGCGCTTCCTCGAGGAGGAGAAGAGCGAGTTCGGCGGCCAGCCGCTCGAGCCGACGATCCTCGCCGACGGCACCAAGGAGTTCAACATCGTCGCCGAGATCGTCGACTGGGAGATCGAGCCCGGCGTCGTCGTCCAGGCCTGGACCTACAACGGGACCGTGCCGGCGCCCTCGATCCAGCTCGAGGTGGGCGACAAGGCCCAGGATCCACTGGCGATGTATCTCTGTGACGTGTGCACCATCCCGTCCAACCTCGCCGGTCATCCTGCGATCTCGGTGCCGATCGGACTCGACAGGGACG
>CAYRXQ010000254.1:3758-4653 GCA_964428115.1 uncultured Ilumatobacteraceae bacterium
ACAACGGGACCGTGCCGGCGCCCTCGATCCAGCTCGAGGTGGGCGACAAGGCCCGCTTCGTCGTCGAGAACCGCCTGCCGACCTCGACCAGCATCCACTGGCACGGCATCCTCGTGCCCAACAACATGGACGGTGTCCCGCCGTACACCCAGCCCGCGATCGCCCCGGGTGAGACCTTCATCTACGAGTTCGAGGCCCGTGAGCCGGCCGTCGGCATCTACCACTCGCACAGCGGCGCCGAGCAGGTGCTCGACGGCCTGTTCGGTGCGATCAAGATCGGCGACATGGAGATGCCCGAGGTCCTCCTCGAGCAGGAGTTCCTCGACGGGATGGCCTTCAAGGCCGAGCCCGATCAGGAGATCGACATGGTGCTCAACGACGCCGGCGTGATCGGGTTGACGCTGAACGGCAAGAGCTTCCCGGCCACCCAGCCCTACACCGCCGCTCTCGGCGAGACGGTCCTCGTGCACTACTACAACGAGGGGCTGATGGCGCACCCGATGCACCTCCACCAGCCCATCGGGTGGATCATCGCCAAGGACGGCAAGGAGCTGCTCGTCCCGATGCCCGGCGACACGATCAACGTCGCTCCCGGCGAGCGCTACACGGTGGCGTACCTGATGACCGAGCCCGGTGTGTGGGCCTGGCACTGCCACATCCTCACCCACGCCGAGCGTGCCGACGGCATGTTCGGGATGGTGACGGCCTTCGTCGTCGAGTGATCGTCCACGGGGGTGGGCCGCCCGGGGGGTCGGCCCACCCCTGAACACCCCCGGCCCGCCCGCCGGGGAGTCGGGTCGAGACCGGTGCCTCTGTGCACCGGTCTCCCCGCGTTCGGGGCCTGATGCGAGCCGGTGTGCTCAGCGAGCCGGTGTGCTCAGCGCGCCGATGTGCT
>CAYRXQ010000255.1:0-4635 GCA_964428115.1 uncultured Ilumatobacteraceae bacterium
GCGCTGCAGCTTCAGCCGCCGGGAAGGCGGCCCCAGAGGAAGATCCGGCGGAACGGGAAGAAGTGCGGTTCGTGTCGGCCGATCACCTCGAGCAGCCGCTCTTCGTAGTCGCGGAGGAACTCGGCGTAGACCTCGGGCGGGAGGACGGCCGCGAACCGGGTCAGCGTCGTCCCGCGGACCCACTCCACGACGTCTCGACTGCTCGGCAGGACGTGCGGGTAGACCGTCATCCGTACGTGCTGGCGAGCGAAGCCCAGCTCGTACAGCAGCTCGGCGTACCGCTCGGGTGCCAGCACGTTCGCGGCCACCGGATCGGGCGGCGGACCCTGGGGACCGAACGCCGACCGGTACGGCTCGCCGGCCGCGAGCTCGCCCGCCACGACGTGACTCGGGGCATCGGCGTTGGCGGGCACCTGCACGGCGAGCTGACCGCCTGGCGCGAGTGCGGCGGTCCATCGACGGAGCACCGACGCGTGGTCGGGGACCCACTGGAGGCTCGCTGCGGCCAGCACCAGGTCGTGGTCGCCGCCGGAGGTCCACTCGGCGATGTCGCCCTGCTCGAATGCGACGGTGTCGCTGGCGTGGGCCGCCGCAGCGGCGAGCATCGTCGGGGAGTTGTCGATGCCCACCATCGGGGGAGCGGCCGGCGACGGTGCAGCGGCGACCGGTCGCTCCACGTCCGAGATGCCGAGGCGCGCGGCGGCGAGCGCCGTGAGCTCACCGGTGCCGCACCCGAGGTCGACGGCCCGTGTGATGCGGTCCGCCTCGACGAGGGCGAGGAGATCGTGGAAGGGCTGGGCGCGTTCTGCCGCGAACCGCCGGTACTGGTCGGGATCCCATGCCGTCGATGCCATGCGGCCACCGTACCTGTATTGAACCTGTATCGCCAGAGGTCAGGTTCGCTCACGGGCCGGGGCCGGGGCCGGGGCCGAGGCCGGGGCAGGTGTCAGGTCAGGTCAGGTCAGGTCGGGCCAGTTCCGGTCCAGGTCAGGGGCCGGTGTCGATCGGGGTCGGCGGTGGGCCGTCGCGCAGGAGCGAGTCGAGGTAGTAGCCCAGGCGCCGCGGGGCGAACAGGCTCGGCGTCGGTGCGAACTCGGCTTGCCGGATCTCGTCGGGGGTCCACCACCGCAGCTCGTGCATCCGTTCGGCCTGCAACTGTTCCCAGGTGAACGCCGGATGCGGATCGAATCGCGGCGCTCGCACGAGGTGGATCCGGTCGTGTTGGCCGTCCCAGTGCGGGGCGCCGGGGCCGTGCACGAACGAGATGCGGATCGTCCGATCCCACACGTACGGGCCGATCTCGATCTCGTCGTCGAGCAGGCCGAGCTCCTCGTGGAGCTCCCGTCGCAGGGCGTCGCAGGGGTCTTCGTCGGGCTCGACGCCGCCGCCGGGCAGTGCCCAGACCGTCGCCTGGGGGAATTCGAACCGTACGAGCAGGATGCGGTCGTCGGGGTCGATGATGAGCGCGCGCACCGACTCGCGGATGCGCTCGGGGTTCACTCGTCGGGGCGTTCGTTGAGGCCGTCGTTGAACGAGCGGTACATCTCGTAGACGTCTTTGCAGGCCTGGCACAGCGGCAGGTTCTTCGGATCCCGGCTCGGCACCCAGACGTGACCGCAGAGCGCCTCGAGCGGGGTGCCCATCACCCGGGCCTCGAGCACGGCTGCGGCCGCCGACTTGCCCTTCTCGGTCTTGACGATGTGGGCAACGATCGGCTCGCCGGTCTCGGTGACCTCCTCGGTCTCGGGGACCGTGGTCGCCGGCATCGTCTGCAGTTCCGACATCCCCCCAGTCAACCACGTCGATGCCGCCGGCTGCAGGTGGACATGTCTGGGTGAGGAATTGCGTCACTGGCGACACGAATCCTCGCCCAGACGTGCGCACGGGGAGGCGGCGGCCCGGCGCAGGCCGCGGCAGCGTCAGGTGAGGAGGAGCTCGGCGACGCCGACCCAGAGCTCGGCGGCGAGGCCGAGGCTGGTGACGTCGATCCGCTCGTCGTGGCCGTGGAACCGCTCGCCGAAGGTCGACATGCTCATCCCCGGGGCGAACAGCCCGGCGCCGTAGGCCACCCGCCCCCGCTGGCGGTAGAAGCGGGCGTCGGTGCCGCCGACCACCAATCCGGGCACGAGCTGGGCGCCGGGGTAGGCGACCTGCATCCGGGTGGCGAGGGCGTCCCACAGCGCGGTGTCCTTGGGTGATTGGGTGGCCTCGGCGTCCTGCAGGTGGCTGATGTCCACCCGGTGTGCGAGGTCGCCGAGAATCTCGTGGAGCATGTGGTCGACGTCGTCGCTGGTGGTGCCGGGCACGGTGCGGATGTCGACGTCGAGCTCCACCACGTCGGGGATGACGTTGGTCTTGACCCCACCGTGCAGGACGTTCGGCGAGATCGTGGTGTGGGTGAGGGCGTGGCAGGAGCGGGCGACGGGCGTGGGGAGCTCGGCGATCGTGTCGAACACTCGGGCCGGGTCGACGAGCGCGGCCTTCAGCTCGGCGGGCAGCGACATGGCGTCGACCTGGGCTCGCCAGGTCTCACCGATGTGCGGGCTGGGCCGGTGGGCGGTGAGGCGGCGGACGATCTCGGCCGCGGTGATCAGGGCGTTGTCGGCACCGAACGGCATCGAGCCGTGGCCGGGGGTGCCGTGGATCCGCAGCCGGCGCCAGGCGATCCCCTTCTCGCCGATGTTGACGGTGATGCGCCGGACCCCGTCGTGGCCGACCGACGACCAGCCGCCGAGCTCGGTGAGGACGTAGTCGGCGTCGATCACCTCGGGGTGGTGCTCGAACATCCACTCGGCGCCCCAGGTGCCGCCGGCCTCCTCGTCGGCGACGCCGAAGTAGATGAGGTCGCCCTTGGGGCGGAAGCCGCTGCGGGCGAAGTGGCGCATGGCGACGGCCATCGAGGACGTGAGGTTGAGCATGTCGATCGCTCCGCGGCCCCAGACCTCCTTGGTGCCGTCGGCGGCGGTGATCAGCTCGCCGCCGAACGGGTCCTGGTGCCAGCCCTCGGGGCTGACGGGCACGACGTCGGTGTGGCCCATGAGGCACAGCGATGGCGCGTCGGGGTCGGTGCCCTCGATGCGGGCGACGACCGAGGTGCGACCGGGCAGCGACTCGTAGCGGTGGACGTCGATGCCGCTGCCTTCGAGATAGTGCTGCAGGAGATCGGCGTTGCGGACCTCCTCGCCGGATTCGGGGGTGCCATCGTTGACGCAGGCGTTGCGGATGAGGCTCTGCAACAACTCGGTGGTCGGGCCCTCGAGCTCGGCGGCGGTGACGGTGGTGCTCGACATCGCTCCGATCGTACGTGCCGGCGCCGTTGGGGTGGGCTGGCCGGCTGGGCTGGTGCGCGGGGCGCCGGGCCGGTCGAGTGGATCTGGGCGCGGTGGGGGTCGGATGGCGCAACGGTGAGCGCCCAGATCGGGCGTCGGCGAGAGGGTCGGGCCGCCCGGGTGGATCTGGGCGCGGGGGGGGGCGGATGGCGCAACGGTGAGCGCCCGGATCGGCGGTTGGCGGGAGGGTCGGGCCGATCGGGGGGTTCTGGGCGCGGTGGGGGGCGGTTGGTGCAACGGTGCGCGCCCAGATCGGGGTTGGCGGCCGGGCAGGGCTGGCAGGGCGGGCCGCCAGGAATCCTCGACGAATCATGAGCATGCCTTGGCAGGGGGTCGGGGCGTGCGTACACTCGCCAACGTGCTCGTCGTGCTCTGCGCCCTCGCTGTGGCAGCAGTAGCAGCAGCACGCGTCCCCGCCGCCGTACCTGCACGGGTTCGGATTCGGCGGGGCGTCCGGATCGTTCGTCGCTGACGTTCGCCATCCACCCCGCCCGATCCGCCGGTTCCGGTGGCGGGCCTCCTGCTGCCGACCGGCTCCACCTCATCCCGGAGTCCTGATGTCGCCAACCTCGTCCACCTCGTCACCGTCCTCACGGTCGTCGCTGTCGTCACCGTCCTCCATGCCGTCGAGTCCGTCGGCGGGCGCGTCATCGGCTTCGGATCAGGTTCCGATGCCGACGCCGACTCGACCGTCGGCCGGGTACGCCCTCACGGCGGTGGTCAGCGGCGACGATGCCGGGCTGTCGCACCTGCTGGCCGCGGTGAGTGGGATGGGCGCGGATGTCCGGAGCCTCGAGACGCTGCCCAACCGTGACCGCCGGCTGGTCGTGGCCTGCAGCGGGACCGATCAGCAGCACGCCGTGCGGGTGGCGATCTCGTCGATCGACGGCGTGGAGGTGGTGTCGTTCGACGACACGACGTTCGCGCTGCACGTGGGCGGCAAGATCCGGGTGGAGCCGACGGCGCCGCTGGATGGTCCGCACGACCTCGCGATGGCGTACACGCCGGGCGTCGGTCGGGTGTCGCAGGCGATCGCGGACGACCCCGATCTGGTGTGGCGCTACACGGGCCGGTCGAACGCCGTGGCGGTGCTCTCCAACGGCACCGCGGTGCTCGGCCTCGGCGACATCGGGCCGGCCGGAGCGATGCCGGTGATGGAGGGCAAGGCCGTGCTGTTCAAGCAGTTCGGTGGGGTCGATGCGTATCCGGTGTGCGTCGACGCCCGGTCGGTGGACGAGATGGTGGCGATCGGTCGGGCGTTGGCGCCGACGTTCGGTGGGATCAACCTCGAGGACATCAAGGCGCC
>CAYRXQ010000256.1:0-4620 GCA_964428115.1 uncultured Ilumatobacteraceae bacterium
GGCGGTCTCCGCCGTGATCGTCCCCACGACGAGCGCACCGGCCTCGGTCACCGCCTCGACCACCCCCGGCCCGCCGCAGACGTGCACCCGCTCACCGGGTGCCAGCAACGTCGCTGCCGCCTGGGCCGAGGTCAGGACGTCGCCCTCGGCAGGGATCCCGATGGCGGCCAGTGCTGCCTCCTGCACCGCCACGGTCGACATCGAGTTGTTCGTGACGAACAACACCCGTCGACCGGTCGCTCGCAACCGCGCCACCGCGTCGACCGACCCGGCGATGGGCTGACGGGCGAGCCAGACCACGCCGTCGAGATCACACAGCACCACGTCCACGTCCACGAAGTGCCAACCTACGCAGGTGCCCCGCTTCGAACCATTCCGTGCGCTGCGTCCCGTCACCGACCGACTCGACGCCGTCATCGCCCCGCCGTACGACGTGCTCGACGATGCCGACGTCGACCAGCTCGCCGCCCGCGACCCGCACAATGTCGTCCACGTCGACGTGCCCCGGGAGCGCGACGGTGTCGACCGGTACGAGCGGGCCGCCGAGACGCTGCGGCGCTGGATCGAGGCCGGCGCCTGGGCGCTCGACGAGCAGCCCTCGTTCACCCTCTACCGGATGCGCTTCGTCGACGCGAGCGGGGCCGCACGCGACGTGGTCGGCGTGCTCGGAGCGCTCGAGGTGGTCGACGTGGGTGCCGGCGGGGTCCTGCCGCATGAGCGGACCACGCCCAAGGCGTCCACCGATCGCCTCGACCTGACACGGGCCACCGCGGCGAACCTGTCGCCCGTGTGGGGACTCTCGCTCGCGGGTGGGTTGACCGAGCTGCTGGTGGAGCCCGGCGAGCCGCTCGGTTCGGTCACCGTCGACGGGGTCGAGCACGTGGTCGAGCGGGTCACCGACCCCGATCGCGTCGCAGCGATCGCCGCGGCCGTGAGCGCCGAGGACGTGCTGATCGCCGACGGGCATCACCGCTACGCGATCGCCCGCACGTATCGCGACGAGATCCGGGTCGCCACCGGTCGGTCCGACACGCCCGCCGAGCTCACGCTCACGTTCGTGGGCGAGCTCGTGGCCGAGCAGCTCAGCGTCGAGGCCATCCACCGCTGCTACCACGGCGTGTCGCACGCAACCCTGCTCGAGGCGCTCGCCGCGTCGTTCGAGCTCGAGCCCGCCGGACACCCCGATGCCGCCACCCTCGCCGGGATGGTGGAGCGGGGCGCGCTCTACCTGGTCGCTCCCGGCGGACAGGGCGGCTGGCTCGCGCCGCGTCCGGGCGCCTTCGACGGGATCCGGGCCCTCGACGGTGCGTGGCTCGAGCACGTGCTCGCCGACGTCCCCGGTCTCTCGGTCACGTACCAGCACGGCGTCGACCTGGTGGTCGACCAGGTCGAGCGTGGCGCGGCCGAGGCCGCCGTGCTGATCCGCCCGGTGAGCGTGGCCGAGATCGAGCGGACGGCCCGCGAGGGGCTGCTCATGCCGCCGAAGTCGACCTTCTTCACCCCGAAGCTGCGCACCGGGTTCGTGATCCGGCCACTCGCCCCGGCCTGACCGGGGGCGGCGGGTCAGGAGGCGAGCGTGTCGAGGTTGTTGAGCTCGGCGAACGCCTGCTTGAGCCGTTCGACGAAGGTGACCTCGCCGGCGCGCAGCCAGACGCGGGGGTCGTAGACCTTCTTGTTCGGCTTGTCCTCGCCCTCGGGGTTGCCGATCTGCCCCTGGAGGTAGCCGTGCTTGTCGGCCTCGTAGGCGCGGATGCCGTCCCAGAAGGCCCACTGGAGGTCGGTGTCGATGTTCATCTTGACGACCCCGTAGCCGATCGCCTCGGAGATCTCGGCGGGCGTCGAGCCCGAGCCACCATGGAACACGAAGTCGACGGGGTTGGGCCCGGTCCCGAACTTGTCCTGGATGTAGGTCTGGCTGTCGCGCAGGATCGTCGGGGTCAGCTTCACGTTGCCGGGCTTGTAGACGCCGTGCACGTTGCCGAACGCCGCCGCGATCGTGAACTGGTCGCTGACCTGCATCAGCTCCTCGTAGACGTACGCGACCTCCGCGGGCTTGGTGTAGAGGTCGCTGTCGTCGGCATCGGAGTTGTCGACGCCGTCCTCCTCACCACCGGTGATCCCGAGCTCGATCTCGAGGGTCATGCCGAGCTTGGACATCCGCTCCAGGTACCGCTTGGAGATCGCGACGTTCTCCTCGAGCGGCTCCTCGGACAGGTCGAGCATGTGCGAGCTGAACAGCGGCCGCCCAGTGGCGGCGAAGTGCTCCTCGCCGGCATCGAGCAGACCGTCGACCCACCCGAGCAGCTTCTTGGCACAGTGGTCGGTGTGCAGGATCACCCGCGCGCCGTAGGCCGCGGCGAGGCGATGCACGTGATCGGCCCCGGCCAGGGCACCCAGGATCGAGGCACGGTCGCCGCCGCCCAGCCCCTTGCCACCCACGAAGGCCGCGCCGCCGTGCGAGAACTGCAGGATCACCGGCGAGTTCACCGCCGCAGCGGTCTCCATCACGGCGTTCATGCTGTTGGTCCCGATCACGTTGGCGGCCGGGAGCGCGAAGCCCCGTGCCTTCGCGAGGGCGAACACCTCCTTGACCTCGGGGCCGGTGATGACGCCAGGTGCGAAGTCGTCGCGGATGTCGCTCATGTGGCCGAGCGTAGCGGTCGCCCCGCGACCACGCTTCAGGAGCGACGGTCGAGCGCGCGCCAGGCGAGCGGCGTCAGCACCGCCGCCAGCAGCAGCTTGACCAGGTCACCGACGAGGAACGGCGTCAGACCGAGCTCGACGGCGTTCGGCGACCCGTCGACCACCGGGATCGACAGGTGGAACGACAGCCACAGCACGCCGGCGGTGTAGATGATCGCCGTCCCGGCCAGCATCGCGGGCGCCGCGCTGGAGAATCGCCGGTCGTGGCCCCGCTCCGCGAGGTGGCCGACGGCGGCCGCCGCGAGCACGAACCCGGCCAGGTACCCCGCCGTCGCCCCGGTGGCCACCTGCCACCCCTCGCTCACGCTCGCACCGGTCGTGTCGCCGGCGTACCACGGCATCGGTGCCAGGATGCCAACCGCCCAGTAGGCGAGCTGGCTCAGCGCGCCACGCCGGGCACCGAGCACCGTGCCGGCCAGCAGCACCGCGAAGGTCTGCCCGGTCACCGGGACCGGCGTGAACGACAGGGGGATCCGGATCTGCGCGGCGAGGGCCGTGAGGATCGCGGCCCCGGCCACGAGCGCCACGTCCATCGCGATGCGCCGACTCCGGTCGGTCGGCCGCGGCAGGAGGTCGGCGAAGGTCGGGACGATCGGGCGGACGAGGGTGGACGACGACGTCGACATGCGGGGGGCCTCTCGGATCGGGCCGGCGCGGCCGCGCCGCGACCCGTCCACCGGCAGCTCGGGAACGTCGCAGGACGGTACCGATCGGCGCGCCCGCGACGCCAAACGATCAGGTCGGGGGCGGGAGGATCTTGATGCCGAGCTCGGCGAGCTGCTTGGGGTCGACCTTCACCGGTGCGTTCGTCATCAGATCGGTCCCCGACTGGGTCTTGGGGAACGCGATGACCTCACGGATGTTCTCCTCGCCGGCCAGGATCGCCACGAGGCGGTCGAGGCCGAACGCGAAGCCGCCGTGGGGCGGCGCGCCGTACTCGAACGGGTTCAGGAAGAACCCGAACTTGCGGTTCGCGGCCTCCTCGTCGATGCCGAGGTTGGCGAAGATCGTGCGCTGCAGCTCCGACTCGTGGATCCGGATCGAACCCGAGCCGAGCTCCCACCCGTTCAGCACCAGGTCGTAGGCGAGCGCGCGCACCGACATCGGATCCGACTCCAGCCGGTCGATGTCGTCGGGATGCGGCATGCAGAACGGGTGGTGGCCGGGCTTCGGGCGACCCGTCTCCTTGTCGATCCCGACGAACAGCGGGAACTCGACCACCCAGACGTAGCGATACGGGCCCTGGTGCACCGGCGGTCGACCGAGGTCGTTGCGCAGCTGACCGAGGACCTCACAGGTGGTCTCCCACTCGTCCGCGACGATCAACGCCAGGTCGCCGGCCTCGAGGCCCAGGCGGGAGCGCACCTCGGCCTGCTCGGCCTCGGACAGGAACTTGGCGACGGGCGAGTCGAAGCCGTCCGCGGTCACCTTCAACCAGACGAGGCCCTTCGCGCCGAGCGACTTGGCGCGATCGGTGAGCTTGTCGAGCTGGTTGCGCCCCATCTCCTCGGCACGGCCGGGGACCCGGATGCCCTTGATCGCCCCGGCGCCGGCGAAGGCCTTGAACTCGGTGGCGGCGAAGGCGTCGGTGAGCTCGACGAGCTCCATGCCGAACCGCAGGTCGGGCTTGTCGACGCCGAAGCGGTCCATGGCCTCGCGCCAGGTGATCCGCTCGATCGGGGCCGGTCGCTCACCGGTCACGGCCTCGGCGGCGGCGAGCACGGCTTCGGACACCGCGGCGAGGACGTCGTCCTGGCTCACGAAGCTCATCTCCATGTCGAGCTGCATGAACTCGTACTGCCGGTCGGCGCGCAGGTCCTCGTCGCGCAGGCAGCGGGCGATCTGGTAGTAGCGGTCGACACCGGCCACCATGAGGAGCTGCTTGAAGAGCTGCGGCGACTGCGGCAGCGCGTAGAA
>CAYRXQ010000257.1:0-4581 GCA_964428115.1 uncultured Ilumatobacteraceae bacterium
GTGCTCGGCGCGGTCACGCTGTGGTCACTCGCGTGCACGGTCCCGCTCGTGCTCGTCGGGGTTCGGCGCAGCGACGATCTGCTGCTCGCCACCGGGATCGCCGGCACCGTTGCCACCGTGACCTGGGCGGTGGTGTGGGCCGCTGCCATCGATCGTGGCGCTCCGGCCGCCTGGGCGCTGCTCCTCACGGCGATCGGCCCGGCGATGCTGGGAGTCGCGGCGATCGGTGCACCGGCGCTCGATCCTGCCGGACCGCCGGAGAGTCGAACCAACGCGGACGGCCCCGGGACGTTCCGGCTCGTGGTGCTCACCGTCGCGGCGTTCGTCCCCGTGGTGATCTCCTCGTGGCTGGTGGGTGTCACCACCGAACCGCTGACCGATCCGAGCGTGGTGCTGGCCGTCGCGGCCTCGATCCTGGTCCTGGTCGTGACGCTGCTCGCGTTGCGACACCAGGTGGTGATCAACCGGCGTGCAGCGGAGCATCGTGGCGAGCGTCGGTACGCCGCGCTGGTCGAGCACTCCACCGACGTCGTGCTGCTGGTGGAGCACCACGGCGCCGTCCGCTTCGCGAGCCCGGCGATCGCCGCCATGCTCGGGCGTCCGCCCCAGCACTGGACCGGACGGCACGTCGGCGAGCTCGTGGGGGCCGACGATCGCGCCCAGCTCACCGCGGCGATCGACGAGGTCGCCTCGTCGGGCCCGGGTCACGTGCTGTCGATGGAGGTGGTGGTGGAGCGGGCCGACGGTCAGTTCCGCACGATGCAGTTCATCGTCTCCTACCTCGACCTCGAGTCGACCACGGGCACCGGCGACGAGGACGGGGTCGTGGTGACCTTGCGCGACGTGACCGAGCAGCGTCAGCGCGAACGGCAGCTCAGCCACCGCGCCTTCCACGACGAGCTCACCGGGCTCGCCAACCGCGCCCTGTTCCTCGAACGCCTGGGCCATGCGCTCCGGGTCTCGCGCCCCGATCACGACCCGGTCGTGGTGCTCTTCGTCGACCTCGACGACTTCAAGGCGGTCAACGACCGCCGCGGGCACCAAGCGGGCGACCGCGCGCTCGAGCACGTCGCCGATCGGATCCGACGTGCCGTCGGCGGCAGCGACACCGCGGCGCGCTTGGGAGGCGACGAGTTCGCCGTCCTGATCGATGAGCGCGGCGGTGTCGATCGGGCGGTTGCCGTGGCCGAGCACCTGCTGCGGTCGTTGCGGGAGCCCATCGTGGCGGGCACCGACGAGTTCACCGTGCTCGCGAGCATCGGGATCGCCGTCGGCTCGGGCAGCACCACCACGACCACGCTGCTGCGCGACGCCGACATCGCGATGTACGAGGCCAAGCGGGCCGGCAAGGGCCAGATCCGTGTGTTCGATCCCACGATGCGCCTGGCGGTGAGCCGGCACCTCGAGCTGCGCAGCGACCTCCTCGACGCGATCCAGCACGACCAGCTGCGACTCGTGTACCTGCCGTTCGTCGACCTGCGCACGGGTCGGGTCCGCGGGGCCGAGGCGCTCGCGCGGTGGCACCATCCGGTCCACGGTGAGATCCCGCCGGGCGAGTTCATCCCGGTCGCCGAGCGGGCGGGTCTGATCGACGCACTCGGTGATCGTGTGCTCGACCAGGCGCTCACCCAGGCGGCCAGCTGGCGTCCCGACAGCGATCTGTTCGTCAGCGTGAACCTCTCGGGCGTCCAGGTCGCCGGTGGGGAGCTCACCGAGCGCGTCGCCCAGGCCCTGCGCCAGCACCGGGTCCCACCGCGCATGCTCATGGTCGAGATCGACGAGCGCACCCTCGTCGACGACGACGAGGGTGCGCGCACCATCGGCCGGTTCCGCGACCTCGGCGTGCGCGTGGCCCTCGACGACTTCGGCGCCGGCCACTGCTCGATGGCGCTGCTGCGTCGCAGCCCGGTCGACGTCGTCAAGATCGATCGGGCCTTCGTGGCCGAGTTCGACGTCGACGCGATCGCGGATCCCCTCGGCGAGACGATGCTCCACGTCGCCGGCACCCTCGGGCTGCACACCGTGGCCGAAGGGGTCGAGACGACGGCGCAGCTGCGGATGCTCCGCCGGCACGGGTGCGAGCTGGCCCAGGGCTACCTGCTCTCACGGCCCCTCGAGCTCCCCGACCTGCGCACCCGCTTCGCCTCGCCGATCGGCGGCCCTCGCCCGTCGGCCGACCTGGTCGGCGCCGGGCCGGCGAACATGCCCGGGCGCTGATCGACGGCGTGTACCGTGCCGCCCGTGGCGCGTCGGATCGGGATCGTGTGCCCGTACAGCCTGACCGTGCCGGGAGGCGTCCAGGCACAGGTCCTCGGGTTGGCCCACGAGCTGCGGCGTCGGGGCCACGAGACCCGGGTGCTCGGGCCGTGCGACGGGCCGCCGCCCGCCTCGTTCGTGACCCCGCTCGGCAACAGCCTGCCGCTCGCCGCCAACGGGTCGATCGCCCCGCTCGCCCCCGACGCGTCGGCATCGCTGCGCACCATCCGGGCCCTCGGCGAGGAGCGCTTCGACGTGCTGCACCTCCACGAGCCGCTGGCGCCCGGCCCGACCGTGACCACGCTCGTGATGCGGCCTGCGCCCCTCGTCGGCACCTTCCACGCAGCGGGACGATCGGCGAGCTATCGCATGCTGGGACCGCCGCTGATCAAGCTCGCCGATCGGCTCGACCGTCGCGTCGTCGTGTCCAAGGACGCGCTCGCGCTCGTCCAGGGGTACCTCGGGGGCGAGTACGAGGTGCTGTTCAACGGGGTCGAGGTCGACGAGATCCGGGCCGCCGCACCCCGGCCGTCCGCGCATCCGGCGATCTTCTTCCTCGGTCGACACGAGGAGCGCAAGGGCCTCGACGTGCTGCTCGCGGCGTTCGCCCGCCTCGGCCCCGACGTGCGGTGCTGGGTGGCGGGGGAGGGCCCCGACACTCCTCGTCTGCGCGCTGCCCACGGCGAGGACGGCCGCATCGAGTGGCTCGGACGCATCGACGACGCGGAGAAGCTCGCTCGCCTGCGGGGAGCGACGGTGTTCTGCGCCCCGTCGCTGCACGGCGAGTCCTTCGGTGTCGTGCTGCTCGAGGCGATGGCGGCCGGCACCGCCGTGGTGGCCAGCGCCCTCGACGGCTACCGCAACGTGGCCACCGACGATGTCGACGCGGTGCTCGTCCCACCCGGTGACGTCGAGGCGCTGGCCGAGGCCCTCCGGGCGTTGATCGGTGACCGGGACCGACGGACGCGACTCGCCGATGCCGGTCGGCTTCGGGCCGATCGCTTCGCGATGCGCTCGCTCGCGGAGCGATACCTCGAGATCTACGAGGAGGTCATCGATCGCGACGCCGATTCGGAGCGGAGCCGACCGCGGCGAGCGAGACGGTGGTCGCGGCCGTGGCAGCGACGGGAGGAGGGCATCCTGCCCGGGGAGCCGGGCCCGACGTAGACTGCCCGTATGATCGCTCTCATCGTCGTCCTGGTGCTGGTGGTGGCACTGGTGATCTTCGTGATCGCCGTCTACAACGGCCTGATCCGGAGCCGGAACCAGATCGAGAACGCCTGGTCGCAGATCGACGTCCAGCTCAAGCGCCGCCACGACCTGATCCCGAACCTGGTCGAGACCGTCAAGGGCTATGCGAGCCACGAGAAGGAGACCCTCGAGCGGGTGATCCAGGCTCGCAACGCAGCCATCGCCGCACCCGACTCGCCGCACGCGCAGGCCCAGGCCGAGAACATGCTGACCGGTGCGCTGCGCCAGATGTTCGCACTGAGCGAGGCCTACCCCGACCTCAAGGCCAACACGAACTTCCTCGCACTCCAAGAGGAGCTGACGGCCACCGAGGGCCGGATCGCCTACGCGCGGCAGTTCTACAACGACAGCGTGCTGACCTACAACAACAAGTTGCAGGTGTTCCCGACCGTGATCTTCGCCCGGATGCTGAGCTTCACACGCCGCGAGTACTTCGAGGCCGACGAGGCCGCTCGCACGACGCCGAGCATCGAGTTCTGATCCGTCGCCCTCCCGCACCATGTTCGAACTGATCCGCGCGAACAAGCGGCGCAGCGTCGTGCTCGTCGCCGGGTTCGTGGTCGTCCTCGTCGCCGTCGGCGCGCTGGTCGGATGGCTCGTCGGCAACGGCATCGCCGGCACCGTGCTGGCCGTCGTCGTCTCGGGCGCCGTCGCGTTCGGCTCCTACTGGAAGGCCGACTCGATCGCCCTCGCGGTCAGCCGGGCCCGCCCGGCCGACCCGGCCGAGTTCCCGAGGTTGCACAACCTGGTCGACGGGCTGTGCATCGCGGCCGGACTGCCCAAGCCCCGCGTGTACGTGATCGACGACCCGGCCCCCAACGCGTTCGCCACCGGCCGGAACCCGAAGCACGCCGCCATCGCCGTCACCACCGGTCTCCTGGCGATGATGGACCGCGTCGAGCTCGAGGGGGTCATCGCCCACGAGCTGACCCACATCCGCAACTACGACATCCTCGTGTCGACCCTCGCCGTCACGCTCGTCGGCTCGGTGGCCCTGCTCACCGACCTGGCGATCCGCATGATGTGGTGGAACGGTGGTCGGGTCAGCCGCATGGGCGATCGCGAGAACTCCTC
>CAYRXQ010000258.1:0-4535 GCA_964428115.1 uncultured Ilumatobacteraceae bacterium
AGGGGCCGACGCCTACGCCGTCTTTGGATATCTACTCAACACTGCTACGGGCGAGCAGATCGAGGTCCTCGATCGGTTCACAACGGACTTCACGGGCACGACGGACTGGGAAACCACAGTCGTTCAGGTTCCAACGACAGGGACGTATCGGTTCGTGTTCGTTTCCGGCGCCTATGACGCGACAGGCGGACAGGCCACTGGTGCGAGTCTCTTCATCGACAACTTCCAGGTCGTGTCGACGAGCCTGGTCGACGACGACACCGCGAGCAAGGTCGCCGCGCTGCTGACCTATGCGAACGACTCGGACTCTCCTGCTGTGCATCGAGACGTGGTCGTGACGGCGCGCAACGTCGCCGGCGGCATGCTGTCCGACACCATCGGGATCGACATCGAGTCGGTCAACGACGCCCCGACCGGAGCGCCCGTGACCCACTGGTGGAACAACACTTCGGCAACGCCCGAAGAGCCCCTCGATCTGGTGGAAACCCTCTCGTTCACCGACCCGGACGACCCGACCCTCACGTACGGCGTCGTCGGCGGCACCCCCGGCACGTACGACGTCGAGGGCACCACCTACGACGTGTCGGCCGTCGGCACCTACGGAACCCTCTACGTCCAGACGGCCGGGGGCGCCTACCGGATCGTGCCGAAGGCCCAAGCGATCGACACCGTCGTCGTTCCGACCCTCGAGACCTTCCAGGTCTCGGCGTTCGACGGCGAGGACGCGGGCGTCACCACGCTCAGCCTCGGCATCCTCGTCCCGTCCGCCCCACGCGACGTGGTGGCGGTCGCGTCCAACGGCCAGGCGACAATCTCGTGGGCGCAGCCCACCGACCCGACCGGCGTCACGGGCTACACCGTGACGGCCTCGCCCGGCGGCAACACGTGTACAACAGGCGAGGTCAACCTCACCACGTGCGTCGTGGTCGGTCTCACGAACGGCACCTCCTACACCTTCACGGTCGTGCCGACCATCGGCACCGGCCCCGGCACCACCTCGCTCCCCTCCAACCCGGTCACGCCGGTCGGTCCGCCGACGCCGCCGATCGATGTCGCCGGCACCCCTGGCGATGGGCGTGTACTCGTGACCTGGGCGCCACCGACCAACGACGGCGGCCGCGCCATCACCGGCTACACCGTGTCGACCAGCCCCGGAGGCGCCACCTGCTCCACGTCGGCGGCCACCTACTGCACCGTCCTCGGGCTCGCCGTCGGCGCCACCTACACCGTCACCGTCACCGCGGCCAACGATCTCGGGGTGAGCGCCGCGTCCGAATCAGTGGTCGTCACGATCAAGAGCACCACGAGCACGACACTCACTGCGGACCCGTCGCCCGTGCTCGCCGGTGGCACGACCGCGCTCACGGCGACGGTCGTCGGACTCGCGCCGAGCGGTCACGTCGAGTTCTTCGACGGCACGACCAGCCTCGGCACCGCCACCCTCGACGACGGAACGGCGACGCTCGCCGCGACGACCTTCGAGGCGGGGAGCCACACCCTGAGCGCCGTCTACCCCGGTGACGCGACCAACCATCCGTCGACCTCGTCGGACACCATGCTCGAGGTCAACAGTGCCCCGACCTGGACCGACAGTGGCCTGGCGATCGAGCTCCAGGTCGGCGTCCCCGTCGCCGACGGCGTGCGTGCAGCAGGGTTCCCCGCTCCGACCTACTCGATCACCGCAGGCGCGCTGCCCGATGGGCTCGACCTCGACCCGGTCAGTGGCGCCATCACCGGAACACCGACCACACCGGGCACGTTCGCGGTCACGATCACGGCGAGCAACGACATCGGCGACCCGCTCTCCATCCTCATCGAAGGAACGATCACATCTCCCACACCCAGTGGTGGTGGTGGAGGAGGAGGCGGCGGCGGAGGAGGCGGCGGCGGAGGCGGCGACCCGACGGATGGTGGCGACCCGACGGGCGGAGCCGGTGACGACGACCAGCCACCGAGCTCCGAGCCGGGCGGGTTCACGGCGCTCGATCCCCTCCGCGTGCTCGACACCCGTCGCAGCACGGCGCTCACCGCCGGAACGGTGCGACCACTGACCATCACCGACGCCTGGAACCTCCCGGACGACGCGACCGCGGTCACCCTGAACGTCACGGCGGTGGATCCGCTCGCTGCCGGGCACCTCACCGTGTACTCGTGTGCGACCTCACGACCCCGGGCATCGGTCCTCAACTACACGAGCGGTCGCACGGTGGCGAACATGGCCGTGGTCGCCGTCGACCCGGGGCATCGGATCTGCACCTACTCGCACGCCGAGACGCACGTGGTGATCGACCTCAACGGCGTCTACCGCACCGAGGGTGGGCACCTGCTCGAGACCCGACGGCCCGAACGACTCCTCGACACCCGAACCACGCGAAAGCTCACCGCCGGGGCGATCGTGACGATCCCGGTCGCGGACCCCGGGGTCGCGACCGGGGCGGCGCTGAACGTGACGGTCGATGCACCCGAGGCAGCCGGACACCTCACCGTGTTCCCCTGCGACGAGCAGGTGCCGTACGCATCCAACCTCAACCACGGGCCTGGCCAGACGGTGGCGAACCACGTTGCCGCCAAGGTCAGCGAGCGGGGCACCGTGTGCGTGTTCACGCTGGCGGCGACCCATCTGGTGGTCGACCTGACCGGCCTGTACCACCAGGACGGATCATCCGAGCTCGTCGTTCAGACACCCGAACGGGTGCTCGACACCCGCACCGGGTCCATGCTCCGCGCCCGCTCCACCCTGATCCTGACCATGACCGACTCGACCGGGCCCGACGCCCCGACCGCCGCAGCGCTCAACGTGACGGCCACGCAGGCCACCGGTTCCGGGCACCTCACCGTGTTCCCGTGCAGCCCACACGGACGACCCCGGGCATCGAACCTCGACTACGCAGCGGGCAGCACCGTGGCCAACCACGTCACCGTCGGCATCGGCCAGGCGGGCGGTGTGTGCATCTACACGCACGCTGCGACGCATCTGGTGGTCGACGTCGAAGGGATGTACCACTCCTCGGCCGGATGAACCCGGTCGTCACGATCGGTCGTGTCGCGCGGACCGTCCTCTGCGCGGCACGACCTCGTCGCGTCCGGACCTCGGTGGTCAGCGGCCGCGGAACTCGGGCGTGCGCTTCTCCATGAACGCCATGACCGCCTCACGCGTGTCGTGCGTGGAGAAGTTGACCGTCTGCGACTGCCCCTCGTCGTCGAGCGCCTCTTCCATCGTGACCTGCATGCTGTTGTTCAGGAGGCGCTTGGTCATCGCCAGCGCGATCGGGGGACCGCCGGCGAGGCGATCGGCCCAGTCGTCGACGAAGGCATCGAGCTGGTCGTCGGCCACGACGCGGTTGACGAGACCGATCCGGTCGGCCTCGGTCGCATCGATGATGTCGGCCAGGAGCGCAAGCTCCTTGGCGCGGTGCAGGCCGACGCGGCGCGGCAGGCTGAACGAGCCGCCGAAGTCGATCGACAGGCCACGCCGGGCGAAGATCTCGGAGAAGCGAGCGGTCGAACCCGCCACGAGGAGATCGCAGGCAAGGGCAAGGTTCATCCCCGCCCCCACGGCCACGCCACGCACCTTGGCGATCGTCGGCATGGGGAGGCGGTAGATGCTCTGGCAGACCTCGGTGATGTGTCGCATCGCGGCGAGCTGGTGGATCTCGGCCTGCCCCTCGGACCGGCCACCCATGCCCGAGACGTCGGCGCCCGAGCAGAAGTCACCCCCCGCACCGGTGAACACGACGGCTCGAACGTCGGGATCGCCCGAGAGCGTGCGCGACACGTCGAGCAGCTCGTTCCACATCACACCGTTCGCCGCGTTCTTGCGCTCGGGGCGGTTCATGGTGACCGTCACCACGTGTCCGCGTCGGTCGATCAGCAAGGTCTCGTATGCGCCCGGTTCCATGTGCGGCGACGATACTGACGGGCATGGGGTTCAACCCGTACCGGAAGTTCCGAGCACGACCCGCCGACTACGCCATGGTGATCGCCGCGCTCGCCGTGGTGCTGGCGTTCGTGGCGTGGGGAGTGTTCGGCTGAGACCGGCCACCAGACCGCCGGCGGGAGCAGCCAGCCCGGTCGACGGCCGTCGAGATCGCTGTCGCGGGCGCGATCAGAAGGCGCCTTCGAGCACCGACAGGGTGACGCCGTCGATGGCGGCGACGTCGAAGCGCACGTCGACCCCACGGACATCGTGCGCAGCCAGCCAGGCCGCGGCGAGCCGACGGACCCGAACCTGCTTGCGATGGTCGACCGCCATGGCCGCGCCACCGAACGCGGCCGAGCGCCGGGTCTTCACCTCGCAGAACACCACCAGCCGACCGGATCGCACGACCAGATCGAGCTCACCGTGCTCACAGCGCCAGTTGCGGTCGAGGATCTCGAACTGGCGTCGACGGTAGTGGGCCGCCGCAAGATCTTCGCCCCAGCGGCCGAGCGCCTGCCTGGCGTGATCGACCGAGGCGCGGCCTCGGCGGGACGGTTCGGGCCGACCGGGCAGAGCCGGTCGATCCCGTCGAAGGTCTTGCGCCAGGGCCCGGTCT
>CAYRXQ010000259.1:0-4511 GCA_964428115.1 uncultured Ilumatobacteraceae bacterium
ACACGCCGTCGAGCAGGATCATCTGCGAGCCCGAGGCCAACCCCCAGACGATGCCGAGGACGCCGAGGCCGGTGGTGACGAGGATCGAACCGATGAGTGCGCGTGCCGGCGAGAGCACGACCGAGTCGGTCGCAGCGGCGGCCTCGGTCGTCGACATCACCGGCACGGTAGGTGCCGGCTGCGGTCGCTGTGCCCACCCCATCCGGGTGGGAGTCGGTCGGGTCGGTGCCCGCCCGTCGGGCTCAGCCCATCGAGGAGAAGTCGTTGGAGTGCCAGGTGCGCGGCGTCAGTCGGACGGTGAGCGTCTCGCTGACGTCGCCCGCCGAGGCCAGGTAGCCGTCGACGAAGGCCTCGGGCAGATAGCGCGCCGCGATGCGTCGGCGGAGGTCGTCGTCACCGTCGAGCAGCTCCACCGGGCCGCCCACCGTGACGAACTTGTACGGCAGCACCTCGGTCTGCGCGCACAGGCTGGCGGTCCCGGCCGAGCGCAGCGCCTCGGCCTTCTGACTGGTCGCGCCGATGTTGAGGAACACGTCGCCGCCGGGCTCGTACAGGTACCAGACCGGACCGGTGAGCGGTGGACGTCCCACCGATCGCTCCACCGCGAGCACACCCACGTGGAGATCGGCGAGGAAGGCCTCGCGGTCGGCGACGGACATGGCCAGCTCGGAGCTCATGCGAGCCGCAACCTCCGACACGCGCCGGGCATTCCGCCCGGCGCGCCGTGAGGCGCTCAGCCGTGCGGGCGGACGAGGTACTTCTGCCCGGTCGCCTGGCGGCCGTAGACCGAGACCGCGTCGAGGGCCAGCATGCCCGGCAGCGACACCTCGTCGGTGTAGGTGCTGGCGAACGTCGTGGTGATCTCGGCGGCGACCCGCTGACGGAGCCGCTCGGTCTCCTCGGCACCGACCCGGGCGAGGAACGGCATGAGCAGCCACCCTCCGATCCCCCAGGCCATGCCGAAGTTGCGCTGCAGCACGGTCGGCCCGCGGTCGAGCCCGCCGTACACGTAGACCTGCTTGTGGACGCTGGAGCCGTAGTTCTGGAAGCCGGCGCCGGACGCCATCGCGGCGCGCTCCATGCAGGTGAGGATCCGACCGGCCAGATCGCCGCCGCCGATCGCGTCGAACGCGAGGGTGGCGCCCGTCGCGACGAGCGCCGCGGTGAGGTCCTCCATGAACGACGGCGCGCTGGAGTCGACCACGTGGACCGCCCCCTGCCCACGAAGCAGCTCGGCCTGCTCGGGCCGGCGGACCACGTTGACCAGACCGATCCCGTCGGCCAGGCACAGCCGGTTGAGCATCTGGCCGAGGTTGGAGGCCGCAGCGGTGTGCACCAGCGCGGTGTGCCCCTCGAGGTGCATGGTCCCGACCATGCCGAGTGCGGTGAGCGGATTGACGAAGCAGGAGGCGCCCTCGGCCGCGGTGACGCCGTCGGGCAGGGCCAGGCACTGGGCCACCGCCACGCAGCGGTACTGGGAGTACATCGCGCCGCCGAACACCGCGACCGTGCGCCCGAGCAGCGCCTGTGCCTCGGGGGCACCGCCGGCGCCCACCACGGTGCCGGCGCCCTCGTTGCCGGCCGGCAACGACGAACCGACACGAGCCGACATCGCAGCGGCGACGGCGGCACTCATCGGTGCCTCGAGGACGGGGTGCTCGGCGGTGCCCGACGCTGTCGCAGCCGTCAGATCGGCACCGGCGAACAGCAACCCGAGGTCGGAGGGGTTGATCGGCGCCGCCTCGACCCGGACGAGCACCTCGCCCTCGGCGGGTACCGGCACGGCGACCTCGTCGATCGACAGACGCACCGACCCGGCGTCGGTGACGAGCGAACGGAGCTGCAGCATGGTGGTGGGGACGTCGGTCATGGCCCCATCCTCACACGGACCCCGCCGGCCCGCCGGCGCCGTGGCCACTGCTCAGACGAAGCGGGCCCACTCCTCGAGCGGCATGCGCTCCGAGCGCAGGGTGTTGATGGGGGCGTCGGTGTCGGCATGACCGATGGCCATCCCGCAGAACAGCATCTCCTGATCGGGGGCACCCACGAAGGAGCGGACCGCACCGTGGCGCACCGCCCAGTACTCCTGGGCACACGTGGCGAGCCCCTGCTCGACGGCGAGCAGCATGAAGGTCTGCAGGAACATCCCGAGGTCCGACCACTGCGGCGGGCCCATCCCCCGGTCGACGAAGCAGAACAGGGCGGCCGGCGCGCCGAAGAAGTTGCCGTTGTTGGCGAACTGCTTCAGTCGTGCGCCCTTGTCCTCCCGGGCGATGCCGACCGTGGCGTACATCTGCTCGCCCACGGTGAAGCGGTTCGTGCGGTAGGGCTCCCACAGGTCGGCCGGGTAGATGTCGTACTCGGTGGGCTCGAGCGGCGGCTGGGTGGCGAGGTGCTCGCGGAAGCGCTCCATCGACGGCCCGTTGAGCACGTAGACGCGCCAGGGCTGGACGTTGCCGCCGCTCGGCGCACGGGACGCATCGGTCAGCAGCGCCCGCAACACCTCGTCGTCGATCGGGTCGGGGCGGAAGGCCCGGATCGAGGAGCGGGCGTGTACGGCGGCGGCGACATCCATGGCGGGCGAACCTACCGTGGAGGTCAGCTGCAGATCGTCTCGGCCGCGACCGCTGCCGACAGTGCCGCCTCGCCGCCGATCAACAGCAGCGAGGCCGGCGAGGTGCTCTCGACGAGGTCGGCGGCGACGCGTGGGATGCAGGTCGGCGTCGACAGCAGCAGGATCCGACCCTCGGCTGCGAGCAGCGGCGCCGTGACGAGACCATCGGGCCAGTTGCTGCTCGTGGCGAAGGCCACGTCGCCGACGCCGCCGTTGGTGCGCTGCCACAGCGACACGGCCCGGGTGTGCACGTCGCCGTCGCCGATGCGCACGATGCCCGCCGAGGGCACGGCGGCACGGATCTGGTCGAC
Organism: uncultured Ilumatobacteraceae bacterium; assembly: GCA_964428115.1. Lineage (GTDB taxonomy): Bacteria > Actinomycetota > Acidimicrobiia > Acidimicrobiales > Ilumatobacteraceae > CAYRXQ01. The sequence goes on from CAYRXQ010000259.1 coordinate 2,926, forward strand.
CACGGCAGCGTTCACCGAGGCGGTGGTGCCGACCACCCGGATGCCGAACGGTCGCAGCCGGGTGATCTGACGGATCTGGGCGGCGGTCAGCGCACGATCACCCGCGACCAGCAGCAGGACGCCGTTCTCGCGGGCGGCGAGGGCACCGCCGAGCATGGCGTCCTCGAAGGTCCGGCCCGTGGCGATCGTGACGTAGCCGGCGCGGCTGAACTGCTCGGCGACGAGCAGCGAGGTGGTGTAGCGGTCGGGTCCCGAGACCCGCACGACCGTGGCACTGGTCTGTCGCCGCAGCTCCTCCGCGACGCGCTCCTCGACCACGGCGGGGCCGCCGATGAGCCAGATCACCGAGGGCTTGATGCGCTGCAGCTCGGTCAGGGTCGCCGGCGGTACCGACGACCTGCGCACGAGCAGCAGCGAGGTGTTGACCGAGGCCGCCAGCGGGCCGGCCGAGAGCGCATCGGGGAAGTTCTCGCCGGTGGTGACCACCACGACCCCCGTGCTGGGCGCGATCCGCTGCGAGATGGCGGCGGCGGTGGCGTAGCGGTCGGCCCCCGACACCCGGCTGGTGGTGCCGGGGAGGGCGTGTGCCGTGGTGATCGCCGTCAGGGCCACCGCTGCCACGAGGAGGCACGCACCCACGCCGTGCCGGATGCGTCGCCGATCTCGCTGCCGATCCGCCATCGCCCCAGCATGCCAGCCATCACACCGACGATGCCCGCGGCCCGGCCCGGCGCGGCCGGCTCCAGCCGTCAGTCCGGGCGGCGGCTGCCGCTGCGCCACACACGCAGGACCACGATGAGGACCAGCAGGATGCCGATGATGACGACGATCTCCTGGCCACTGAGGTTCATCGCCCGACCGTACCGCCCCCATTCGGTGCACCGAGACGATCGACGAACCAGTCTCGCGCCGCGTCCGCAGCGGCCCGCAGGGTGCCCGGCTCCTCGAACAGGTGTGTCGCCCCGGGGATCACGACGAGCCGGTGCTCGCACCGCAGCCGCTCCTCGGCCCCTCGGTTGAGCTCGAGGACCACGTCGTCACGGCCGCCCACGATGAGCAGGGTGGGAGCCGTCACCTCGTGCAGTCGGGGCCCGGCCAGGTCGGGGCGGCCACCTCGGGACACCACCGCGTCCACGTCGACGCTCGGATCGGCGGCGGCCCAGAGCGCGGCGGCTGCGCCGGTGCTGGCCCCGAAGTAGCCGATGCGACAGCCGGGGGCGGCGCGTTCGTCGCGCAGCCAGCGGGTGGCGCCGAGCAACCGATCGGCGAGCAGTTCGATGTCGAACACGTTGGCCCGATCGCGCTCCTCGTCGGGGGTCAACAGGTCGAACAGGAGCGTGCCCAGCCCGGCGTCGCGCAGCACCGCAGCGACCGCCTGGTTGCGGGGGCTGTGGCGACTGCTGCCGCTGCCGTGGGCGAACAGCACGATCCCGGTCGCTCCGGCCGGGATCGTCAGCCGGCCGGGCAGGACGACCCGATCGACGGGGATGAGCACCTCGTCGTCGCGGGCCGCCGCGGGCGCTGGCCCGGTCGCGCCGCCGTTGGGGGTCTCGGGTCCGCTGGTCGCCGTGCGACGGAGCAGCTCG
>CAYRXQ010000260.1:0-4503 GCA_964428115.1 uncultured Ilumatobacteraceae bacterium
CGCAGCGAGCGCTGCCAGGGACGCCTCGAGCCGATCGCGGTCGCCGTCGAGTGGCTCGACCGACTCGAGCACGATCTTCCCGGTGGTCAGCGTGCCGGTCTTGTCGAGGCAGATCACGTCGATGCGGGCGAGCCCCTCGACGGCGTGCAGCTCCTGGACCACCACGTGCTGGCGGGCGAGGCGCAGGATCGCGACCGCCATCGCCATGCTCACGAGCAGGACGAGGCCCTGTGGGACGAGCGCCACCACCCCGGCCACGGCTGCGACCAGCGCCTCGCTCACCTCGGCGTCGGTCCGCAACTGGCTCCACAGCAGGAGCGCACCGAGCGGCACGACGATCCAGCTGACGACCTGCAGGATCCGGTCGACGCCGAGGCGCAGCTCCGAGCGGGTCAGCACGAACTCCTTCGCCTGAGCAACGAGCTGGTGGATCCAGGCGTCGTCGCCCACCCGTTCGGCGACCACCGCCGCCGAACCGGCGACCGCGATGCTCCCCGACAGGACCTCGTCGCCCGCGGCCTTCCCCACCGGCTCGGACTCCCCGGTGAGCGCCGACTCGTCGACCTCGAGCCCGGTGGCACGCAGCACCCGACCATCGATGGGGATCTCGTCACCCGATCCGAGCAGCACCACGTCGCCGACCACCAGCTCCTCGGCGCGGACCTGCACCTCGGACCCATCGCGCTCCACCCGGTAGCTCGGCGCCACGAGGACCCGCAGCGCGTCGAGCGTGCGCTTGGCTCGCACCTCCTGCACGATCCCGATCACGACGTTGAACACCATGACGAGGGCGAAGAGCGCGTCGAAGGGCTCGCCGGCGGCGAGGACCACCACGGCGAGCGCGGCGATCAGCGCGTTGAACCTGGTGAGGAGGTTGGCGCGGACGATGTCGAGGTAGCTGCGCGACGAACGATCCGAGCCGGACATGCGGTGATCATGGCACCGCCCGTCGGCGGCGGGGTCGGGCTCGGCCGGCCAGTACGCTCGCAATGCGTGATCGTCGAGTTCCTCCGGACGGCCCGCCTGGTCCGCGAGCCGCTGCTCCTGGTCACGGTCGAGGCCGACATCGTCGGTGCCAACCCCGCGGCTCACGAGTGGTTCGGAGTCGACGCCACCGGACGCCGCCTCGGCGAGTTCGCCGTGGAACCGCCCGAGATCCTCCGCGAGCGACTCCACGCATGGTCGACCGCCGACGAACCCATGGCCGGCCACCTCACCTTGCGGCGAGGTGATCTGGAGGTACCCAGCCAGCTCCATGCCGCGGCCTACCCATCGGTCGACGGGCTGCCACCGCTCGTCTTGCTTCGCCACATCGTCGGCGACGACCGCTCCGACCGGATCGACGCGCTCAACACGCTGCTCGAACGGCTCGAAGAGGCATCCGGTCGGCACCGACGGACCGCCGAACAGCTGCTGCGCAGCGAGCTGCTGCTCACCACCATCCTCGACCTCACCAAGTCGTCGCTGTTCGCCAAGGACCTCGACGGCCGTTACATCGCCTGCAACCAGACGGGGGCTGCGCTCACGGGGTACACCGTCGACGAGGTGCTCGGCCGCACCGACGACGAGCTGTACGACGAGGAGACGACCGCCCGGTTCCGAGCGCACGTGAGCGCTGCGGTCGAGAGTGGTGCCCCGGTCACCCACGAGATGCCGATCCCCACTGCGAACGGGCTGGAGATCTGGCTGTCGACCGTCGCTCCGCTCGCCGACGAAACGGGTGCCCTGTACGGCGTCGCCGGCGTCGCGACCGACATGACCGAGCGGATCCAAGCCGAACACCTGCTCGCCCGGCGCACCGAGGAGCTCGCCGAGGCACAGCGGATCGCTGGGCTCGGGAGCTTCACGTGGCACGTCGACACCGGTGAGGTCGACATGAGCGATCAGCTCTGCCACCTGCTCAGCGTCGAGCCGGGCCGAACCCGGCCACTCGACGAGCTGCTGGAGCGAGTCGAGCCCGAGGACCACGCCCACGCACGGGAATCGATCGCTGCGTTCCTCCGGCATCGGCCCTCGCACCCGGTGGAGCAGGAGGTCGGCTACCGCCGGAGCGACGGGACGCCGATGTGGCTGCTGTTCCGCGTCGACCCGACGACCGGTGACGACCCGTCGAAGATCGTCGGCACGGTCCTCGACGTGACCGCCGCACGCCTGGCCGAACGCGAACGCCAGGACCTCGCCGAACGGCTCCAGCGCGCCCAGCGGCTCGAGACGGTGGGCCAGCTCGCCGGCGGCATCGCTCACGACTTCAACAACGTGCTGGCGGTGGTGAACATCCAGGCCGAGCTGGCCGCGACGACGCTGCCGCCCGACCATCCCGCCATCACGAACCTCACCACGATCCGCACCTCGCTGCGTGCCGCGGTCTCGATCACCCAGCAGCTGCTGCTCTTCAGCCGACGCGATGTCGCCACGCGTCACCACCTCGACCTGAACGCGCTGATCGCCGATCTGCATGTCCTGCTCGAGGGAGCGACGGGCGAAGCCATCACGCTCGACACCGACCTCGATCCGATGCTCCCGCCCGTGGTGGCCAACCGGGGTCAGCTCGAGCAGGTGATCCTGAACCTCGTGGTCAACGCACGCGACGCGACGCCGAGCGGTGGGCGGATCGTCATCCGCACGTTCGCCGAGGACGACGAATCGGGCTCATGGGCCCGGCTGTCGGTCGCCGACGACGGCGCCGGGATGCCGCCCGAGGTGCTCGACCGGGCGATCGAGCCGTTCTTCACCACCAAGGAGGCCACCGGCGGTTCCGGGCTCGGCCTCTCGACCGTCCACGGCATCGTCACCGCGTTGGGTGGGACCCTCACGATCGAGTCAGCCCCGGGGGCTGGGACCACCGTCTCGCTCCGGCTCCCCGCCGACCCGGATGCCTCGACCCAGCAGGACCTGAGCGGCTCGCTCACCACGCCGATCCACCCCGGTCTCGACCGGAACGTGCTGGTGGTGGAGGACGTGGTGGAGCTCGCCGACTCGATGGTGAGCGTGCTGCGCGACGCCGGGTACCGGGCGTGGGCGGCATACGACGGCGACCAGGCGATCGAGCTGGCCGGTCGACTCGACCGCATCGACCTGGTGCTCACCGACGTGGTCATGCCCGGTCTCTCGGGCCCGCAAGTGGTCGACCAGATCCGCCGGACACGGCCCGACACCGCGGCGCTCTACGCCTCGGGCTACACCCGCGGCCTGCTCGACGATCGGATCGGCGACGGCGAGGCCGAGTTGCTCGCGAAGCCGTTCACCACCGAGGAGCTGCTCATCGCCGTGCAACGGGCCCTGCCCGTGCACGACGCCGACCCGGCCTAGCACCGGCCCGCCCCCGCCCCCGCCCCCGCCCCCGGCACCGATCCGGCCTGGCACCGACCCGGGGAGATGCCGATGGAGATGCCGATCTGGCCGACACCGCCGGTGACCGGATGCGCGCCGCCAGCGATGCCGAAGATCGGCCGCAACGGTCGACGGGGGTGCAGCGGGTGATCGCGCCGGGTGCCGTGCGGGTGATCCTGATTCGGGCGGTACGGATCGGCCGCGATCCGATGGCAGATTCCTGTTCACCGGCTCACGACATCCCCATGACGACGATGCACTCGACCCCCGTTCCCCGTGACGTTGCGGCCTCCGCGACCACGTCGGGCCGTGCTACCCATCGCGCTCGGCGCACGACCGGCGCCCTCGTGCTCGCTGCCGTGCTCGCGGCGGGCTGCGCCGGCGATCAGCAGGGCGTCACCGACCTCTCGACACCGGGCAGCTCCCCGGCACCGACGGCCGGCACCGACAGCGTCGTCACGACCGTGGCGTCGACGACCACCGAGCCACCGGCCACCACCACCGACGCGCCGCAGACGACGGAGTCGGTGCCGGTCCCGGACCCGACCGATGCGACCGAGGCCCCCGACGACGAGCCCGCCGACGAGGCCAGCACCATCGAGTCCGAGGCCGTGATCGCCGCCTACCTCGCCGCTTGGCAGGCCTTCACCGATGCGGCCAGGGACCCTGAGGATCCCGAGCTCAGAGCCCTGGTCGAGTCGACCCGCATCGGCGTGAACCTCGAGCGCGCCGTGACCATCCTCGACGAGCTCGTCCTGAACGGCTGGGTGGCGATCGAGCATCCGGTGGAACAATCCCGCACCGCGATCGAGACCGGACCCCTCATCGACGGCGACACCGCCACTGTCGTTGTTTGTGACCTCGACTCCAACATCGCAATCGAACCTGGCGGTGCGCCCGACGGCAGCGACGCCATGGTCAACGACTCCGTGACTGCGCGCCGTCTTGAAGTGACGCTGACGCGGGTCGACGGAGCCTGGAAGGTCAGCTCTGGACGGACCATCGCAGAGTGGCCGGAGGTCTGGACGTGCGACTGAGCCGGCTTGCCATCGTCACCATGGTCGTCGTTGTACTTGCCTCGAGACCGGCGTTCGCCGGGATCGCGAGCCCTGACTTGGACGCTTCGCCGTCGACGTCGGTGTCGTCGGGGGGTGGGGTGATTGGTGCGGGGGG
>CAYRXQ010000261.1:0-4494 GCA_964428115.1 uncultured Ilumatobacteraceae bacterium
GGGGCTTCGTGATCTCGCTGCTCGTCGTGGCACTGGCGATGGTGCCGAGCGTCGTGCGGGCGCTGCGGCATCGGTGGGAGCGCCGTGCACGGCCCGACCGACAGGTGGTGCTGGCCTGGCGACGCGCCACCCGTGCCGCCCGCTCGGCCGGGGTCGCGGGGAGCGCCGCGTGGACGACCTCGGAGTGGGCCGATGCGGTGGTCACGACCTTGCCGGTGGCCTCGCGCCCGATCCGCTCCCTGGCCGCCGTGGTCGACCAGGTCGCATTCGCTCCCCCGGGCCGGGTCGACCTCGAGGCCCCGGGTTCCTACGGCACGACCGTCGCACGCGAGTGCGCGGCGTGGGCTCGACAGGTGCAGTCGATCGCGGATGACGGGCGCCCGATCGGTCGGCGGATCGCCGACCACTTCCTCCGGCTCAGCTGATCAGCCGACGGACTGCGAGGAACGTTCAGCGGTCGGCGTTGGGGGGGCGACGTGCCCCGCCGAGCCAGGCGCTGATCGGCAGGGCGCCGAGCCGCTCACGCCCGATGAGGCGAAGCTCGTGCTCGAGCATCACCGCGAGCACCAGGACGGTCACGAAGCCGGCGAACGCCACCAGGTAGCTGACCGAGAGGCCGGCGACCGTGACGACGAGCCCGAGCAGGATCCCGATCGACAGCAACACCGGGCGACGGCGCGAGATGCGGTAGCCGCGTTGCGCGAACGACGGATCTTGCGCGAGCTCCTGCTCGATCTGGCGGAGGATCCGTTGTTCGTCTTCGGAGAGGGGCATCTGGGTTCCCGTGCTGAGCGGACCGTCGAGACGTCATCATCGCACGTCACCGACCGATCCTCAACGCGTGGGGGCAACTGGGTCGGGTGGCGGTGGCGGCCCCTCGGGGCCCCACTGCTGGGCGCCGGGGCGGACCACGCGCAGGCGACCGTGTTCGACGGTGCTGGCCGGGCCGATCGCGGCCGCCCCGAAGCGCTCGCGGATGGAGTCGAGCGCCGCGGTCACCGCCCCCCGGCGCGCCGGATCCGGTGCGGGGTCTTGGGCCGCGTCCTGCCCCAGTAGCGAGAGCTGCTCGGCCGGCGGCGCGAAGTGGGAGCCCGAGACCCCGAGCAGGCGGACACCCGGCGTCGGGTCGATCTGGCGCAGGAGTGGCCGCATGGCGCGCAGGATCGCCTCGATCGAGTCCACCGGGTCGGTGCCGGTCGTCGAGCGGGTGATGGTGCTGAAGCCCGAGAACCGCACCTTGAGCGTGAGGGTGCGCGCCCCGACCCCATGGCGACGGAGCCGGCTCGCCACCCCGTCCGCCAGCCGGACGAGCTCCCGGTCGAGCTCCTCGATGGTGTGCAGGTCGGCCGCGAACGTCTCCTCGTGACCGATCGACTTGGGCGCGCGGTCGGGTTCCACCGGTCGGTCGTCGATGCCCTGGGCGAGCCGTGCGAGCTGCGCGCCGTTCGCCGAGCCGAGCGCTCGCACGAGGGTCGGTTCGCCGAGCGCCGCGAGGTCACCGACGGTGTGCACGCCGAGGCTGCGCAGCTTCTCGAGGGTCGCCGGGCCGACCCCCCAGACCCGCTCGACGGGGAGCGGGTGCAAGAACGCGAGCTCGGCGCCCACCGGGACCTCGACCACGCCGGGGCCGGGCTCGATCCCCGAGGGACGGGCAATCGGCTTGGCGGCCACGGAGGCGAGCTTGGCCAGGAACTTGTTGGGCGCGACGCCGACCGAGCAGGTCAGTCCGAGCTCGTCGTGCACGGCCGCGCGGATCGACCGGGCGATCGCCACGGCGGCGCCACCGCTGCGGCGGACGCCGGTCACGTCGAGGAAGGCCTCGTCGAGCGCGAGCGGCTCGACCAGCGGCGTGTACCGGGCGAAGATCTCGTGGACCTGTGCGCTCACCTCGGCGTACCGGTCGTGGTCACCGGGCAGGAACACGGCGTCCGGGCACCGTCGTCGGGCCACCGACGAGGGCATCGCCGAGTAGACGCCGTAGCGGCGGGCCTCGTAGGACGCGGCCGCCACCACCCCACGCGGCCCGCCCCCACCGACCACCACCGGTCGACCACGCAACTCGGGCCGACGCAGCAGCTCCACCGAGACGTAGAACGCGTCCATGTCCACGTGCAGGATCGACCGGTGGACGATCGAACCCTGGACCGTGGCGCGCGCCGTCATCGACGGATCAACCACCCTGGCGTCGACGCTGCCGTCGGCCGCGCCGGTCCTGGATCCACAGTCGACCCACGAGCAGCAGGGCCTCGCGCACGATGCCCCGCGACATCTTCGACTGCCCGTGCCGACGCTCGCGGAAGGTGATCGGGAACTCGACGATCCGACCACCGAGTCGCACCAGCCGGTGGGTCATCTCCACCTGGAAGCCGTAGCCGTCGGCCCGCACGGTCTCGATGTCCATCCGCTCGAGCGCGGCAGCCGAGTAGGCGCGGTAGCCGGCGGTGGCGTCGTTGACCGCCAGCCCGAGGACCCCGGCGGCGTAGCGATTGCCCCAGCGCGAGAGCCACCGCCGGGTCGGCGGCCAGTTCACGGTGAGACCACCGGGCACGTACCGGCTGCCGATGGCCAGATCGGCCCCGTGCTCCACGTTCGCCACGAGCGCCGGCAGGTCGACGGGGTCGTGGGAGAGGTCGGCGTCGATCTGCACGCAGATCTCGGCCCCCGCGTCGATGGCGGCGCGCAGCCCTGCCCGATAGGCCCCACCGAGCCCACCCTTGCCGGGTCGCTCGAGCACCTCGAGGTCACCGAGCTCGGCGGCCAGCGATCGGGCCACCTCGGCGGTGCCGTCGGGGCTCCCGTCGTCGACGACCAGGATCCCGACCTCGGGCAGGGCGGCGCGGATCGACCGGCACAGCGTCGGCAGGTTCTCGGCTTCGTTGTAGGTGGGCACCACGGCCACGACGCGCACGGCGGGGAGGATACGGCGCGTCGGTGCCGGCACTGGGCCGGGACGCCGCCGGGACGCCGGCGGGCCGTCGACGGGGCGCCGGAGGGCCACCGGTAGGCTGCCCGCGTGACGGACGAGCGACCGCTGTCGGCCCTCCCCTCGACCCTCGCCCGAGCGCTGGCCTTCGCCGGCATCCTGCTCGGCGGGCTGGCCGGTGGGTTCATCGGTTATGCGCTGGTGGACATCCAGTGCGAAGGGTCCTGTGCGGTACCCACGGGGATCGGCATCCTCGTCGGCGCCGTCGGCTGTGCCATCGGGATGGCCGTGGTGGGCGTGCTGGCCCTGCGCGCGATGGGCGAGTGGCGCGAGGTCGCCGACCGCGACGCAGCGGGTCACGCACCGCGATGACCGGCGAGGCGCTGCCCGGCCGGGGTGATGTCCCGAGCCCCGAGCTCGTCGACGAGCTCGGTCGCCTGGCGGTCGAGGTGGCGCGCTGCGGCGGCGACGTGGCGCTCGCCGGTCGGCGGGGCACGGTCGTCGGGCGCCCCACGAGTGGCACCAAGTCGTCGAGCACCGACCTCGTGACCGAGTACGACCGGGCCGCCGAGGCCGCGATGGTCGGCCTCCTGGGCGAGCGCCGCCCCGAGGACGGCGTCGTCGGTGAAGAGGGCGCGGCGCTCGACGGCTCGAGCGGGGCCGTCTGGTTCCTCGACCCGATCGACGGCACCACGAACTTCGTCTACGACCTGCCGTCGTGGTCGACCTCGGTCGGTGTCGCCGTGGCCGGCACGATGGTCGCCGGCGCCGTCTACCTCCCCGCCACCGGGGAGCTCTTCCGGGCGACGCTCGGCGGTGGCGCGTGGCTCGAGACGCCGGCCGGTCCCGATGTCCGACGGATCCACGCCAGCGACCGTGCCGAACTCGCCCTCACGCTCGTGGCGACCGGGTTCGGCTACCGCGCCGAGACCCGCCGGGCGCAGGCGGCACGACTCGCCGAGCTGATCGGCGAGATCCGCGACGTGCGCCGGTCGGGTTCGGCCGCGGTCGACCTGTGCCGGGTGGCGTGCGGCCGCGTCGACGCGTACTACGAGGAGCACCTCAACGCCTGGGACATGGCGGCGGGCGAGCTGATCGCGCGCGAGGCCGGGGCCCGGTCGAGCGATTTCGGCGGCGGCTCGCCCCGGCCCGACCAGCTGCTGGTCGCCGCACCAGGGGTCCACGCGGCGATGGTCGCGCTCCTCGCAACACCACGAGGCTGACGGTCCACACGACGATGACGACCGGTTCCGTGGCCGATCGGCCATCATGGGGGCCGTGGGTACACGAATCCTGGCGGTCGAGGACGACGAGCGGATCCGCTCCGCGGTGAAGCTGGCCCTCGAGGACGAGGGCTGGACCGTCGACGAGGCCGAGAGCGGTGAGCAGGCGATCGAGCTGTTCGCGCGCAGCACGCCCGACGTGGTGCTGAGCGACATCATGCTCCCGGGCATCGACGGGTTCGAGCTGTGCCGCACCCTGCGCCGGTCGAGCGACGTCCCGATCGTGATGGTGACCACGCGCAACGACACCCACGACGTCTTCAAGCGCCTGGCCCTGACGGCAGGGAT
>CAYRXQ010000262.1:0-4475 GCA_964428115.1 uncultured Ilumatobacteraceae bacterium
CAACGCGGCGGTGTCTGACACCTCGGGCCTCCTCGCCCGTCTCTCGCACGAAGAGTTCGCGGAGGTCATCGCCCACGAACTCGCCCATATCCGCAACCATGACACGGCGATCATGACCGTCACCGCAAGCTTCGCCGGCGCGATTTCGATGCTGGCCAACTTCGCGCTGTTCTTCGGCGGCGCGCGAGAGCGGCTGGGGCTGGTCGGCACGCTTCTGATGATGATCCTTGCGCCGATGGCGGCAGCCTTGGTGCTGATGGCCATCAGCCGGACACGGGATTACGCGGCGGACAAGGCGGGGGCCGAGATCTGCGGTCAACCCCTCTGGCTGGCCTCGGCCCTCGAGAAAATCGCAACCGGGGCCGCGCGGATCGACAACAACGCTGCCGAGCGCAATCCGGGCACCGCGCATATGTTCATCATCAATCCGCTGCACGCGCATAAACACGACAGTCTCTTTGCGACCCATCCCGCGACCGGCAACCGCGTGGCCGCCCTGCGCGCCATGGCCACGACGCACCGGCAAACCCCCCAGGCCGCCGTCCACGCAATCTCCGCCAGCCGCGTTCCCAAGAAGCGGAACCGCAAACAGTCCGGGCCGCCGGACTGAACACGGCCCTGTGCTGTCCAGACAGCTTGGATGCATCTGGTTTCCAGCGGCGACGACCCCCGCCCTATTTGAAAGGCGGGATCGCCAGAACATCCACTGTCGCGCTCCGCAGGATCTGCTCGGTCACGCTGCCCAGCATCATGCGCGACACGGCCCCCTTTCCATGCGTCGATACCACAATCAGGTCGGATTTGAGATCTGCCGCCGATTTCAGGACTTCATGGGCAATGGTTGTCTTGTCAAACCGCACGATCTGCTCGGGCTTTGTGCCACCCAGCTTTGTAATGAACGCTGCAAGTTCGCGTCTGGCCTCTGCGTGTAGGGTGTTCAGGTAGTCTTCCTTGTTGGTTGTTGGCAGGGTTCCGGACATCGCCAGTCGCAAGGCCGGAGCGTTAAAAACGCTGAGGACGGAGAGGTTGCCCTCCCGACCAATATTCAGCGTTTCAAACACTCGAAGGGCAAGGCGTGAGTTGTCGGACAAATCCGTGGTCAGCAGAACATGACGATAGATCCCGACGGGCGTGCCATTCACCATTAAGACCGGACAGGACACGGCCCGGACCGTGCGTTCTGCGGTGGTTCCGACAAAGGCGTCCCGCAAGATGTTACGGCGGTGAGGTCCGATCACAAGAAGGTCAGGGCTGGCGTCCTCGACCGCCTGTGCGATCCCGGCGAAAGGATCTGCCAAAAGGACTTTCGTGCCGCAGGATATGCCGTCCAGTGTCTCAAGGGATCGGGCAAGCTCGGATAGAAGCTGTCGGGCTTGTTTGGTATCCTGCTCTACGATGCTGCGCGGACGATCATCATCGACAACATGGACGAGCACGATACGCGCACCATGTGCGCGGGCCAGAATAACTGCCCGACGTAAAGCCCTGTCCGATCGTTCGGAGAAATCCGTGGCCAGCATGATGCGTTGCATGAGGTGCCCTCCTTTGTTCAGTCCGCAACCCATTCAACCATGAGCTTTCGTCCGACGGTTTGATGCAGGTCAATCAAACATAACCATACGCCGCTATACTTCAGCAAAATCCGGCAAAAGGTACAGAACGATGCCCCATGACCACTATCAAACCGTCAAGGAAGTGGCTGATCGTCTGAAGGTTGCCGAGGCGACGGTGCGCCATTGGATCAAGACCGGCGAACTTCGCGCCATCGACATTGGCAAGGGCTGGCGCATCGCAGATGCCGATTTGGAACAGTTCATCCAGCGCCATGAAACAGCCCCGCGCTTGCATAGCGACGGACATGAAGATCCCGTAAGGGAAAGGAAATCATAATGCCAATGTCTTCTTTCGCGGAAGTAGCATTGCTGCTGGTGCTGGCGGCGGGAATAGGGCTATTCGGCATCTTCTTGCGCCAACCTCTGATCGTCAGTTTCATAGCCGTCGGCCTGATCGCTGGGCCTTCTGCACTGGATGTCGTGCATTCAGATGAACAGATCGACCTGCTTTCGGAACTGGGAATCGCGGTCCTGCTGTTCCTTGTCGGCATCAAGCTTGATGTGAAATTGGTGCGCTCTCTGGGGGCCGTGTCGGTTATGACCGGGATGGGGCAGGTTCTGTTCACCGCGTTCTTCGGTTACTTGATTGGGCTGGCGCTCGGGCTTGACCATGTGACCAGCCTTTACGTCGCGGTCGCCCTGACCTTCTCCTCGACCATCATCATCGTCAAGCTGCTGTCCGACAAACGCGAGATCGACGCCCTTCATGGCCAGATCGCGTTGGGTTTTCTGATCGTGCAGGATCTGTTCGTGGTGCTGGCCATGATCGTGCTCTCTGCCATCGGCATCGGCGCGGGCGGTGATGCGGAGCATGGCGGGGGCTCGATCCTGGGCGTGTTGTTATCGGGGGTCGCCCTTTTGGTGACCGTCATTTTGTTCGTGCGCTACGCCGCCAATCCTTTGACCGAGCGTTTGGCCCGTGCGCCTGAACTTCTGGTGATCTTTGCAATAGCACTGGCCGCTATGTTCGCTGCAGTTGGTGATCTGGTCGGACTGGGCAAGGAGGTAGGCGGCCTTATGGCGGGGGTGGCCTTGGCCTCGACTCCGTATCGCGAGACAATCGCAGCCCGGTTGGCTCCATTGCGTGACTTCCTGCTGCTGTTCTTCTTCATCGCCCTTGGCGCAACACTGGACCTGTCCTTGCTGGGTGCTCATGTCACAGGGGCAGTCGTCTTCTCGCTGTTCGTTCTGATCGGGAATCCGTTGATCGTGCTCGCCATCATGGGGGCGATGGGCTACCGCAAACGGACTGGATTCTTGGCCGGTCTGACGGTGGCACAGATCAGCGAGTTCTCCTTGATTTTCGTCGCTATGGGTGTCTCGCTCGGCCATGTGACCGAAGACGCGCTGGGCCTTGTCACCATGGTCGGCCTCGTGACCATCGCGGCGTCCACATATATGATCACCTTCTCGCACCAGCTTTACGCCCTGTTCGAACCTTTCTTGGGGATATTCGAGCGCAAAGGCACGCCCCGCGAGCCCCATGATTTCGTTGCCACTGACGACAACGACGATAAGGTGATCGTCTTCGGTCTTGGTCGTTTCGGCACAGCCATCGGGCTTCGCCTGCAAAAGCGCGGCATCAGGGTGCTGGGGGTGGACTTCAATCCTTTGGCGGTGCGGCGTTGGCGCGAGTTGGGGTTGAAGGCGAAATTCGGTGATGCGACCGATCCCGAGTTTATCGCGGAGCTGCCCTTCCAAGGAACCCGCTGGATCGTATCGACGGTCCCGATTCATCCCACTGGATTGAGTCATGAGGATACGCGGCGGACATTGATCCAGCTGTCACGGACAGCGGGGTTTTCAGGACGGATCGCAGCTGCGTCGCACAGCGCTGGTGACACCGAGGTGCTGTTCGGCGCAGGCGCCGACATGGTGCTGGAGCCGTTCCAAGACGCTGCCGACCGTGCCGTAGAGTTGCTGTGTGGCGCGGCGGAAGAAGACCGGACAGACATCCCCGAGATCACAACCGAAGGACGCATCGTGACCTGAGGGCGACGGACATTCTCGCAGAAAGGAAGAAGGCAATGAACCGACTGACAGGAAAAACTGCCATCGTGACCGGTGGCGCGGTAGGCATCGGGCGTGCCTGTGTGGAGCGCATGGCAGAGGAAGGCGCGAAGGTCGCGATCTTTGATGTGCTGAACGACGAGGGCCAGGCTTTGGCCAAGGCGCTGTCCGACAAGGGACATGAGGTTGCCTTCTGGACAGTGGATGTGACCGATGAAGCCGCGATGAAGGCGGCGGTGGACGCTGCCGCAGCGCGTTTCAGCGGGCTGGACGTCATGGTCAACAACGCGGGCATCTCGGGTAGTCCTGCCCCCACCGATCAGGTGAGCGAGGCAGACTGGGACCGGGTTCAGGCCGTGAACGTGAAGGGCGTGTTCTTCGGCACCAAACATGCCATCCCGCATCTGCGCGCGGCGGGAGGTGGGTCGATCATCAACCTGTCATCCATTGCGGGACTGATCGGTGTGGGCGGGCTTGCCGCTTATCACGCCTCGAAAGGTGCCGTCCGGCTGATGAGCAAGAACGACGCGATCACCTATGCGCCGGAGAAGATCCGCGTGAACTCGATCCATCCGGGTTACATCTGGACGCCGATGGTGGAAAACCATCTGCGGGCGACCTCTGATGATCTGGAGGCTGCGAAAGCTGCGGCAGGGGCGGTTCATCCGATCGGCCACATGGGAGATCCTGACGATATCGCCTGGGCCGTGGTCTATCTGGCTTCGGACGAGGCAAAGTTCGTGACCGGCGCCGAATTGGCTATTGATGGCGGGTATACCGCCCGCTGAAAGGACTCCGATGCTGCTGACCGATCCGCACAGCCAGTCTGTCGACACGTGCCTTTCGGCGCTG
>CAYRXQ010000263.1:0-4448 GCA_964428115.1 uncultured Ilumatobacteraceae bacterium
CACCACCCAGGTGTACTGCCAGGCCTGCACCACGCAGACCGGATCCCCGTCGGCGTTGGTGACCTGCGTCGGGTACGGACCCCCGGAGGTCAGCCCGATGGCCGAGAAGTCGCCGAGCAGGGTGTGCGAGTCGCCGCCGACGATCGCGTCGACACCGGTGACCTGTGCGGCGAGCGCGAGGTCGTTCTCGTAGGTGTAGTGCGAGACGAGGACGATGTTGTCGATGCCCATCCCGGCGAGCTCGTCGACGTAGCGCTGCGTGGTCTTGACCTCGTCGAGGAACAGGGTCGTGGCGAGTGGTCGCGAGGAGACCCTGGTCTTCTGGGCGATGTCGATGCCGATGAAGCCGACGCGCTGGCCGTCGAACTCCTTCACCACGTACGGGAGGAGGTAGTCGTCGGCGGCGGTGGGAGCGAGCGGGGTGCCGAGCTCGGGTACAACGTTGGCGCCGAGGACCGCTGTCTCGCAGTCGGGGTCGGCCGCGAGCTCATCGAGGAACGAGGCGAGCTGGGCGTCGCCGTCGTCGAACTCGTGGTTGCCGAGCTCGAAGATGTCGAAGCACACCGTGTTCATGAGCGCAGCGTCGGCGTCGCCCTCGAACAGCGTGTAGTAGAGGGTCCCGGTGATCGCGTCACCGGCGTGGATCTTGACCGTGTTGTCGAGCTCGGCCTCGAGCTCGGTGATCTTGGCGGTCACCCGCGGGAAGCCACCGAGCTCGGTCTCGACCTCACCGAAGCCGACGTCGAACGACACCGACTCGGGTTGCAGGTGCGAGTGGTGGTCGTTGATGTGGAGCAGGTTCACCGTCCGCGGGCCCTCGACGCCGTCGTCGTCGATGATCGTGCCGGTGGCGGATCCGCCGACCGACACCCGGCCCTGGGGGACGAGCTTGACGCGGAAGGTTTCGTCGCCCTCGGCCAGCTCGTCGTCGATGACGGGCACCGTCACAGAGATGGAGGTGCTGCCGGCGGGGAACACCGCTCGGTACGACCCGACGCCGACGTCGGCGGGCGTGGCAGTGCCGGGGGTGACGACGACGCGTACGGCAACCTCGGTCGGTGCCGGGGCGTCGAGCTCGAGGTCGAACGCGACGCCGCGCTGGCCCTCGTAGCCGCTGGCGTCACCGATGGTGACGAGCGGCTTGGCGGCGCGAGCGGGAAGGGCGGCGGTGGTCGCCGGGGTGAGCGCTGCGGCCGCGAGGCCGGTCGCGATGACGCCGGCGAGCAGGCCGGGTCGGGATCGTGGGTTCATGGTCGGGTGTCCTCCGGACGGGTTGGGGGTGAGGTGTCGGATGGCGATCGGTGGAGCGGAGATCGGCGCGTCGGCCGACAGGTGAGTGCGGCGCCGCCGGATGGCGGTCAGCGCAGCCGGTGGAGACGCAGCCCTCAGCGGGGCCGCTGGTCGTGCGGGACGAGGACCGTCGTCACGCCGACCAGGGTCTGGCGCTCGAGGGAGTCCGGGGCCGCGACGGTGGCCTGGGCTGTGACGGTGTAGGTACGGCCGGGACGGGAGAAGCGCTCGGCGCGCAGCTCGACGGTGTCGGCGTCGACGAGGACGATGTCGCCGGGGAGGTCATCGTCACCGAGGCCCGAGTCGGCCTCGCTCGAGGTGGCCCCGATGATCGTCACCGAGGCCGACGCACCGTCGACCGTCGCGGTCAGGTCGACCGTGCGGAGCCGGTGGTTGGGCGGCCACAGTCGCGGCGCCGAGGTCGTGACCTCGAGGTCCCCGGCGTCGAGGGCCAGGCCGACCAGCAGCGGGTCGTGATCCGAGGTTCGGTACTGGTCGGGGGCGAACAGCGAGTCGATCTGGCCGGCCGACTTGAAGTTGGTGTTGTAGTCGAGGACCGAGGGCTCGTCGGCGTTGATGTGGTGCACGCCGGCCCCGGTCACCTGCGTGGCGAGCGAAGGCGAGGCGAACACGTAGTCGAGCGAGCCCCACTGACCGTCGAACACGTAGGAGTAGGTGTCGGGCCCGACGAAGGTCTCGGCCAGGTCGACGTAGCCGGCGTCGGCCAGTACCTGGATCGGATTCTCCATCGCGTAGGCGTTCAGGTCGCCGATCACGAGGTGGTCGGTGTCACCGACATCGGTCGGGTCGTCGGCGAGCCAGTCGACCAGCGCTTCGGCGGCGGCGGTCCGGACCAGGTTCCAGCACCCCTGGCCATCGCCCTGGTCGGCGTTCGGGTCGGTCGATGACGACGGGCATGAGCCCTTCGACTTGAAGTGGTTGACGGTGACCGTGACGACCTCACCGGTGGCGTTCTCGACGAACGACTGGGCGACCGAGGGCCGATTGCGGGCGTCGTCGAATCGCGGGTCGACCGAGGAGTCGAGCACGGCGTGGTCGCCGAGCGGCGCGGCGGCCGACGGGCGATACAGGTAGCCCACCCGGATGGTGTCGGTGCCGACGGTGCCGGTGTCGATCCGGTCGTAGGTGCCCGGGCCGGCGACGGCGTTGAGCTCGTCGACGAGCGTGGCCAGTGGATCGACCGGGGTCCCGTCGGCGAGCTCGGAGTTCTCGACCTCGACCAGGCCGAGCACATCGGCGTCGAGGGCGAGGATCGCCTCGACCAGCTTGTCGACCTGGCGCTCGTACTCGATGACGTCGAAGGCGCCGCGGCAGTTCTGCTCGGCGCCGACCGGACCGCATCCGTCGGGGTTGCCATCTGCCAGCGTGGTGAAGAAGTTCAACACGTTGAAGCTGGCAACCTGCAGCGAGCCACCGACCTCGGGTGCTGTGGTCGGTCGGGGATTGGCAGCCACGAACTCGAACGCCGACGGAGCCTCGGCCGGCGAGACCGGACGCAGGCGGTAGGCGTTGCCCGAGGCACTGTTGCCCGCCCACGTGTAGGTGAGGATTCCGGTGGCACCGGTGAGGGTGTCGCCGCCTCGCAGGGTGTTGGCGGCCGACAACGGCTGCCCGCCGCGGCCGAAGTGGATCGGATCGGGGTTCTGGTTGTTCAGCGCGTCGTCGATGATCAGCCGGCGCAGTCCGTTCGCCGCCTGGAGGGCGTTCGCCGGGGCACCGGGCGCTGCGACCGCGGTCGGCTGGTCGAGACGATCATCGCTCGACACCACGACCTGCCCGAAGCGACCGAGCTGGAAGTGCTCGGTGACGTACATCGTTTCGGGGACCGTGACGATCATCCCCTCGACGGCCTCGAGTGCGTCCGGTGCGGCGAGCGGGAACGTGACCGCGGCCGGGGTCGGCGCGGCGACAGCGGACGTCACGACCTCGATCGCCGTCGTGTTCGAGATCTGGGTCTGACCCTGGAACTCACCGACCGTGCCCGTCACCCGGACCAGCTGGCCGATCGAAACGTCGTTGTCGGAGCCGTTGAACACGAAGATTCCCTCGGAGGTCGTGGGATCAGCGTCTGCGTCGGCGTCCTCCTCCTGCAGGTAGAAGCCGCGCAGGTTCGGGGCGGCACCCTCGAAGTCGGCCACGACGACCGCCTCGACGGTTACCACCTGCCCGAGGAGTGGGCTGATGGCACCGGAGCCCTGCACCGCCGCGATCTTCGTGACCACCGGCGGCGGCGGGGGCGGTGGGGGCGGCGCGTCGTCGACGGGGTTGACAGCACCGAACGTGGCGGTCTGTGGTCCACGCCAGATGTGCTCGGCGTAGGTTCGCGTCGACGACCCCGGGATCAGGCGCGCCTGCAGTGAGAGCCCGAGCGGCTCCGAGCCGGCCTCGCTCACCCCGATGTCGGTCGAGGTCAATCCATCGGCCGGCCCCCCGACTGCCGCGAAGGTCCCCTCGTAGGACAGGAACTGCACGACTCCGGTGGGCGACACCAGCGCGAGACCGTCAGGAGACCCGTTCTGCAGCCCGTTGACGGGGTAGTTCACGACGACGACGCCGAAACCGCCACCGAGGTCGGGGATGGTCCCCGACAGGGCCGTCGTGCCGTACGACGCGCCGCCGTTCCCGTTGTAGAGGACGATCGACCAGCCGGTGAGGTCGGTGCCGGCGGGGCCGAACACCTCGACGGCCTCGCCGGCATCGGCGCCGGTGTTGTCGTAGTGGATCTCGGAGATGAAGACCGTCGGCGAGGGGATCGCGACGTAGGCCGAGGACGGCGACGCCGTGGTGAGCAGGCCGCCGAGGCCGAGGGCAGACGCGACGAAGAACAGCGGCAGACGCCGCCGGGTGCCATGTGGCATGGGGGTATGGCCTCCGTGGGGACGGTTCGGGGGGACACCCGGAACGTACGCACGGCACCCGAACAGCACGCCACGGCGACCGGTCCGCGAGGTGAACCTTGCGTGGCCACTCGGCCGCGCACTGGACCACCAGCACGCCGCCACCGCGGCCGCCACCGCGACCCCGGCGCCGATCTCGACCGCGTCGTGGCGTCGACGGCGCCCGTGTCGCGCCGAACTCAGTAGTCGAGCTCAGCGCGGACGTCGACGATCGCGTCGCGCAGGACGCGCACGATCAGG
>CAYRXQ010000264.1:0-4445 GCA_964428115.1 uncultured Ilumatobacteraceae bacterium
CGAGCTTCACGCTGGCGTCGTTGAGCAGGTAGCGCGACGGGAAGTTGTCGGCGCCGTCGACGATCACGTCGTACCCGTCGATGATCTCCATGATGTTGTCGGCCGACAGCCGCGTGTCGTAGGTGACCACGTCGACGTCGGGGTTGAGCATCGTGAGCGTCTTCTTGGCCGAGTCGACCTTGCGGTCACCGATCCGGTCCACGTTGTGCAGGATCTGGCGCTGCAGGTTCGAGGCGTCGACCTCGTCCATGTCGACGATGCCGAGCGTGCCCACGCCGGCCGCCGCAAGGTACATCGCTGCCGGGGAGCCGAGCCCGCCAGCCCCGAGGAGGAGCACCTTCGAGCCGAGCAGCTTGGTCTGGCCCTCGACCCCCACCTCGGGCAGCAGCAGGTGCCGCTTGTAGCGGTTGCTCTGCTCGGGGGTCAGCCGGGCGGGCTGCGACCAGGGCCGACCCTCGTCCTTCCAGCGGCCGAAGCCGCCGATCATCGACACCGGCTGCTGGTACCCGAGCTCCTGCATCGTGCGGGCGGCGAAGGCCGACCGGACCCCGCCGGCGCAGTAGACGACGACCGGCGCCGTCTTGTCGGTGATCCGGTTCTCGATCTGCGCCTCGAGGTGACCACGGGGGATGTGGATCGCACCGGGCAGCGCGCCCTCGTCGTACTCGTCGGGTTCACGGACGTCGAGCACGAGCGCACCGGCAGCGATGGCGGTGGCCGCCTCGGCCGGGTCGACCTCGACGATCTCGGACTTGGCGGCGGCGAGCAGGTCGCGGAACGTGGCCATGGGCCGAAAGTTTACTGGTTCACTCAGGATTCGCTCAGCCGTCCACGAGGGCCGGGAGCAGCTCGCCGATCGGGCCGCGCAGCACGACGTCGGCGACCGGATCCATGGCCGTCTCGCTGCCGTTCAGGATCACCACCCGCGCGCCCGACTGCTTGGCCAGCGGCACGCAGTGGGCGGCCGGGAACACGCTGAGGGTCGACCCGACCGCCAGGAACAGGTCGCACTGCTCGCTCACCCGCATCGCCCGGTCGATCACCTCGGGCACCAGCGACTGACCGAAGCTGATCGTGTCGCTCTTGAGGACCCCGCCGCAGACGAGGCACGGCGGATCGTCCTCGCCGGCGCGCACCCGGTCGAGGGCCTCGGGCATCGGGCGCCGGTCACCACACTCCCAGCACCGCGTCCACCACACGGTGCCGTGGACCTCGACGACCCGGTCGGGGTCGTTGCCCGCACGCTGGTGGAGCTCGTCGATGTTCTGGGTGACGAGCGCGTGCAGCAGGCCACGCCGCTCGAGCGCGACCAGGGCGTGGTGCCCGGCGTTCGGCGCGGCGGTCCAGGCCGGCGTGACCAGTCGCTGCTGCCAGGCGGCGCGCCGGACCTCGGGATCGGCGAGGTAGTGCCGGATGTCAGAGGCCTTCTCGGCGGCGGGGTTCTTGGTCCACAGGCCGTTGGGACCACGGAAGTCGGGGATCCCCGAATCGGTGGAGATGCCGGCGCCCGTGAGCACGGTGACCCGCTCGGCCGCGTCGACCCAGCCCCGCACCTGCTCGACCAGCTCCGCGTCCATCCCCCGATTGTGCTCCATCCCCGTGGCCGACGAGACTCCGGGGATGGTCGCCACCGTTCGCCTCGCGCTGGCCGCGGTGCTCGTGGCCCTGCTCGGGGTCGCGACGCCCGTGTCGGCGGCATCGAAGGAGGATGCCGGTTCGCTGCGCAACAAGCTCGACCGTCCGGCCGCCGCCTCCCAGGTGGCGTCGCGCGGCGTGTCGTTCCTGCCCGATGGCGGATGCACCACCACGGACGCGGCGGCCCTCGCGGCCGCTGGCGCCCAACAGCTCGTGGTGATCGACGTCCCGACGCCGACCTCGACCGTCGCGACGCTGCAGGTGCTCGCCGCGGGTGCCGATGGCGTCTGGCGCTGCCAGCTCGCCCCGACGAGCGCCATGGTCGGGCGGACCGGGATCCGCCCGATCGCCGATCGCCGGTCGGGCGATGGCACCACCCCGGCCGGGACCTTTCCGCTCGGCACGGTGACCGCATGGGACGGTCAGACCTTCGAGATGTTCGGCAATCGGCCGGATCCGGGGGTCCGCGCCCGGTACCGCGACGTCCGGTACGAGGACTGCTGGGGTGCCACCCCCGGCGCAGCGACCTACCAGCGCCTCATCGCCCGACCGGGTTGCCCGGGACCCCACGACGAGTGGCTCCCCCGCTACGGCGACGTCTACTCGCACGCGGCGGTGATCGGCGCCAACCTCGACCCCGTCTCGGGTGACGAGCCCGGGGAGCCGGCGCTCGCTGCCGCGATCTTCCTGCACCGGCACTCCTACGACGCCGCCGGCCGACCCCGGCCCACCAGCGGTTGCGTGTCGCTGCCCACCGACCAGCTCGTCACCGTGCTCCAGCTGCTCGACCCGGCGCTCGATCCGCAGTTCGTCATCCGCGTCGCTGGTTGAGACGGGCTTTCCGGTCGCGGCTGCAGCGGACCCCCATGGGCGCATGAGTACCACCGAACCCCTTGCCCGTCCGGACACCGCCGAGGCGTGGATCGTCACCATCCGACCCTGGCTCGACCCGGTCGTCGATCGACGGGGATGGGACCCGCGCGGCGCATACCCCGAGCTGTTCTGGTTGGGGGTGATCGGCCCGACGGCGCTGTGGGTGTTGCGCCGGTTCGCGCGCGGCTTCGACGAGCACCCCGAGGGCTTCACGCTCGATCTCACCGCGACGGCCCGCAGCATGGGGCTCAGCGCAGCGCGAGGGGTCCACAGCCCGTTCGGGCGGGCCCTGCAGCGCTGCGTGATGTTCGGGCTGGTGCAACCGGTGGGCGACGGCTATCTCGTGCGTCGTCGGCTCCCCGACGTGGCGCTGCGCCATCTGGGCCGCCTCCCCGCCGAGGTCCGCGAGCGCCATGACGACTTCCGTCGAGCGGCCAGTCCGGCCGAGGTCCACGAGCTCGAGCGTCGTCTGCTCGACGCCGGGGTCCCCCCGCATGCCGCGGCCACGGCCTCGGAGCTCGCGCTGCGGGTCGCGTGAGGATGGCGACGCGCTAGGTCGGGGTGGCCGTGCGGCGACGTGCTCGGCGCTCGAGACGGCGATCGACGGCCGAGAACACGACGGTCGCCGACGCCCCGTGGACCACGATCGACACCAGGATCGCGGCGATGGCGACGGCCCACACCTCGGCGGCACGCGGGAACCGTTCGAGGTTCACGGCATGTGCCAGGTAGTAGACGGTTCCCATCCCGCGGATCCCGAAGAACGCGATCGCGATGCGCTCCGTTCGGCCCACCGGCGCGCCGATCATCGCCAACCATCCGGCGATCGGACGGATCAGCAGCACGATCCCGACGGCGACGAGCGCACCGGTGAGCGTGAGTGCGCCGAGGGCGCCGTCCACGGCTGCGCCGCCGAGGAGGACGAGGAACAGCACGCTGGCGAGGCGCTCGAGCGTCTCCGCGAAGTCGTGGAGCGTCTGGTGGAACTCGTGGTCGGTCTCGGTCCGCCGGATCATGACCGCAGCGATGAACACGGCCAGGAAGCCGTATCCGTGGAGGAGCTCGCAGACGCCGTAGACGGCGAGTGTGGCGCCGAGGGCGACGAAGCCCTGACCCGAGCGGGCGAACATCTGCCTGCTCTCGCTGGCGAAGGCGAGCCACGCGAAGAGCCGGCCGGCGAGCAGCCCGACGACCACGCCCACCGAGAGCTTGATCACGACGTCTTCGACCAGCCACCCGGCGAACCAGCTCCCACCCGCGGCCAGGGCGATCGCCAGGTTGGTGAACGGGAACGCGAGGCCGTCGTTGAGGCCGGCCTCCGACGTGAGGGCGAACCTGACCTCGTCGTCGTCATCATCGTGGGCCGGCCCCTCGAGTTGCACGTCGGACGCGAGGACCGGATCGGTGGGTGCCAGCACCGCACCGAGCAGCACGGCGGCCGCCACGGGGAGCCCCAGCACGCCGACTCCGAGCACGGCGATCGCAGCGATCGTGAGCGGCATGGTCACGCCCAGCAGCCTCAGGGTCGATCCCCACGAGCGCCATCCGACGGGCCGGCTCAGCTTCAGCCCGGCGCCCATCAGCGACACGATCACCACGAGCTCGGTCAGGCGCTCCGCGCTGGGTGAGTCCGCTCCCGGCCGCGGTCCCTCGAGGCCGAGGGGAAGCCAGAACAGCAGTGCGCCGACGCCGACGTAGACCATCGGCAGCGAGATCGGCACACGCGCGAGGAGGTCCGGCAGGATCGCCGCCGCCAGGATCGCTGCGCCGACCACGGTGAGGAGGATGATGTACGAATCCATCGGTCGCCCGGTGGGGCGACCGGACAGTACCCCGACCCGGTCCGAGTCAACCGCGGCCGATCAGCTCGACGCAGCGATCCCCGCGCACGATCACCGGGGCGTGGTGAGGTCGAGGCGTGGTGGGCCGAGCAGGTG